>JBIQIB010000017.1:0-49991 GCA_044508265.1 Acidobacteriota bacterium
TTCCTGCGGTCGCTGCGCATCGCACCAGACGCGCTCACGGAGGAGGTTGAGTAAGCACGCGAGCCGCTTGCCGCGGACCGCGCTGAACGTCTGACGAAGATTCGGGACTCTGCGGGAGGAGCCGACGGGGGAGGTGACACATCTCCTCCGCTCCTTCCTCCGTTCCTCTTCCTCCGTTCTTCCTCCTCCGTTCCTCCCCCTCCGTTCCTCTTTCCTCCCCTCCTCCGCTCCTCTATCCTCCGTTCCTTCGCTCCTCCCCTCCTCCGCTCCTCGTCACAGCTCTACTCTCAAATCCCCTCCCGTCATCTCCTCGGGCTGCGCCAGGCCCAGCAGGCCGAGCAGCGTCGGCGCGACGTCGGGGAGTGATCCATCGCGCAGCGCCGGTGCGTCGGCGCCGGACGGCGACACGAGCACGACGGGCACGAGGTTCGTCGTGTGCGCCGTGTGCGGGGCGTTCAGCTCGTCGTCCCACATCTGCTCGGCGTTGCCGTGGTCGGCGGTGACCAGCGCCGTGCCGCCCGCGGCGAGCAGCGCGTCGATGCAGCGTCCGAGGGCCGCGTCCACGGCCGTGATCGCCGCGATGGCCGCGTCGAGCTTGCCCGTGTGGCCAACCATGTCGGGGTTGGCGAAGTTGCAGATGATGACGTCGTGGCGGCGGTGGGTCACGCTGTCGACGAACGCGTCGGCCACGCCGGCGGCGCTCATCTCCGGCTGCAGGTCGTACGTGGGGACCTTCGGCGACGGCACCAGCACGCGATCCTCGCCCTTGAACGGCTCCTCGCGGCCGCCGTTGAAGAAGTACGTCACGTGCGCGTACTTCTCCGTCTCGGCGAGGCGCAGGTTCGTGAGCCCGTGCGCCTCGAGCACCTCGCCAAAGTACTGCGTCGCGCTCTGCGGCGGGAACACGATGGGGAAGCCGAAGGCGGCCGAGTAGTTCGTGAACGTGGTCAGGTGCACGGCCGGCCGGTGGGCGGGCGTGAACCCGTCGAAGTCGTCCTCGGTCAGTGCGCGGATGATCTGCCGGACGCGATCGGCGCGGAAGTTGAAGAAGACGACCGAGTCGCCGGCAGCGATCGGTCCGACCGCCGTGCCGCTGCCGTCCACGATGACCGTCGGCGGGATGAACTCGTCGGTCGTGCCGGCGGCATAGGCCTCGTCGATCACCTGCGCGGCGCTCGACGCCGTGGGCCCGGTGCCCGAGACGATCACGTCGTAGGCCTGCTGGGTGCGCTCCCACCGCTTGTCGCGGTCCATCGCGAAGTAACGGCCGCTGACGCTGGCGATCCGTCCGACGCCGGCGTCGCGCAGCACGGCGTCGAGCGTGGCGACGTACCCGCGGCCGCCCGTCGGTGACGTGTCGCGGCCGTCGGTGATGACGTGCACGAAGAGGCGCCTGACGCCGCGTGCCGCCGCCATCCGCACGAGGGCATGGAGATGTTCCTGGTGGCTGTGCACGCCGCCATCCGACAGCAGCCCGATGCAATGGAGCGCGTGCGCGTCGCCGGCGCAGCGATCGAGCGCCGCCTGCAGGACGGGATTGCCATCCAGATCGCCTTCGCGGATGGCCTTGTCGATGCGCGTCAGGTCCTGGTAGACCGTGCGGCCCGCGCCGAGGTTCGTGTGGCCGACTTCCGAGTTGCCCATCTGCCCCGCGGGCAGCCCGACGGCCTCGCCGCTGGCCTGCAGCGTCGCGTGCGGATAGCTGCCCCACAGCCGTTCGAAGACGGCAGGCCTGGCGAGCCTCACGGCGTTGTTGTCGTCGCTGTCACGAAGCCCCCAGCCGTCGAGGATGATGAGCGCGAGGGGAGAATTTACAGGCATGTTTACTTAGCAAGTAAGGAGCGGAGGAATGGAGGCAAGAGGAATGGAGGAGGAGGAGTGGAGGAATGGAGGGGGGAGGAATGGAGGAGGAGGAGCGGAGGAGGAGGAGCGGAGGAGGAGGAGCGGAGGACGGGAGGCAAGAGGAATGGAGGATGATCCTCCGGTCCTCGTTCCTCCCCCCTCCTTTCCTTTCCTCCGTTCCTTCGCTCCTCCCTTCCTCCAGTCCTCCCTCCAGTCCTCCCTCCAGTCCTCGTCAGCCTTCTCCTGACGCTTTCCTCAGTTCAGGTGCTTGATGGCACTCCTCCCCGCGTATTCGGCGGCGCTGCCGAGCGCCGACTCGATGCGGAGCAACTGGTTGTACTTGGCGGTGCGATCGCTGCGGCTGGCCGAGCCCGTCTTGATCTGCCCGGCACGCGTGCCGACGGCGAGGTCGGCGATCGTCGCGTCCTCGGTCTCGCCCGAGCGGTGCGACATGATCGTCGTGTAGCCGGCCTCCCACGCGGTGGCCATCGCCTGCAGCGTCTCGGTGACGGTGCCGATCTGGTTCACCTTCACGAGCAGCGCGTTGCCGATGCCCTGCGCGATGCCCTCGGCCAGGATCTTCGGGTTGGTGACGAACACGTCGTCGCCGACGAGCTGTACCTTGCTGCCCAGCGCCTCGGTGAGGAGCTTCCAGCCGCTCCAGTCGCTTTCGGCGAGGCCGTCCTCGATCGAGCAGATCGGATACTGGCGCACCCAGTCGGTGTAGAGCTCCACCATCTGCTCGCTGCTGCGCGTCGTGTCGCCCGACTTGGCAAACACGTACTGGCCGTCCTTCCACAGCTCGCTCGCGGCGACGTCGAGCGCGAGCCACACCTGCTCGCCCGCCTTCAGGCCGGCCTTCGCGATGGCCTCGAGCACGACGTCCACGGCCTGCTGGTTGGACGCCAGGCTCGGGGCGAAGCCGCCCTCGTCGCCGACGCCCGTCGACAGCCCGCGCGACTTCAGGATGCTGCGGAGCGCGTGGAAGATCTCGGTGCCCCAGCGCAGACCCTCCGAGAAGCTCGGGGCGCCGAGCGGCATCACCATGAACTCCTGGAAGTCGACGCTGCTGTCGGCGTGCGCGCCGCCGTTGAGGATGTTCATCATCGGCGCGGGCAGGAGCGTGGCCTGGCCGCCGCCGGTCAGTGAGTGCCGCAGCGCGCCGACGTACTCGTAGAGCGGGACGCCCTTCTCGGCTGCCCCCGCGTGCAGGGCGGCCATCGACACGCCGAGCAGCGCGTTGGCGCCGAGGCGGCTCTTGAACTCGGTGCCGTCGAGCTCGAGCATCACCTTGTCGAGCGCGGCCTGGTCGAGTTCCTTGCCGATGACCGCTTCGGCGATCTCGCCGTTGACGTGGGCCACGGCCTTCTGCACGCCCTTGCCGAGATACCGGCCCTTGTCGCCGTCGCGCAGTTCGAGCGCCTCGCGCTCGCCCGTGGACGCGCCCGACGGCACGGCTGCGCGGCCGAAGGCGCCGCTCTCGAGCGTGACGTCCACTTCCACCGTCGGATTGCCGCGCGAATCGAGGATTTCGCGGCCCACCACCTTGCTGATCTTCACGAAGAGCTCCTGAGGACGCTGTCGGCGGCCTGCTCCTGTCGGCGCAGGTCGCCATCTGGTTGCTGGGTGAACGGCTCGTCGGTCGCCGTGACCACGACGACGCCGCGTTCGGTCACGGTATGCCGCCGGCGATCTTCTTCACGGTCGTAGCCGATGACCGCCCCGCGCGGGATGAACACGTCGCGGTCGATGATCGCGTTGCGGATGCGCGCGTGACGGCCGACGCGCACGCCGGGCATAAGAATACTCTGGTCGATGGTGCAGTAGCTGTGCACCCGCACGTTGGGGCACAGGATGCTCCCGCGCACGGTGCTGCCCGACACGATGACGCCGTTCGAGATGATCGAGTCGATGGCCGACCCGCACCGCGTGCCGGCGTCGCCGAAGACGAACTTCGCCGGCGGGGCCTGCGGCTGGTGGGTCCGGATGGGCCACTCGGGGTCGTACAGGTTGAACTCGGGGTTCACCTGCACGAGGTCCATGTTCGCCTCGTAGTACGCGTCGAGGGTGCCGATGTCGCGCCAGTACTTGGCCGCCTTCTTGTTCTCGTCGGTGAACCGGTACGAGTAGACGGGCACCTCGCCGATGAGCGCCGGCAGGATGTCCTTGCCGAAGTCGTGGTTGGTGTCGCGGCGCGCGTCCTCCTCGAGCGCCCGGATCAGGACGTCCGACTCGAACACGTAGATGCCCATCGACGCCAGCGCGGTGTCGGGCATCCCCGGAATCGGCCGCGGCTCCGCCGGCTTTTCCTGAAAGCCGACGATGCGCTCGTCCTCGTCCACCTGGATGACCCCGAACCGCGTGGCCTCCGCGACGGGCACCTCGTAGGTGGCCAGCGTCACGGCCGCGCCGCGCTCCTGGTGCCAGCGCACCATCTTCGAGTAGTCCATCTTGTAGACGTGGTCGCCCGAGAGCACGACGATGTGCTTCGAGGGCTCGCGCACGAGGGAGTAGAGGTTCTGGTAGACCGCGTCAGCGGTGCCGAGATACCAGTTGTCGCTGACCCGCTTCTGCGGCGGCAGGATCTCGATGAACTCCCCGAGTTCCTCGGCCACCACGCTCCAGCCCATGCGGATGTGGCGGTTGAGCGAGAGGCTCTTGTACTGCGTCGCGATGAAGATCCGGCGCATGCCGGAGTTGATGCAGTTGCTCAGCGTGAAGTCGATGATGCGGTAGGGCCCGCCGAAGTAGACCGCCGGCTTGGCACGGTCCCGCGTCAGCGGCGAGAGACGCTCTCCCACGCCTCCGGCCAGGATGATGACCAGCGAGTCGTTCAACATGGGCCGATGATATCCTGTCCGTTGCTGGTCAGGTGGCCGTTCCAGCGCCTGGCGAACCGCCACTCTCTCGGAGTCATCTGCCCATGGGCACCCTCTCTCGTTCGATGACCTGGTCCGCTGCCGCGCTGGCGGTGGCCGTGGCCGTCTGGCCGCTCTCGGCTCAGCAGAAGAAGGACGGCGACAAGGACGTGCCGGCGGTGGATCCGCGCCAAGCGCTCATCGGATCGCTCGTGAGCGCCACGGACCAGGCGATGGCGGGGCCGGAAGGTGTCTCGGTCTACACCTACGACCCTGCCGCCGAGACGCCGGTGACTGCCGACCCGGCGGCGTCGGCCGAGATCGACATCCGTTTCGACTTCCTCAAGGCCTCCGACCAGAAGATCTACGTGCCGTTCACCGTGACGGTGCCGTCGGGCGCCCTCGGCACCGGAAGCAGCCTGGCCGCCTACCTGCGCCTGGCGCCGGCTGGCACGGCCCCGCCCGAGGCGGCGCCGCCGCCGGCGGAAGACCCGAAGGCGAAGAACAAGAAGAAGGACCGCCGCAAGAAGGGCAAGGAGAAGCAGGACCTGGCGCCGGAGGCCGTTTCGGGCGTCGAGTACCCCTGGGAAGACCTCTACGAGCTGACGGCGACGCCCGCCACGCCCGGCGGCCCTCTCACCTTCAGCCGGCCCTTCAGCGTGCCGGCCGGCGAGTACGACGTCTACCTGGCCGTCCGCACCTCGGACACGACCACCCCCCTGAAGGTGGCCGTGCTCAAGGAAACGCTGACCGTGCCCGACTACTGGGGCTCGGAGTACACGACCAGCAGCGTCTTCCTGTCGAGCCAGGTGACGCCGCTCGAGAGCGTGCCCACGGGTGACGAGCAGAAGGCCAAGCCGTACGTCATCGGCAACCTGGAGCTGAAGCCGAGCTTCGACGGCAAGTTCACGGCCAAGGACGAGCTGGCCATCTTCTTCGTCGTCTACAACCCCGGGCTGACGCCGGCCAGGAAGCCGGACGTGACGATCGGCTGGCAGCCCTACAAGAAGGGGCCGCTCGGCGAGTCGAAGTTCAGGGCCGTCGAGCCGCAGGTGCTCAACGCCGAGACGCTGCCGGCGGGCTTCGACGTGGACCAGGGGCATCAGCTGGTCGGCAGCCTGAACCTGCCCGCGTCGGCCTTCGAGCCCGGTGAGTACCGGATGGCCATCACCGTGACCGACAATGTGAGTGGCACGACGCTCGAGCGCGATGTAAACTTCTCTGTCACCCCGTGATAACGGGTCGGGCGCGCCCGACCCCGGTGGAGCAGTAGACATGACCCGAACGATGACGCTTGCGGCGGTGTCGGTCGGCTTGAGCCTCGTCACTGCGGCTCACGCCCAGCCCCTGCTGCGCGCGCAAGCGTCGTCTCCGGTGCGGTCCGCCGGGCTCGTGTCGGGTCGGATCGAGGGCGTCGTCACCGACGACAGGGGCCTGCCCCTGACGGGGGCCGCCGTGTCGGCCGTCGGTCCGGATGCCCTTTTCGGCGTGACCGACGACGACGGCCGGTTCGTGTTCGCGGCCGTGCCTGTCGGCACGTACCTCATCCGGGCCCAGCGCGCCGGGTTCAAGGCGTCGTCGCGCGAGTTCGTCGAGGTCGATCCGTCCGAAACAGCGGTCCATCGTGTTGCGCTGAGCCCGACGGAGCCCGCGGCCGCGGGCGAAGCCGTTCCGGCCGCGCCGGACGAACAGCTGGTGATCGCCGCCGGCTTCGGCGGCAGCACCATCGCGTCCGCGCCCCCTGCGCCGGCCGACGATCACGACCATACGCCACGCCTGTGGCGTCTCCGGCACCTGAAGCGCTCGGTCCTGCGCGACGTCGACACGATGGTCGTGCTCGACGCGCTGGCCGACGAGCTGTCGTGGGAAGAGGATCGCGCCGGACGGCCCCTCTCGGCTCGCGCATCGGCACGCGCGACGACGAACGTGCTCGGCGACGCGTCGCTGTCCGGGCAGGTGCAGCTGCTGACCAGCACCGCGTTCGACGGCGCGTCCGACGGCGAGGGCATGCTGTGGGAGCGTGTGCCGAGCGGCGTGGCCTACGCCACGGTCGGAGCGCCGATCGGGGGCACGTCGCACTGGTCGGTGCGGGGCGCGCTCAGCCGCGGCGACCTGTCGTCGTGGATCGTCGCGGGCAGCTTCACCAGGGCCGTCGAGAAGGGCCATGCGCTGGACGTCGGCGCGTCGTTCGCGCTCCAGTCGTACAGCAGCGAGACGCCCGCGGCGCTCGTCAGCGTGACCGAGCAGCGCCGGTCGGCCGGCACCATCCATGCTTTCGACACCTACCGCATGCACCGTCGCGCCGCCATCACGTATGGCGCGCGGTACGCCTGGCACGATTACCTCGACCGCAACGCGCTCCTGAGTCCCACGGTCACGGTGTCGGTCTCGCCGCTCGACAAGACATGGGTGCGCGTGGCCGTGACCCAGCAGATGCTGGCGCCGGGCGCCGAGGAATTCGACCCGCGCAACGTCTCGGCATTCTCGCTGCCGCCGCAGCGGACCTTCACCGCGGCGAGCGCCTCCGGCAGGCTGAGCGCCGAGCGCACGCGGCACCTCGAAATCGGGCTCGAACGCGAGGTGGCCAGCCTGGTGATCGGCGTCCGCCACTTCAGGCAGGCGGTAGACAACCAGCTGGTGGCGATGTTCGGCGTCGGGCCGCAGGGCGCCGAGCCCGATCTGGGCCACTACGTGGTCGCCAACGGCGGCAACGTAAACGCCCAGGGGTGGGTCATCGGCGTGAGCCAGCCCGTCGGCAGCCGCATCGTCGGCGGCATCGAGTACACGACCGCCACCGCCTCATGGCACGGGGTCGGGGAGCGGGGCCTGATCCAGCGCTTCGCGCCATCGGCCGCCAGGCTCGGCGACGAGCGCATCCACGACCTCACCGCGCGGATTACCACCGAGATCCCGGAGACCGCCACGCGCGTCAGCGCGGCCTACAAGGTGAACTCGGCGTTCGCGCGCCGGAGCACGGCGCTCGACCACGCCTCGGCCGACGCCCGCTTCGACATCCAGGTGAGCCAGCGGCTCCCGTTCCTCAGCGTGAGCGGCGCCGACTGGGAGCTGATGGTCTCCGTCCGCAACCTCTTCCGCGACGGCATGAGCATCGGCTCGATCTACGACGAACTGCTCGTCGTAAGGCCGCCGAAGCGCGTAATCGCCGGCGTCCTGGTCAAGTTCTGACCCGGCCTCGCTGTCCGGTCGCCCGCCCGCTCCCGTCTACCGATCCGGAATCTTGTTACACTGATCCCGAACTTTGGACAGCAGTGTCTACCGGACTACCTGTTCGCAGCATAAGCCGTTGAAACCGTTCATGTTGCAATGGCTGAGCAAGCCTCGTCCATCGTGGTATGACCTTTGCTGAACCTGTAGGTTCCAGGCTCTACCTGCACGAACGTTGATGAACGAGTTTCAATGGCATCCCGGCGGAGACCGGCGAGGGGCGCAATGGGGCAGGACGGCGGTGGCCGTGCTCGTCACGTCGCTCCTGCTGGCCCTGGTGGCTGCCAACGTCGTCTCGCGCACGACGTGGAGGGAAGTCGAGGACGGCGTCCTGTGGGAGGTGCGGGCCGAGGGCGTGGTCGCGGCCGAGATCCTCGAGCAGGGCGCGGGGGCGCGGGCCGGTATCGAGCCTGGTGACGTCCTCGTCGCGATCAACGGCCGCGGCATCGACAGGGTCGAGCAGGTGCTCGACGCGCAGCACGGGAGCCAGCGCGGCCAGGCGCTGACCTACGTCATCTCACGGGCCGGCCTGGGCGCGCCCGTGCGGCTCGTGCTCGAACCGGTGCCCGACGGGCACCGCACGCTGTACTACGCGCTGGCCCTCGTTGCCGTCCTGGCCCTGCTGGTGGGGTGTTCGGTGCGCATTCAGCGGCCGAGCGACCCCGCGACGCTCCACTTCTTCTGGCTCACCGTCGCCTTCTTCGGCGTCTGCGGCTTCTCGTACAGCGGCCGGCTGGATCGCCTCGACTGGGTCTTCTACTGGGCCGACGTCGTGGCGTTGCTCGCGCTGCCGCCGCTTTTCGTGCACTTCGCGCTGGTCTTCCCCGAACGGCAGGATGCCTGGGTGCGCACGGCCGCAGGCCGCGCGACGGTGCCCGCCCTCTACCTGCCGGCCGTCGTGCTCGGCCTGTCGCGCGTCTGGGTGCTCGCCAACCCCGACGTCGTCGGCGAGTCGTTCAGCCGGTGGATCTTCGTGCTCGACCGCCTCGAGATGCTGCAGCTCGTGGTGGGCGTGATCGTGGGCCAGATCGTGATGAGCCGCGTGCTCGTGCGGCTGCGCTCGGTGACGGCGCGGCGGCAGCTGCGCTGGGTCGTGTGGGGCACGATGGCCGGTGCGCTTCCGTTCGCGCTGGCGTACGGCCTGCCGTACGCGCTCGGCTACGAGCCGTGGCCCGTGGCGGGCCTGCTCGTGATCCTGCTGGCCCTCGTGCCGCTGGCCTTCGCGTCGGCTGTCGTCCGCTACAGGCTGATGGACGTCGAGGTCATCATCAAGCGTACGGTGGTCTACGCCACGGCGCTTGTGGCCATCGCCGCCATCTACAGCACGATCCTGCGCCTGGCCAGCGAGTTCTTCCTGGGCGGATCGGAGCAGCACAACTCGGTCATCGCGGTGCTCGCCACCGTCGTCGTGGTGCTGCTGGCGCCGCTGCTCAAGAGCGGCATCCAGAACGCGCTCGACTACGCCCACTACCGCGACAGGTACGACTATCGGCGCGCGCTGCTCGCCTTTGCCCGCGAGCTGAACAGCGAACTCGACCTCGAGAGCCTGAGCGGCAGGCTCGTGCACCGCCTCTCCGAGACGTTCGGCGTCGACCGCCTGGCGCTGCTGCTGGCGGCGCAGGCCACCGAGGGCGGCGCGTTCACGCCCGTGCGCACCATCGGCTTCGACGAGCAGCCCATGCCCCCGCTGAACCGGTTCTCGGGCATCGGCACGCGCATCGAGGCCGGGCAGGCCGTCAGCCTCGACGACCCGTTCACCGTGCGGCGCTTCTCGCAGGACGAGGTGCGCTACTGGCGCGAGCGGGGTGTCCAGTACTTCGTGCCCTGCGTGGCGAAGGACGGTCCGATTGCCGTCCTCGCGCTCGGCTCCCGCCCGAGCGGTGAACCGCTCAGCAGCGAGGACCTGACGCTGCTCAACGCCGTGGCCGCACAGGTCGCGACGGCGATCGAGAACGGCCGGCTGTACCAGCAGCTGCGCGAGAAGGCGGACGAACTCGATCGGATGCGCGAGTTCAGCGAGAACGTCGTCCAGTCGCTGCAGGACGGGATGCTCGTGGCCGACCTCGACGGCGTGGTGCTCCGCTGGAATCCCGCGCTGCACCGGATCTACGGTGTGCCGCCGGAGGAGGCCGTCGGCCGCCGCCTCGACGAGCTGTTCGACAGCGAGTTCCTCGTGTCGCTCCGCGCGGCGCCGCGCGACGAGGGCGAGGTCGCGCTCGCCTACCGCATGGGGCTCGCCTCGCGCCATGCCGACGGCCCGCGCCGCCTCCTGGTCAACGCGGCACTGATGCCGCTGCGGACGTCGTCGAGCGGGAACGCGGGCAGCGTGCTGATCCTCGAAGACATCACGTCACGCGTGCAACTCGAGGAGCAGCTCCAGCTGGCCGACAAGATGGCCTCCATCGGCCTGCTTGCTGCGGGCGTCGCGCACGAGGTCAACACGCCGCTCACGGGTATCTCGAGCTTCACGCAGATGCTGCTCGACCAGGCCGATCCCGACGACCCGCGTACCAGGCTGCTCGAGAAGATCGAGCGGCAGACGTTCCGGGCCGCGAAGATCGTCAACAGCCTGCTGCACCTGTCACGGCCCGCCCAGAGCGATGCGGCACCGGTCGATCTCCACGTCGTGGTCCACGACGTCCTCGCCCTGCTGGATCACCAGTTCCGCAGCGCCAACATCCAGGTGCGGCGCGACCTCGCGCACCCGGCGCCCATCGTCCGGGCTGTGGAGCACAAGCTCCAGCAGGTGCTGCTGAATTTGTTCCTGAACGCCCGCGACGCGATGCCCAATGGCGGCTGGCTCTCGATAGCCACCCGCGACGAGTCGGGCCGCGTCGTCATCGAGGTGAGCGACACGGGGGGCGGCATTCCTGCCGAGCACCTGGCGCGCATCTACGATCCGTTCTTCTCGACCAAGCCCATAGGCCAGGGCACCGGCCTTGGCCTGTCGATCACCTACGGCATCGTGCAGGAGCACGACGGCACGATCGCGTGCGACAGCCGTGTCGGCCACGGCACGACGTTCACCCTTTCGTTCCCGGCACACGCGCGCGCCCGGGGCGCGGCGGGACGTGCCGGTGCGGCCTCGGCGCCGCAGGCGGGCTGACCCGCGCACCAAGAAGACATGGCAACCGCCCCTGGAACCATCCTGGTCATCGACGACGAAGAAGTGATGCGCGACGTGCTCGACGCGCTGCTGTCGCGCGAGGGCTACGACGTGCGCCTCGCCCCCGACGGCCATGCCGGCCTGGAGCTGGCGCGCTCGATGGCGTTCGACACCGCTATCGTGGACGTCATGATGCCCGGCATCGACGGCCTCACCGTGCTCTCCGAGCTCAAGGCCATCGACGAAGACCTGCCCGTCGTCATGGTCACGGCGTTCGCGTCCGTCGAGACGGCCCTGACGGCGATGAAGAAGGGCGCCTTCGACTACATCACCAAGCCGTTCAAGAACGACGAGGTCGCCGCCGTCGTCCGCAACGCCGTCGAGCGCACGCGGCTGCAGCGCGAGAACCGCATCCTGAAGCAGAACCTGCAGACGCAGGGCAACAGGTTCGCGAACATCATCGGGCGCAGCTCGAAGATCCGGCAGGTGTTCGACCTGATCATGCAGGCCGCGCCGAGCCGCACCACGGTGCTCATCAACGGCGAGAGCGGCACCGGCAAGGAGCTCGTCGCGCGGGCCCTGCACAACAACTCGACGCGCGCCGACAAGGCCTTCGTCACGGTGAACTCGGGCAACCTGCCGCCCGACCTGCTCGAGAGCAACCTGTTCGGGCACGTCAAGGGCGCGTTCACCGGCGCCGTCTCGCCGAAGAAGGGCCTGTTCGAGGTCGCCGACAAGGGCACCATCTTCTTCGACGAGATCGGCAACGTGCCGCTCGAGACGCAGGCGAAGCTCCTGCGGGTGATCCAGGAGCGCGAGTTCATGCGCCTCGGCGGCGTCGAGAACATCAAGGTGGACGTGCGCATCATCGCCGCCACCAACGTGGACCTCCGCACGATGATGGAGGAGGGCCGGTTCCGCGAAGACCTGTACTACCGGCTCCACGTCATCGCCGTGAACCTGCCGCCGCTGCGCGAGCGCAAGGAGGACATCCCGCTGCTCGTGCAGCACTTCCTCGAGAAGTACGGCGAGGAGAACGAGCGGGTCGGCCTGGAGCTGTCGCCCGAGGCCCTCGACCTGCTCGTGGAGTACGACTGGCCCGGCAACGTCCGCGAGCTCGAGAACGTCATCGAGCGGGCCGTCGTCCTGTGCCCGGGTTCGCGCATCGACGTCGAGCTGATCCCCGATCACGTCCGTACGACGCGGCGATTCCAGCTCCCGACGTTCGTCCTCCCGCCGGAAGGCATCTCGTTCAAGGAAGTCACGGGCGACTTCGAGCGCCGTCTCATCGAGACCACCCTCGAGGCGTCGGGCGGCGTGCAGAAGCGCGCCGCGGAGCTGCTGCACATCAAGCCGACGACGCTGAACGAGATGATCAAGCGCTATGACATCCGTCCGCGCCGGCGGAAGCAGACGTCCGACGAGAACGAGCCGGCCGGATCGAAGGCGTAGCACCAGGCGCTGACCGGCCCCGCGTCGGCGACCCGCGTCCGTGCCGGCTCGAGGCCGGGCGAACGCGGGACGGCAAATCCCACGAGCGAACACCTCGTAGCGGCCTCGGGCGCTTGGCCAGCCGCTCCACGTCGAATTCGCAACAAGCCAATCTGGCGCGGTTCTTGTACTAATCCCAGCCGTGCCTGATGTCGCTCTTTCACCGGAGGCCCGCCGCCGGCGCCGCTGGCAGCGCATGCGTCTGCCGCTGATTGCCGGTCTCGTCGTCGTGGCGGTCGGCGTCGGGGCATCGCAGCTGGCCCCCGCGATGCCGTCTGTCGAAGGCGGGGGACTCTGGATCGACACCGTCAGACGCGGAGAGCTCGTTCGCGAGGTACGCGGCACCGGAACGCTGGTGCCCGTCGACATCGCGTGGATTCCCGCCGCGGCCGACGGTCAGGTACAGCGCGTGCTGCTGCGCCCTGGCGCGACGGTCACGCCCGACACCGTGCTGCTCGTCCTGCACAACCCGTCGCTCGAGCAGCAGGTGACCGACACGCGGCTGCTGCTCGAAGCGGCCGAAGCCCGCCTGCGGAAGGCCGAAGCCGACGCGACGCTCGCCCTGCTCTCGCAGGAGGCCGCCGTGGCCCAGGCCGAGGCATCGCTCGAGGAAGCCCGCAGCGAATCGGAGGCCGACCAGTTGCTTCTCGAGGACGGGCTCGTGTCGGAACTGCAGCACCGCAAGTCGTCGTCGAAGGCGAAGGCCGCGCAGACACAGCTCGCGGCCGAACGGAAGCGGCTCGAACTGAGCGCCCGCATGCGTCCGGCGCAGCTCGGCGAGCAGGAGGCCGAGGTGCAGCGCCTGCGAACGCTCCTCCATCTCCGCCAGGATCAGCTCGACAGGCTCAACGTCCGTGCGGGGATGGACGGCGTGCTGCAGGCCGTGCCCGTCGAGGTCGGCAGCCAGGTGGCGGCAGGCACCAACGTCGCCCGCGTCGCCAACCCGGACGACCTGAAGGCGCAGGTCCGCGTCCCCGAGACGCAGGCGCGCGACGTGCAGATAGGCCAGGCCGCCCGGGTCGACACCCGCAACGGCGTCGTCGCGGGGCAGGTGACGCGCGTCGACCCTGCCGCCGTCAGCGGCACGGTGCTCGTCGACATCACCCTGACCGAGGCGCTGCCACGCGGCGCCCGGCCCGACCTCTCGGTGGATGGCATCATCGAGATCGAGCGCGTCGGCGACACCCTGTACGTCGGACGTCCTGCCGCTGGCCAGGAGCAGGGCACGCTCAGCCTGTTCCGCCTCGAGGCCGACGGCACGGCCACGCGCGTGCCGGTGACGCTCGGCAAGGCCTCCGTGCGAGCCATCGAGATCGTCGACGGCCTGCGAGAGGGCGACCAGGTGATTCTGTCGGACATGTCTGCCTGGGACCAGTACGACACGCTCCGTGTGCGCTGAAGAGGGGACCACGACACATGAACACACCGCTCATTCGACTGGAAGGCGTCCGCAAGGTCTTCGTGGCCGACGAGATCGAGACGCACGCCCTCGACGGCATTCACCTCGACATCGACGTGGGCGAGTACGTGGCCATCGCGGGGCCGTCGGGATGCGGCAAGTCGACCCTGCTGTCGATCCTCGGCCTCCTCGATACGCCGACCGACGGGACGTATCTCCTGAACGGCCGCCAGGTCGAGCATCTCTCGCTCTCGGAGCGGGCCCGCACGCGCAACCGCGAGATCGGGTTCATCTTCCAGAGCTTCAACCTGATAGGCGACCTCACGGTATACGAGAACGTCGAGCTGCCGCTCACCTACATGGGGATGGCCGGCGCCGAGCGCCGCAAGCGCACGGAGCAGGCTCTCGAGCGGGTGGGCATGGGCCACAGGGCGCGCCACCTTCCGGGTCAGCTCTCGGGCGGCCAGCAGCAGCGCGTCGCCGTCGCACGGGCCGTGGTCACGCAGCCCTCGATCCTGCTTGCCGACGAGCCGACGGGCAACCTCGACTCCCACAATGGCGAGCTCGTGATGCAGCTGCTCCGCGAGCTGCACCAGGACGGCGCGACGATCTGCATGGTGACCCACGACCCCCGCTACGTCGCCCACGCGACCCGCACGGTGCACCTGTTCGACGGCCGCATCGTGCAGGAGGGCCATCCGGGGCTGCAGGGCGTGACGGCAGTGCTCGATAATGCCTGATGCTTAATGCTTAATGCTTAATGCTTAATGCTTAATGCCTAATGCCTAGTGCCTAATGCTTGATGACTGATGGCTGAACCACGTGTCCTGGTGGCCGATGACGATGCCGATGTGATCGAGGCCGCCCGGCTGCTGCTGCGGCTCGAGGGGTGGGCGATCGAGACGGCCGGGTCGCCGGGCGCCGTGCTGGCCGCCGTCGAGAAGGGCGACTTCGACGCCGCCCTGATCGACCTGAACTACGCCCGCGACACGACGTCCGGCGCCGAAGGGCTCGAGCTGCTGACGCAGCTGCGGCAGCTCGACGACACGTTGCCGATCGTCGTGATGACGGCGTGGGGCACGGTGGATCTCGCGGTGGACGCCATGCGGCGCGGCGCCGGCGACTTCATCCAGAAGCCCTGGGAGAACGAGCGCCTGCTCGCCATCCTGCGCACCCAGGTGGAGCTCGGGCGCGCGCTGCGCCGGGGGCGGCGTCTCGAGGCCGAGAACGCACTGCTGCGGCACGCCGACGGACCCGCGATGGTGGCCGAGTCGCCCGCGATGCGCCCGGTGCTGCAGGTGCTCGCGCGCGTGGGGCCGTCCGAGGCCAACGTGCTCATCACCGGCGAGAACGGCACGGGCAAGAGCCTCCTGGCACAGGCGCTGCACGAGGCCTCGCCCCGCGCGGCGCGCGCGTTCGTGGTCGTCAACGCCGGCGGCATCTCGGAGGGCGTCTTCGAGAGCGAGCTGTTCGGCCACGAGCGCGGCGCGTTCACCGACGCCCGGACGGAGCGGATTGGCCGCTTCGAGGTGGCCGACGGCGGCACGCTGTTTCTCGACGAGATTGCGAACGTCCCGCTCGCGCAGCAGGCCAAGCTGCTCCGCGTGATCGAGACGGGCGAGTTCGAGCGGCTCGGCTCGTCGCGCACGCGCCGTGCCGACGTGCGGCTCGTGTCGGCGACCAATGCCGACCTGCACGCCGAGGTCGCGGCGGGACGCTTTCGCCAGGACCTGCTGTTCCGCCTGAACACGGTGGAAGTGCACATGCCGCCCCTTCGCGACCGCGGCCCCGACATCCCGCACCTGGCGGCGCTCTTCCTGCAGCGGCACGCGCGCCGCTACCGCAAGTCGCTCGACGGGTTCACGACCCAGGCCATGCAGGCGCTGATGGAGCACGCGTGGCCCGGCAACATCCGCGAGCTCGACCACGCGATCGAACGGGCGGTGCTGATGACCGACGGTCCGCTCATCACCCACGATGACCTTGCGCTGCGCACCGGACGCCGCGAGGCGCCGCGCATCGAGGACATGAGCCTCGAGGACGTCGAAGCCTTCCTGATCAGGAAGGCGCTCGACAGGCATCAGCGCAACGTGACGCTCGCGGCAGGGGCGCTCGGCCTGAGCCGCAGCGCGATGTACCGCCGCCTGCAACGCTACGGCATCTCCACGGACCGGTGAGGACGTGGCGGCGCTTCCGCCGTAAGCTGGCTGCATTCATGTCGCACGAGAGACACGCCGCGTTCACCGCCCTCGTGGCAGGCGTGCCCGCCCTCGCCGTGGCGAGCGGCTTCGTGTGGACGTCGGACCTGGGCCTGCCCCTCCGGCTGCTGCTGACGCTCGTGCCCGCCGCCGCGCTCATCGCCGGCGCCATGCACGTGCACCGGCGCGTGCGCGTCCCGCTGCAGACCGTGGCGAGCCTCCTCCAGGGGCTGCGCGAGGGCAACTACTCCGTGCGCGCCCGTTCCGGCGGCGACGATGCGATAGGGCAGGTGTGGGCGGAGCTGAACCAGCTCGCCGACGTGCTGCAGCACCGGCGGCTGACGGAGGTCGAGACGAGCGCCCTCCTCGGTTCGGTGATGGCCGAACTCGACGTCGCGGTGCTCGCCTTTGACGGCCACGACCGCCTGCGCCTGGCGAACCCCGCCGCGGCACGCCTGTTCGGCGATGCCGTGGCGGCGCTGCTGGGACGCAGCGCCGAGGAGCTCGAATGCGCCGACCTGCTGAAGGTGGCGGGCCCGCGCATCCTGTCGCTGACGTTCCCGCGCGCGACGGGACGCTGGGAAGTACGGCGCACGTCGTTCAGGCAGGAAGGGCTCTCGCACCAGCTCCTCGTGCTGAGTGACGTAAGCATCGCGTTACGGGAAGAAGAGCGTCAGGCGTGGCGACGGCTGATCCGCGTGATCAGCCACGAGCTGAACAACTCGCTCACCCCCATCAAGTCGATTGCCGGCAGTCTCGCGCGGATGCTCGCGCAGCACGGCAGCGTCCCGGCCGACGACCTGTCGCGTGGCCTCGGCGTGATAGGCAAGCGGGCCGACGGCCTGAACCGCTTCCTCCACGGCTACGCGGTGCTGGCCAAGCTGCCGCCGCCCCGCGTGACGCGACTGGATCTTGGCGCGCTCGTCGCACGTGTCGTGCAGCTCGAGCCGCAGGCGCCGCTCTCGATTCGTCCGTCTCCGCCGGTCGAGATCGACGCCGATCCCGACCAGCTCGAGCAGCTCCTGATCAACCTCGCCCGCAACGGCCTCGACGCCGTGCAGGGGCGGCGGGATGAGCGCACAGGCACACCGCCGGCCGGCGGCGGCGTGTGGGTGGGATGGTCCGTGGACGTGCAGGCGGGGCGGGTGGACGTGCACGTCGAGGACGATGGGCCCGGCATCCCCGAAGGGGCTGACGTCTTCGTGCCCTTCTTCACGACGAAGCCCGGCGGCTCCGGGATCGGTCTGGTGCTGTGCCGCCAGATTGCCGACGCACATGGCGGCAGCGTGTCGCTCGCCAATCGCCCGTCCGGCGGCTGCATCGCGACGGTACGGCTGCCGCTGCGGCAGGGCGAGGCGCAGCCTGCAGCCCCCGTCCAGGCGGGCCGTCTTCTGCACTGACGCCCGCCGGTCCGTCGGACGTGTCGCGTGTCCTGTGCGATGCGCTACCGGAGCGAGGAGATGAGCCGCTCGTACTTGCCGAGGATGACGTCCCAGCGGTAGTTGCGCTTCACGTACTCGCGCCCGTTGCGCCCCATCTTCCGCCGGAGCGACCTGTCGGCAAACAGCAGCTGCAGCGCTTCGACGAACTCGTCGCGGTCCGAGTAGTACAGGCCCGCGTTGCTCTGCCGGCAGTGCTCGACGAGCACATCCGCACGCGCGTTGCAGAGGACGGGCGTCTCCACCGCCATGGCCTCGAGCGCGAGCAGCGACAGGCTTTCCAGCGGTGACGGCACGATGACGACATCGGCGGCGGCGAGGGCTTCCATGCGCTCGACTTCCGAGAGCATGCCGGCGAAGCGGATGTACGGCCGTTCGGGGATGGGCATCAGCTTCGCGCCCATGAGCACCAGCGTCGCGTTCCCCCCGCCCTCGGCGTACGTGGTGAAGTACTCGAACAGCTCCTCGCAGCCCTTGCCGGGATCGATGCGCCCGCCGTACAGCGCGACGGGCCCCCACAGCCGGTGCCGGCGCCGGAACGCGGCGCCACGCGGCTCGTCGTCTTCCGTCGGCTGTGCACCAGCCTCACTCGACGGCCGTCCCGAACGTCCGCGCCCGCGTCCCCTGCCGCGGCCGCGCCGCCTGTCACGTCCCTCGCCGTCCCGGCGTACCCCCGGCGACCCGCCGTCGTCACCGGCGTCGGTGGCGCGCTGCTCGTCGCCTGCCGCGTCGTCTGCCGCATCCGGTGCCGACCCGCCGGCAGGGACGAGCGGTCCCTCGAGCGGGGCGTCCACGCCACGGCGTGGCTTGCCGGGGCCCTCGAGCTCAGGCAGGTCGACGCCGCAGCCGACGATCTCGACGGCCGTCGCGGTGATGTCGAACGTCCGCGTCAGGAACGCCTTCTCCGACGCCGTGTTATAGGCGATCGCGGCAGGCGCGCGGAACACGTCGCGGTAGATCCCGAGGTGGATGGCCGGTTCGTCGTGCGCGGTCGGCACGAGGATGCTCTTGCGCGGGTTCACGCGCAGGCCGAGCACGGTGGGCGCGTAGAGGTACGTGAAGAAGATCAGGACGTCGTACTGCTTCTCGTGCGCCGTGAGGTAGTCGAGGAGCGCAGGCGACCATGGGCCCTGCTCCTCCAGCCAGCGCATCTCGTCCTCGGGGGTGTGCGGATAGTTGAAGATCCAGTCCGAGTAGCGGTTGAACGCCTCGATGTCGCGGGTGCGGGCCGTCGGGAAGCGCCGGACGTTCACCCCGCGCACGCGGTCGGTGCCTTCCGGGTAGACGTTCTCCCAGGTGATGTAGTCGCGGGCGCACGTCGTCAGCACGTCCACCTGGTGGCGTGCGGCCATGCGCTCGGCGACGAGGCGGCAGTGGTACTCCGAGCCGCCGAGGATCTCGGTGCCGTACCGCTGCACGATGAAAGCAATCTTCACAGGTTCGTCCTTCCGGATCTCAGGCGAAGGGCGCCAGCATGCCGTCGAGGTGCGCATCGAGGCGCGCGTCGCTGAATGCCTCCAGACGCGCCAGCTGCCCGTCGATGATACGGGAACGCAGCCTGTCGTCGTAGGTGAGCAGCCCGAGCAGCTCGCCGGCGTACGCCAGATCCTTCGGCGTGAACACGCACCCGGCGCCGCCCATGGTTTCAGGCACGGCCGCGGCGCCGTAGGCGAGGACGGGCACCCGCGCCGCCATCGCCTCGACGAGCGGCACGCAGAACCCCTCGTGCTCGCTGAGCGACACGTACACGCTGGCGTGCCTGTAGAACGCGGCGAGATCGACGTCGGGCACGGGGCCCGTGAACCAGAACCGGTCGGATGGCATCTGGTACCGCTCCATCAGCGCGCGAATGGTCTGGTAGTAGCGGGGCACCGCGTCGGTGCGGCCGACGAAGATGAAACGGTAGTACGTGTCGACGTACCGCTTGTAGTACTCGGCCAGCCGGATGTGGTCCTCGATCTTCTTGTTGGGGGCGATGCGCCCCACGAAGAGGATGTTCATCTGGCCGTCCGCGAGCACGCGCTCGAGGGCCGGCCGGCGTGGCGCGTCGGTGATGCGCGCGGTGTTGACGGCTATCGGCAGCACGCCGGTCGGGGCGAAGCCGAGCGCCTCCAGTTCCTGCCTGTTGTACTCGGAATCACCGAGCGCGAGGTCCACGTGGCCGACGAGCGTGGCGAGCTCGGCGCGGCCGAGCGTGGCGAGCCGGTAGATGTTCGCGTCGTAACCGGCGAAGAAGTGCGCCGGCGTGATGTTGTGGTACTGCAGCACGCGGCCGCCCGGCAGCGTCGCGAACGCGCCGGTCATCACCGACGGGAGCGCGAAGTGCAGCACCGTCACGTCGCCCCGCCTGGCCTCGGGATCGCTGAACGGCCTGATCTCGTGGCGCAGGTCGTCGTCGATGGTGAGCGCGAAGATCTCGGACGCGTGTCCGCGGGCGCGCAGCAGGTCGCGCACCTTGCGTGCCGAGTCGCCGATGGCGTCGCCCTTGTGGGCGGCCGGCACCCACTGGTGGACGCTGAGCGGGGTCACGTGCGCTCGTCTTCCTCGGGCAGCGCACGCAGCGCCGACGGCCGGTACATGCGCAGCTCCTCGAGCCGCTCCGCGAGGTGGAACTGCTCCCAGAAGTCGAATGGCACGTCCGGCGCCTCACCCGGCGGGGCGGCCAGCGCTTCGTCCACGAACCGGAGCAGCGTGCCGTCGAAGTCCTGCGCGAGCAGACGCGCCAGCGCCGCGTCCTGCGACGCGATCACGCGCTCGGCCAGATCGTCGTCGTCCACGAGGGCATGGACGATCTGCGCGACGTGCAGGGGCGACTTGTCCGTGTACAGCACGCCGCCGCCGTCCATGGTGGACGGCACCGCCGTGGCGGCGTACGCGACGACGGGCACGCGCTTGTGAAACGCCTCGATGAGCGGGACGCAGAACCCCTCGTGCTCGCTCGCGCACAGGAACACGTCGGCGACGTCGTACCAGGCCGTCAGCTCCTCGTTGCTGACGTGCCCCATGAAGTGCACGTCGGGCACGCGCAGCGTCGCCACCAGCTGCTGCAGCATGGCGAAGTACAGGTCGAAGCCGCCGTACGAGCCGACGAGCAGCAGCCGCGACCGCGGGTTCAGCTGCGTCTTGTACGCGTGGAACGTGCGAATCAGGTCGTCGATCCGCTTGTTCGGGATCATCCGCCCGACGAAGAGGATGTTGGTCCACCCGTCGTCGAAGCCAGCGGCAAGGCGCCGGTCGGGCGTGCCCGCAAGGTGCGCGAAGCTCGGGACGACGGGCAGGACGCCGGTGCGCGGGAAGCCGAGCGCGTCGAGCTCGTCGCTGTTGAAGCGCGAGTCGCCGAGCGCGAGCACGCAGCGCTCACGGTACGCCCCGAGCTCCCTGCGGCCCATGAAGCAGAGCTGCACGAGCAGCGGGTGCACGTCGATGAAGAACTCCGGCGGCGTGATGTTGTGGTAGACGAGCACCATCCGGTCGGGCAGCGCGTAGGCGACCCGGCTCGCGCGCGATCCGATCGAGAAGTGATGGATGAGGACGTTGTCGGGCGAGCTCACGTCGATCAGCTCGCGGTAGTCGCGCGTCATGTCGAGCAGCCGCGGATCGGCGGTCTCGACGAAGATGTCCGACTCGTAGCCGGCCTCGCGCAGCACGCGCTGGATGCCGAGTACCTCGTGGCCGATCGCGTCGCCGTAGCCGAGCGTCGCGAGCACCTGATGGACTGCCTGAGCCACGCCGTTCACCGTCCTGTCGGGGCTGGCCGTCGTCCCCGCGGCCGTCGCTGGCGGGAACGGGCGCGCTCACGGGCGCTGCTCGCTCCCGTCGCCGGCACGTCTGCGGCCTCGCGAACGGGGCCGTCCGGCAGGTTGGCAAGCACCTCGCGCGCAGGGGGCAGGGTGCCACGCTGCCGCGCCAGCCACCCGGGCAGCGGCTCCATGCGCGAGGGACGTCCCCCGGCGTCGGCCTGCTGCAGCTGCTCCAGCATCGCGTCGTACTTCGCGTCGATGACGGGCCAGGCGTAGTTCGCCCGGAAGAAGCTGCGGCCGTTGCGGCCCAGGGCCGCGTTCAGCGCGCCGTTGGTCACCAGCGCGTGCAGCGTCTCGGCGAACTCGGGATAGTCGGTGTAGAACAGGCCGGCGTTGCTGCGCAGGCACTGCCCGTGCAGGACGTCGCAGCGGGCGTTGGCGAGCACCGGCCGTCCCATGGCCCACGCCTCGAGTGCCACCATCGAGAGGCTCTCGTAGAACGACGGCATGACGAGCGCCTCCGCGGCCGCGAGGGCGTCGAACTTCGTCGTGTCGTCGATGAAGCCGAGGTGGCGGATGCGCGGATGGTCGGGGATGGGCAGGATTGACCGGCCGGCCAGCACCAGCGTCAGTTCGCGGCGCGTGTTGAACAGGTAGTGCTGGAAGAACTGGAACAGCTCCGCGCAGCCCTTGTTCTCGTCAATCCGCCCGAGGTACAGCACGAACGGCCCGTCGATGCCGAACCGCTTCCTGAAGCGCTCGCCGTGGGCGTGGTCCGGGACGGCAGACCCGACGCCGACGACGACGCCCGGCACGTCGGTATTGTCCGACGCGGCCTGGATCATCGCCCGCTCCTCGGGCGAGTTGTACATGATGGCCCGCACGCCGCGGAAGATCGGCGGGAAGATGCCCATCCCGATCACCGGGTCGCGCTCGGCCGTCGGCACGAGGATCGCGCGGTCGGACACCGCGCGCGCGCCGTGGTAGCTGTGGTAGTACCTGAAGCTGAAGAAGAACAGGTAATCGTAGTCTGACGCGTGCCGCTCGAGGTGCGCGATGAGCTCGTGGCTCGTCGGGCCTTCGGCGTCGAGCCACCGCAGTTCGTCCTTCACCGAGTGCTCGCGGTCGAAGACGTCGAACGACAGGCGGCCGAACTCGTCGGGATCGCGCTCGCGGCTCACCGGGAACCGCAGCACGCGGACGCCGTTGACCGTCGACTCGCCAGGCTCCAGCGCGTTGCGCCAGGTGACGTAGTCGTCGGCGCACGACGTGAGCACCGTCACGTCGTGCCGGCGCGCGAGCCGCTCGGCGATGTAGCGCGCGTGCAGTTCGGCGCCGCCGTTCACGTCGGCGCCGTAGCGTTGGACGACGACCCCGAGCTTCACGATTCGGAGGACGGGGTGTCCGGGCTGCGGTTGTCGGCGCGGGTCGGTGTCGCGTCGGGTTCGGGGCGGCTCGGGGCGTCGGTCGTGGCGTCGGCCGGACGGCTCGGAGAGTCGTCCCTGCCTTCGCCGTCCCTACCTTCCTCCGGACGGCTCGGAGAGCCGTCCCTACCGGAGGCGTCCCTGCCATCGTCGGACTCGGAGCGGCGGCGGCCACGGCGGCGGCGGCGCTTGCGGCCGGCGCGGTCGCCCTCCTCCTCGCCGCCCTCCACAGGCTCCAGCGTCGTCAGCGACACGGGCGACGCTCCCGCCTTGTACTGCACGACGCCCTCGAGCGCGCGGCCCCGGCGCTCGGCGAAGTCGAGCCGCGTGTTCAGCGACTCCACGCGCATCTTGAGGTTGCGGTTCTCGATCCCCAGGCGCGTGAGCTCGACGACGAGGTTGTTCAGCACCTCGAAGTTCAGGCCGTCGAGCTGATCGCGGTGCACGAACCGCTCGCTGATGCGATCGAGGCTCCGCGAGTAGTAGCCGTTGAGCGCCGCCTGCATGCTCATCACGTGGATGAGCGGGTTCGGGTTGAACAGCAGCTTCAGAACCGGATTCAGCAGCTTCCGGATTCCGCGCAGGATGCGCCCTGCCGCCCCCCGGGACGACGCGTAGATCGTCTCCTGGTCGAAGGCGTAGATGGGCGGCGCCGGCTCGATGCTCGCAAGCGGCGTGATCGTGCGCTGCCGGCGGTAGTGATCGAGCAGATCCGACCGCACCGCCTGCGGGTCGAGGAAGCGTTCGAGCTTCACCCGGGCGAGCTCGCGCACCTCCTCCTCGGTGTAGTCAGCCCCGCGCTTCTCCTTAATGCGCGCGCGGATCTGCTGCATGATCTCTTCGACGTTGACGGAATCGGCACGGAGCGAGAAGTCGGACATGGTGGCTGTCAATCGCGTGTGCGGCCGCGCGCGGCGTCAGATCGGGGCATAGATGATGCCTGCGACGGCCAGCGCCCAGAGCGCCACGCACAGGAGCAAGGGACGGTCGGCCAGCAGCAGCTCGGTAGGGCTGCCGCCCTGGCTGCGCCGATGCACGAGATAAAGGTAGCGAAAGATACCGTAAAGCGGGAACGGAATCGTCAGCCCGAGGTACGGCGTCCCGAAGCGCTCGGTCGTTTCCGGGCTCACGGTGTAGAAGGCGTACGCCATCAGCGTGGACGCCGTGACGACCGCAATCATCTGGTCCACGAGGTACGGCGTGTACTCGCCAAGGATCTCGCGGTGCGTCAGCGCGGCGTCGCCGAGCAGCGTGATTTCGTGCCGCCGCTTCGCCAGCGCAAGGAACAGCGCCAGCAGGATCGTGCACACGAGCAGCCACTGGCTGACCTCGACGTCGATGGCCGCGCCGCCCGCCGAGGCCCGCAGGACGAACCCCAGCGCGATGGCCAGCACGTCGAGGATGACCTGCCGCTTGAGGCCGAACGAGTAGGCGGCCTGGAGCGCCAGGTACCCCACGGCGTGGGCGAGGAACGCCGCGCCCAGCCAGGCCGCGGCTGCCAGTGCCGCCCCGGCGATGGCCAGCGCCGAGGCCAGCGCCACCGGAACGGGCAGGTCGCCTGCCGCGACGGGTCGCAGCCGCTTCAGCGGATGCTCCCTGTCGGCCTCACGGTCGCGGACGTCGTTGACGAGGTAGACCGCGCCCGACAGCCCGCAGAACGTCACGAACGCGACGACCGCGGCCGCCGCGGCTGCAGGGGCAAACAGCTGCTCTCCGAAAATCAGGGCCGCGAAGACGACGAGGTTCTTGGTCCACTGGGCGGGACGCAGGGCCCGAAACAGGGACGCCGCGACTGAGGGTCGCGGCGCCGTGGACACGGAGGGTGCGATCACGTGGACACGCGCCCCGTGCGGGGCGCCACGGGCTCAGCCCGCGTAGCTCTGAACGGCCTCGTTCTCGTCTTCGTAGACCTCGAAGACGGTCAGCAGCTTGGTGATGGACAGCAGGTCCTCGATGCGCTTGGTCAGGTGCAGCAGCTTCAGCTTGCCGCCCTGCCGGCTCACCGTCGTGTAGGTGCGCACGATCTCGCCGAGGCCCGCACTGTCGATGTACGGCACGCCCTCCAGGTTGAGGATCAGCTTCTTCTTCCCCTGGCTGACGAGGCTGCTCACCTTCTCGCGAAGGAGTTCGTCCCCCTCGCCGAGCGTCATCTTGCCATTGAGGTCGAGGATAATCACGTCGCCGACGGCGCGCTCGTCAATCTGCATGGTCGGTCACCCCTCGCATCTTCACCAGAAAAGCCAGTAAAAACCAGTAGAAAACAGGCGGTCAGGAAGGCCGACAGTAGCACCACGCCGGGAAAGGGGTCAAGGACCGCGAAGGGCTGCCGGACGCGCCGACACCCTCCGCGGGGGGCCTGCGAGCAACGTCGAGCGACGCTACTCGGCCTCGCGACGCTGCTTCTTCCGGCTGCGCTTCCGGGCGAGAGCCTGCTTGGCCCGGCGCTTGTCACCCGGCTTCAGGTAGAACGAGTGCTTCTTGATGTCCTTGATGATATCTTCCTGCTGCACCTTGCGCTTGAAACGCCGCAGAGCGCTTTCGATCGATTCACCTTCCTGCACCTTGACTTCGGCCACGCTCGCTCACCTCCCTTCGTCGCGTGTGAAACGGCCTCTTCGAGGCCAGGGTTTCCGACACAGCAATCGCCGAGTGTAGCACATGCAGATCCTGATCCTCGGCTCGGGCGGCCGCGAGCACGCCCTCGCCTGGAAGCTCAGCGAAGAGGACGGGGTGACGGCCGTTCACTGCGCCCCGGGCAACCCCGGCATCGCGGCCTGCAGCCGCCTCGTCGCACTCGACCCGCTCGACCCGGCCGCCGTCGTCGATTACGTGCGGCAGGCGGCCATCGACCTCACCGTCGTCGGACCAGAGCAGCCGCTCGAGCGCGGCGTCGTGGACGCCCTCCGCGCCGCCGGCCACCGCGTCGTCGGCCCGACGCGCGAAGCCGCGCAACTCGAGACGAGCAAGGCGTTTGCCAAGGCCTTCATGGCGCGGCACGGCGTGCCGACGGCGCGCGCGTGCATCTGCGACACCCCCGAGGACGCGTACCAGGCCGTCAACGAGCTCGGCGGACGTGCCGTGGTCAAGGCGGACGGCCTCGCCGCCGGCAAGGGCGTGACCGTCTGCGACACGCCGTCGCAGGCGCGGGCCGCCATCGACGCCGCCATGCGGCAGGCAGCCTTCGGCGACGCGGGCAAGTGCCTCGTCATCGAGGAGCGCCTGGAAGGGCCCGAGGTCTCGATGTTCGTCCTCTGCGACGGCACGACCGGCCTCGTCCTCGGCACGGCGCAGGACCACAAGCGTGCCTACGACGGCGACAAGGGGCCCAATACCGGCGGCATGGGCGCCTTCGCGCCGAGCCCGTTGGTAGACGACGAGCTGACGGCCGAGATCCGCGGCGCGATCATCGAGCCGGTCCTGTCCGGGATGCGGGCGGAGGGCACGCCGTTCACGGGTTTTCTCTACTGCGGGCTGATGCTCACGGCCGATGGGCCCAAGGTCATCGAGTTCAACGTGCGGTTCGGCGACCCCGAGGCGCAGGTCGTGATGCCGCTCATCACCAGCCCGCTGGCGCCGCTGCTCGACGCCGCAGCCCGCGGCGCGCTCGACGGCGCGTCCCTTCGCGTGTCGCAGGGCACCTGCGTGGGTGTCGTGCTCGCCTCCGGCGGCTATCCGGGCCCCATCGTCACGGGGCGCGCCATCACCGGCATCGACGAGGCAGCCGCGAGCGACCACGTCCGGATCTTCCACGCGGGCACTGCCCTGCGCGACGGCGTGCTCGTGACGAGCGGAGGGCGCGTCCTGACCGTCACGGCGACGGGCGGCACCTACAGGGAAGCCCGCGCCCGCGCGTACACGGCCGCCGCGCTGATCTCGTTCGAAGGCAAGCAGCATCGGTCGGACATAGGAGCGCTTGCAGGAGCCTGAGCGGCGATGCGCGATACGTCCAGCGGCTATGAGGAGATTGCGGCGCGATTCGTAGCCGCACGCTCGCGGATCGGCGAGGACGAGGTGCGCGCCTGGGCGCAGTCGTTACCGGCTGGCGCGTCCGTACTGGATCTGGGGTGTGGTCACGGGGTGCCCGTAACCGAGACCCTGCTGGCAGCCGGCTGCCGCGTGCACGCCGTCGACGGCGCGCCAGCCCTCGTCGCGGCCTTCCGCGAACGCTTCCCCGACGTCCCCGTCGCGTGCGAGGCGGCCGACGAGTCCACCTTCTTCGACCGCAGCTACGACGGCATCGTCGCGTGGGGCCTGCTGTTTCTTCTCGAGCCAGCCGCCCAGCGCCGCGTCTTCGCGAACGTGTCGCGCGCGCTGACGCCTGGCGGCAGCTTTCTCTTCACGGCGCCCGCCCAGGCCTGCACCTGGACGGACGTCCTGTCGAGACGGTCGTCGACGTCGCTCGGCGCCGAGGCGTATCGCTCCCTGCTCGCGGAGCACGACCTCGTCGTCGCCGAGGAGTTCGACGACGAAGGCGACAATCACTACTACGTGGCGTTCCGCCGGCCGCGCTGAGGCGCGAACGGCAAGCGGAGGCGGTATGCCGCCTTACGTTCCCGCCGAAGGGCGGGGACGCCGCACCTGCGCGCGATCGTCAGCGTCGAACGTGAGTTCGAGCCCCTGCCGCGCCGCGAGCACCTTCGCCGAGAGCATCTGGTGCATCGAAAGCACGCTGCCGCCGTCGGCGTCGAAGTCGACGGCCTTGTCCGCCGTGAAGCCCATCTGCCCGCCTTCCGCTATGGCGTCCTGGTTGGCGGCCAGGAACACGAACTCCCACACCGGGGCGTCCTTTCGCGGCGTCGCCTTCTCGCGTTCCTGGATCAGCGCGAACACCTTTTCGCGCGTGAACTCCCGGCTGGCGTTCTCGAAGCCGTCGGTCTGGACGACGACGATGACGCGGGCCGGGCGGCGTTCGGGTGGAGCGTCGGCGAGCCGCCGGTCGAGCTCGACGATCGTTCGGCCGACGGCGTCGAGCAGCGCGGTGCTGCCGCGCGGCTGGAAGTCGGAGGGCGCCAGCAGCGGAACGTCGGCCATCGGCACGCCGGCGTGCACCACCTCGTACTCGTCGTCGAACTGCACGAGCGTGAACGTCGCCTCGCCCTTGGCCTTCTGCTGCTCCTGGAGGAAGGTGTTCAGCCCGCCGACGACGTCGTCGGCGATGCTGGCCATGGACCCGGAACGGTCCAGAATCACGGTGATGTCGGTGTGCATACCGCGAGGACGCGGCACGCTGCCGCCGTCTGACAACGGCCGGGCCGCACCCGCTTGGGCGGTCCGCGGTCAGCTGTTGGCGGGCTTCACCGCAAGCTGTCCGCAGGCGGCGCTGATGTCGCGCCCGCGGCTCTTGCGCACCGACACGGTGACGTGGGCGTCGGCCAGGATCTGCGCGAAGGTGTCGACGCGTTCTTCCGACGGCCGGGTGAAGGGAATCCCTTCCGCCGCGTTCAGGGGCAGCAGGTTCACCTTCGCCTTGATGCCGTGCAGCAGCCTGACGAGGCGGCGGGCGTCCTGCGGCGTGTCGTTCACGCCCTCGAGCAGGACGTACTCGAACGTGATGCGATTGCGGCGCTTGAGCGGGAAGGCGCGGCACGCGTCCATCAGCTGCTCGAGCGAGTACTTGCGGTTGATGGGCACGATGGCGTCGCGCTGCTCCTCGGTCGTCGCGTGCAGCGAGATGGCCAGGTTCGGCATCAGCGGCTCGCGTGCCAGGCGCTCGATGGCCGGCACCAGCCCCACGGTCGACAGCGTCACCCGCCGCGGCGACACGGCCAGGCCGTGCTCGCTCGCGAGCATCCGCAGCGCCTTCATCGTCGCGTCGTAGTTGTGCAGTGGCTCGCCCATGCCCATCAGGACGATGTTGAACGGCCTGTCGAGGAAGCCGAGCTCGGACGCCAGCACACGCACCTGACCGACGATCTCCCCGGCCGTGAGGTGGCGGGTGAGGCCCATCGTGCCCGTCAGACAGAAGGCGCACCGCATGGCGCAGCCGACCTGCGTCGAGATGCAGAACGTCTGGGCAGGGGTGTCGGGGATGAAGACCGACTCGATCTCGCGGCCGTCGGCCAGGCGGAACAGGAACTTCGTGGTGCCGTCAGCCGAGACGTCCTTCCGGACCAGCGCGGGCGTTCCCACGTGGACGGCCTCGGTCATCCGCGCCCGCAGCGACCGCGAGAGGTTGGTCATGGCCTCCGGGTCGGCCACACCCTTGCGGTGGAGCCACTGGTAGACCTGCGTCCCCTGGAACGGTTTGCCGCCCAGATTGACGACGACTTCGGTCAGCTCGTCCAGCTCGAGCTCGGCGATGTCGGTCCCGACGGCCGCGGGTGCGGAACTGCCCATGAAGACAGTGTAGGGGAGCGCGGGGCGGATCCGCCCGGGGTCGTCCGTGCCGGGGGCTGGTATCATGTTTGTTTCGGGGCCGCGGGCACGACGCCCACAGGGCCCGACCCACCATCCATGATCGTCCACGACACCCTGTCCAACGGCGTCCGGCTCGTCACCGAGTCGATGCCGCACGTGCGGTCCGTGAGCCTCGGCGTCTGGCTGGCGCGCGGATCCCGCCACGAAGCGGACGCGCAGAGCGGGATGGCGCACTTCGTCGAGCACATGCTCTTCAAGGGCACCGAGTCGCGCTCGGCCCGGGCCATCGCCCAGGAGATCGACTCCATGGGCGGGCATCTCGACGCGTTCACGTCGAAGGAGTACGCGGGCTATTACATCAAGGTGCTCGACGAGCACGTGCCCCGCGCCTTCGACATCCTGAGCGATCTCGTCCTGCACCCGGCGTTTCCCGGGGACGAGCTGTCGCGCGAGAAGCAGGTGGTGCTCGAAGAGATCAAGATGGTCGAGGACACGCCGGACGACCTCGTCCACGAGCTCTTCACGGAGCATTACTGGCGCGGGCACCCGCTCGGGCGTCCCATTCTCGGCACGCCGGACACCGTCGAGTCGTTCGATCAGGCCGCGCTGTTCGACTACTTCCGCAACGCCTACGTTGGCCGGAACTTCGTCGTCGCGGCGGCCGGCCACCTTGACCACGCGGCGATGAAGGACCTGGTCGAGCGCGCCTTTGGCGACGTGCCTGACGCCGGCGCCGATTGGGTCGAGACCGCGCCCGTCAGCTCGCCGCCGTTCATCGAGCGCGACAAGGACCTGGAGCAGAGCCACGTCGTGGTGGGCACGCCGGGCCTGCCGCAGGCGCACGAAGACCGCTATCCGTCGTACCTGCTGAACATCATTCTCGGCGGCTCGATGAGCTCACGGCTCTTCCAGAACATCCGCGAGCAGCGGGGCCTGGCCTACGCGGTCTACAGCGGGCTGTCGTCCTACCGCGACACCGGGCTGCTCACCGTCTACGTCGGCTGCGCGTCCGGCAAGGTGCCCGAGGTGGTGGACCTCGTCGTCGAGGAGTTCCGCACGTTGCGCACGACGGCCGTGAGCGACGAGGAACTGCGGCGCGCGAAGGACCACCTGAAGGGCAGCCTGATGCTCAGTCTCGAGAGCACGTCGAGCCGCATGACGCACCTGGCGCGGCAGGAGATGTACTTCGGCCGGCACGTCTCGCTGGACGAGATGCTCGACCGCATCGAGCGGGTCACCCCGGAAGAGGTGATGCGCGTCGCGCACGTGCTGTTTGCCGGTCAGCCCGTTGGCGTGACGACCCTCGGCCCGCAGGCGGCGTCGGCGGCGCTCGACCGCGCGCGACTCGAGGTCGCCTGATGATTCGCCGCTATTCACAACCCGAGATGTCGGCCATCTGGGCCGAGCAGCGCCGTTTCGAGTGCTGGCTGCAGGTGGAACTCGCCGCGGCCGACGCCATGGCGGAAGCCGGCATCGTGCCGGCCGACGCGGCGCGCGAACTGCGCGAGAAGGCCGCGTTCGATATCGCCCGCATCGACGAGATCGAACAGACGACGCAGCACGACCTGATTGCGTTCACGACGGCGGTCGCCGAGCGGGTGGGGCCGGCGGCCCGGTGGCTGCACTTCGGCCTGACGTCGTCGGACGTCGTCGACACGGCTCTCGCGCTGCAGATGCGCGAGGCGTGCGACCTGATCCTGCGCGACCTCGACGCGCTCGCCGAGGCCATCCGCGCCCGCGCCTTCGAGCACCGGCGCACGCCGATGATGGGGCGCACGCACGGCGTGCACGCCGAGCCCATGACCTTCGGCCTCAAGCTCGCCCTCTGGTACGCCGAGGTGCAGCGCGACATCGTGCGCGTGCAGCGCGCGCGCGAGGCCGTCTCGGTGGGCATCATTTCGGGGGCCGTCGGCACGTTCGCGCACCTGCCCCCGACGATCGAGGCGCGCGTGTGCGAGATGCTCGGGCTGACGCCCGCGCCCATCTCGACGCAGGTGATCCAGCGCGATCGCCATGCCGAGCTGCTGAGCACGCTGGCCATCACGGCGGCGTCCATCGAGAAGTTCGCGCTCGAGATCCGCGGCCTGCAGAAGACCGAGATCGGCGAGGTCGAGGAGCCGTTCGGCAAGGGGCAGAAGGGGTCGTCGGCGATGCCGCACAAGCGCAACCCGGTGGGGTGCGAGCAGCTGTGCGGACTGGCGCGCGTCGTGCGGGCCAACGCGCTGGCAGGCCTCGAGAACGTGGCGCTCTGGCACGAGCGCGACATCTCGCACTCGTCGGTCGAGCGCGTCATCCTGCCCGACAGCTTCCTGGCGCTCGACCACATGCTGCGCCGCTTCACGCGGATCGTGGCCGGGATGAACGTCTACCCGGATCGCATGCGCGAGAACCTCGCGCGTTCGCGCGGCGTCGTGTTCTCCGGGCAGGTGCTGCTCGAGCTCGCCCGGCGCGGCCTGAGCCGCGAGCGGGCCTACGAGCTGGTGCAGCGCAACGCGATGCGCGCGTTCCACGAGCAGACGGACTTCAAGCCGCTCCTGCTCGCCGACGCCGACGTGATGGCGGTGCTCACGCCCGCCGACGTCGAGCGCGCCTTCGACCTCGACGTCCAGCTGCAGCACGTGGACGCCATCTTCGACCGTGTGTTCGGGGGAGACACCCAGGCCGACGCCTGAAGCCGCAGGAGCCCGCTTTGTCCACGCATACCGTTCGCGTCTTCGTCACGCTCAAGCCCTCGGTCTTCGACCCGCAGGGCCACACCATCGTCGAGGCGCTGCACTCGATGGGCCACTCGCGCGTCGCCGACGTGCGGCAGGGCAAGTACTTCGAGGTACAGGTCGAAGCCGCGTCGCCCGACGAAGCGACAGCGCTCGTGCGCGAGGTGGCCGACACGCTGCTGGCCAACCCCGTCATCGAAAGCTATCGGCTCGAAGCCTGAGGAGCACCGGCCATGACCTTCGCGATCGTCGTCTTCCCCGGATCCAACTGCGACCACGACGCGTATCACGCCGTGAAGCACGTGCTCGGGCAGCCCGCCCACTTCCTGTGGCACAAGGACACCGACCTGCAGGGGGCGGATGTCGTCATCCTGCCGGGCGGCTTCTCGTACGGCGACTACCTGCGGACGGGCGCTGTGGCCCGCTTCTCGCCGGTCATGCAGGCAGTGACCGAGTTCGCGTCGAAGGGCGGGCCGGTGCTGGGCATCTGCAACGGCTTCCAGGTGCTGACCGAGGCCGGGCTGCTCGAGGGCGCCCTGCTGCGCAACGCCGGCCTGAAGTTCCGCTGCGAACACGTGCACGTGCGGGTGGAACAGACCGACACGCCGTTCACCGCCGGCTGCGAGACCGGGCAGGTGCTGCAGCTGCCCATTGCGCACGGCGAGGGCAACTACTACGCGGCGCCTGAGGTCATCGAGCGGCTCGAGGCCAACAAGCAGGTGATCTTCCGCTATGCGACGTCCTCGGGCGAGGTGACCGACGCCGCCAACCCGAACGGGTCGATCAACAACATTGCCGGCATCTGCAACGCGTCGCGCAACGTCGTCGGCCTGATGCCGCATCCCGAGCGCGCCTGCGAGGCGCCGCTCGGCAGCACGGACGGACGCGTGCTGCTCGAGTCCGTCGTCGAGAGCCTGCGCACGGCCGGCGCTGTATAGGGCCGGAGGGTGGCTGCTGTCTGCCGCCTGCCGTGAGACCACTGTTGCGAGCTCCTGGAGCTGTTGACTGTGACCATGACGATTACCCCCGACGTCCTCGAGCGCCACGGCCTCGCGCCTGACGAGTACGAGCGCATCGTCGAGACGCTCGGCCGCGAGCCGAACATGACCGAGCTGGGCATGTTCTCGGTGATGTGGTCGGAGCACTGCAGCTACAAGAGCTCCCGTATCCACCTGAAGACGCTGCCGACGCGCGGCCCCCGCGTGCTGCAGGGGCCGGGCGAGAACGCCGGCGCGGTGGACATCGGCAACGGGCTCGCCGCGGTGTTCAAGATCGAGTCGCACAACCACCCGTCGTTCATCGAGCCGTACCAGGGCGCGGCGACGGGCGTCGGCGGCATCATCCGCGACATCTTCACGATGGGCGCGCGGCCGATCGCGCTGCTCGACTCGCTGCGGTTCGGCACGCTCGACAACGCGCGCACGCGCCGCACGGTGGACGGCGTCGTCGCGGGCATTGCCGGCTACGGCAACAGCATCGGCATCCCGACCGTCGGCGGCGAGGCGGCGTTCGACGCGTCGTACGCGGGCAACCCGCTGGTCAACGTCTTCTGCCTCGGCACCGTGCGCGCCGACGGGATCGTCAAGGGCCGAGCCGACGGCGTGGGCAACCCGGTGTACTACGTCGGGGCGAGCACGGGCCGCGACGGCATCCACGGCGCGACCATGGCGTCGGCGGAGTTCGACGACGCGTCGGCGGAGAAGCGGCCGGCCGTGCAGGTGGGCGACCCGTTCATGGAGAAGCTCCTGCTCGAGGCCTGCCTCGAGGTGCTGAAGACGGGCGCCGTCCTCGGCCTGCAGGACATGGGCGCCGCCGGACTCTCGTGCGCGACCTCGGAGATGAGCGCGCGCGGCGGCATGGGCATGGACGTCGAGGTGACGAAGGTGCCGCAGCGCGAGAGCGGCATGTCGCCCTACGAGATCATGCTGTCGGAGTCGCAGGAGCGGATGCTCCTGGTGGTGGAGGCCGGGCGCGAGGCCGAGGTCGAGGCCGTCTTCGAGAAGTGGGACCTGCACGCCGTCAAGATCGGCCACGTCACCGACGACGGCCGCGTGCGTGTGCGGGAGAACGGCGAGGTCGTCGCGGACGTGCCGGCCAGGGCGCTCGCGGACGAGGCCCCGCTGTACGACCGCCCGCACCACCGGCCCGAGTCGCTCGACGAGCTGCAGCGCCTCGAGGCGTCGCACTTCGGCGCCTTCGGTGCCGCGGCCGACGTGCTGCGGCAGCTGCTGCAGACGCCGACCATCGCGAGCAAGCGGTGGATCTACAGGCAGTTCGACCACATGGTCCGCACCAACACGCTGGTGCTGGCCGGCGAGGGCGCGCCGGTCGTCCGGGTGAAGGGCACGTCCACCGCGCTGGCGATGTCGCTCGACGGCAACGGGCGCTACTGCCAGGCCGACCCGCGCATGGGCGCGATGCTGGCCGTCGCGGAGGCCGCGCGCAACGTCGCGTGCGCCGGCGGCGTGCCGATCGGCGCGACCAACAACCTGAACTTCGGCAACCCCGAGCGGCCCGAGATCATGTGGCAGTTCGTCCAGGCCGTGCAGGGCATCGGCGAGGCGTGCCGCACGTTCGACATCCCGATCACGGGCGGCAACGTGAGCCTGTACAACGAGACGGACGGCGAGGCGATCTTCCCGACGCCGGTGCTCGGCGTGGTCGGCCTGGTCGACGACGCGTCGAAGATCATCCGCGCGCCGTTCCCGTCAGCCGGCCTGACCGTGCTGCTGCTCGGCCGGACGGCGCCGGAGCTCGGCGCCACCGAGTACCTGCACGCGATCCATGGACAGGTACGCGGAGTGCCGCCGCAGGTGGACCTCGCCCTGGAGCGCGCGCTGCAGCAGGCGCTGCCTGCGCTGGTCCAGGAGGGCCTCCTCCAGTCGGCGCACGACTGCGCCGAGGGAGGATTGGCCGTCGCGCTGGCCGAGTGCACGTTCGCGGGCGTCGGCGCCGACATCACCGTCGCGGGCGTCGAGAGCGAGCTCGGCGTGCCGGCGTCGCACGCCACGCTGTTCAGCGAGAGCGCCGGCCGGGTGGTGGTGTCGGTTCGTCCAGATGATGTGGGCGTGGTGCTGGGACGCTGCGTCGCGGCGGGTATCCCGTGTGCCGAGATCGGCATGACGGGCGGCGATCGGCTGCGAGTGGCGGTGGACGGGCGACTCGAGATCGACGAAGCAGTGGCTGGGCTCGAGTCGGCCTGGGGCGGTGCGCTCGAGGCCGCCCTGACGCGCCGGCAAGGCTGAACAAGGAAGGCGGCAGGCGTGGGCGAGTGGAAGGAAGAATGCGGGGTCTTCGGCATCTTCGGGCACACCGAAGCGGCGAACCTCGCGTACCTCGGGCTGTTCGCGCTGCAGCACCGCGGCCAGGAAAGCGCCGGGATTGCCGCGGCCGACGGCCACCACGTCGCGGTGTCGCGCGGGATGGGCTACGTCGCCGACATCTTCGACGACAGGACGCTGACGGGCCTCACCGGCCACGCGGCGATCGGGCACACCCGCTACTCGACCGCCGGTGAGAGTCGCCTTGCCAACGCGCAGCCGTTCCTCATCGACTGCGCGCACGGCCAGATGGCCATCTGCCACAACGGCAACCTCGTGAATGCGGGCGAGCTGCGCCACGACCTCGTCTCGCAGGGGTCGATCTTCCAGACGAGCAGCGATACGGAGGTGGTGCTCCACCTCTACGCCAGGTCGCGCGCCGCCACGCCGGAGGACGCCGTGATCGAGTCGCTGCACCAGGTGAAGGGTGCCTACTCGTTCCTGCTCCTCGCGAAGGACCGGATGATCGTCGCGCGCGATCCGCACGGGTTCCGGCCGCTCGTCCTCGGGCGGCTCGGCGACGCCTGGATCGCGTGCTCCGAGACGTGCGCGCTCGACCTGATCAACGCCACCTACGTGCGCGACGTCGAGCCGGGCGAGGTTGTCGTCATCACCGAGCAGGGCCTGCAGTCGCGCATGCCGTTCGCCCCGGCGCGGCGCGCGCACTGCGTATTCGAGCACGTGTACTTCGCGCGGCCCGACAGCTACGTCTTCGGGCGCAGCGTCAACGAGACCCGCACCGCGATGGGCCGACGCCTCGCGGAGGAGTCGATGGTGGACGCCGACGTGGTCGTCCCGATTCCCGACTCGGGCGTCTGCGCCGCGCTCGGGTTCTCGGAAGCGTCGGGCATCCCGCTGCGGATGGGCCTCATCCGCAACCATTACGTGGGACGCACCTTCATCCAGCCGCAGAAGTCCATCCGCCACTTCAGCGTCAAGGTGAAGCTGAACCCGGTCAAGAGCATCCTGGAAGGGAAGCGCGTGGTGCTCGTGGACGACTCGATCGTGCGCGGCACCACGAGCCGCAAGATCGTGAAGATGGTGAAGGCGGCCGGCGCGCGCGAGGTGCACATGCGCATCAGCTGTCCCCCGACGATCTCGCCGTGCTTCTACGGCGTGGACACGCCGCGGCGGTCGGAGCTGATCGCGGCCACGCACACGCTCGACGAGATCAAGACCTATCTGAACGCCGACTCGCTCGCGTACCTGAGCCTCGACGGCCTGATGGGCACCGTGGGCAACGACAGCGAGTCGTACTGTTCGTCCTGCTACACGGGCAAGTACCCGGTCGAATTCCCGAAGGATCAGAACGCGTATCTCCAGCTCGCGCTGAAGCTCGACGAGATGCCGGTGGGGGTCGAGGAGTGAGGTACGCCGGTGGCGTCTGCTGCGTCGTGGTGGCCGTCCTGCTCCTGGCGCCGGCGGTGCACGGCTCGGAGGGCGCGGACGGCTCGGCGAGAGTGGACGGCTCGGGGAGAGTGGACGGCTCGGGGAGAGTGGACGGCTCGGAGAGCCGTCCCTACCAGGAGCAGGAGAAGGCGAAGCAGCCGGAGCTGACGCTGGCCGCGGCGATCGATCGCCTCGGCGACCTCGACTACAAGACGCGCATCGAAGCATCGGCGCGCGTCAGGCGCGAACCTGTCGCCACCGCCGTTCCAGCCCTGCTCGAGGCCGCGCGCGGCCACAAGGACGGCTACGTCCGCTTCCGCGCGCTGGTGCTCGCCGCCGGATTCAACGACCCGCGGGCCGGCAGCCTGATGCGCGAGCTGATGGATGACCCGAACGATCGCCTCCGCGAGGTCGCCTACGCCTACATCGAGGAGCACCCGGATCCTGCGCTGGTGCCGAAGCTGATTGCCGCCCTCGACAAGGAAGAGGCCGAGTTCGTCCGCCCGGCGCTGATCCAGGCGCTGGCGGCGCACGGCAGCGACCCGCGCGTGCAGAAGGTGCTGCGCAGCCAGGTGCACAGGGGTGTCGACTTCTTCCGCGCCGCCGTGATCAGGGCGCTCGGCGACCACAAGGGCGCCTATGCCTTCGACGACCTGGTGACCGTCGCCTCGCTCGAAGGTCCCCTGCAGGACGATGCGGTGCGGGCCATCGGCACCCTGGGCGACACGCGCGGCATCGCGGCGCTCGCGAAGCTGCAGCGCGGCGCCTCGCGCGAGCTCCAGCCGGTGATTGCCGCGGCCATCTGCCTGCTGGGCAGCAACTGCGACGCGCACATGCGGTTCGTGCGCGAGTCGCTCGAGTTCTCCGCCAACCAGCTCGGGTTCCAGGAACTCGTGCGCTCGTCGGCCGCCGCCATGGCCGATCTCGCCGCGGCGGACAAGCCGGCGGCGATGGCGACGCTCTTCGAGATCGGCATGCCGAGCAACGAGCCTGCGCGCGCGCCCATCGCCCTGGCGCTGGGTTCGGCCGTGATGCGGAACGTTTCCGGCCTGCTGGCCGTGTGGCCAGGGCTGCCCCGCGAGCAGGCGACGCTGCTCCTCCGCGACGCCTTCGACATGCTCGAAGAGGACTATGCCGAGGAACGGTTCTATGCCACCGTACGTCGGACGTTCTGGGCCGCGGCCGAAGGGTCGGCCGAACGCCGGGCGGCGCAGTCGTTGATCACGGCACTGGAGTTCTAGGTGGATTACAAGTCGACGGGTGTGGACATCGAAGCCGGCGCGGAAGTCGTGCGCCGCATCAAGGGCCTGGCGCAGGCCACCTTCACGCCGGGCGTGCTGTCGGAGATTGGCGCGTTCGGCGGCCTGTTCCACCTCGGCGCGGCGGGCGGCACCGACCCCGTGCTGGTGGCGAGCGCCGACGGCGTCGGTACCAAGCTGAAAGTGGCGTTCATGATGAACCGCCATTCGACCATCGGCGAGGACCTCGTCAACCACTGCGTCAACGACATCCTCGTGCAGGGCGCCCGGCCGCTCTTCTTCCTCGACTACCTCGCCACTGGGCGGCTGTCGCCCGACGTCGCCGTGGAAATCGTCGAGGGCCTGGCCCGCGCCTGCGCGGCCAACGGCTGCGCGCTGCTCGGCGGCGAGACGGCCGAGATGCCCGGCTTCTACCTCGATCGCGAGTACGACCTCGCCGGCTTCATCGTCGGCATGGTGGAGCGCGACAGGGTCATCACCGGTGCGGGCATCACCGAAGGCGACGCGCTCATCGGGCTGCCCTCGTCAGGGCTGCACACGAACGGCTACTCGCTGGCACGCCGCATCGTGTTCGACACGCTGATGCTCGGCGTCCACGACGTGATCCCCGAGCTCGGCGGAAGCATCGGCGATCTGCTGCTGACGCCGCACAGGTCCTACCTGCGGTCGGTGCTGCCGCTGGTAGACGAGCGCCGCGTGCGCGGCATCGCGCACATCACCGGCGGCGGGTTGACAGACAACGTGCCGCGCGTGCTGCCTGCCGGCCTCGACGCCCGCATCGACCGCAGCACGTGGCGCGTGCCGCCCGTCTTCTCGTGGCTCGTCCAGCGCGGCGACGTCCCGCGCGACGACGCCTGGCGCACGTTCAACATGGGCATCGGGCTTGTGCTCGTGGTCGCGCGCGACGAGGTGGACGAGATCCTCGGCCAGCTGCGTGTGTCCGGCGAGCCGGACGCCATCGTCATCGGCGATGTCGTTGCAGGCACCGGCGTGGTGCGCTACGAAGGCTGACGATCCAGACGCAGTTTCTAGGCCAGCGTCGCGCCCTGCTCCTCGAGGAGCGTGCGCAGGACCGACCTGTGGCACCGCGACTCGTTCTCGCAGTAACACCCGACCGACAGGTTCGTCGACGCTGACATGACGGCCAGCAGCCGGAGGAGGCGCACCTTCTCCGGCGCAGCCATCTCCGCCCGATAGCGCTTCACGAAGTCGGCCCACTCCCGATCGGTCTCCGCCGCCAGGGCACGCTTGACGAGATCCTTGCTCGGCGCGAGCTCCGGCAGCCACACGTCGTACCAGTTCTGCGCCGCATGCTGCTCCCTGGGGACCCCGCGCGGCGGGTGCCTGACGGTGCCGATGCGCACGCCTTCCCCGCGTGCCCGCGCACTGCCCAGCCTGACGATTCGGACCGCCATCAGCCGTTCACCACGTCGTGACGCGCAACCCAGTCCGGGTCGATGTCCACCCCGAACCCGGGTCCCGTGGGCACCTTGATCCTGCCGTCGCGGACCTCGAGCGGAGAGGTGGGGCACTCGAACGGCACGTGCGTGTCCAGGCCCTTGAACTCGTGATGCGCCCCGGCGTTCGGCACCGCCGACACGAAATGGACGTTGTACAGGAACCCCAGCCCCCCGCCTGACATGTGCGGCACCATCACCTTGCCGAACGCGGCAGCCATTCGCGCGACCTTCATCGAGCGGATCAGGCCACCGAAGTAGTAGTTGTCGGGCTGCACGATGTCGAGGCCGTCGTTGGCCAGCAGCCAGCGGAAGCCGTAGAAGCCGTAGTCCTGCTCGCCGTTTGCGACAGGGAGCGACAACTCGTCGGACACCTGCTTGATCTCCTCGACGTGGTCGAACATCACGGGCTCTTCGAAGTACTCGTACCCGTGTTCCTCAAGCAGCCTGCCGACGCGGATGGCTTCAGGCACCGAGTAGAACCCGTTCGCGTCCGCGTAGAGCGCGACGTCGTCACCGAACGTCCTGCGCACGAGAGGCACGATCTCCTCCGTGCGGCCGGGCGGGCCTTCGGCGTACATGTCCGTGGTCATGAACATCAGCCCGCCCACCTTGATCTTCAAGGCGTGGACGTCGTAGGACGCCATGGCGCCCTTGATCAACTCGATGGACTCCTCGACGGGCTTCTCGCGCCACTCCGTGGCCATGTAGACGCCGACCTCGGGGTGGTGAATCTCGCCGATCAGTTGGCCCACGGGCTTGCCGGCGATGCGACCCAGCATGTCGAGGATCGCGAACTCCACGGTCGCGAGCGGCAGGCCGAGCGCGAGCCCGTTGAACCGGAAGTTGAAGTTGTACGTGTAGATCTTCTCCAGAATGAGGTCGAGCTCCCGCGCGTCCTTCCCGATGAAGAACGGCTGCACGTTCCTGAGGAAGATCGGGAACAGCGTGCTCATCGTGCTGTGCGCTACCGAGAGGCCCTCCGCTCCGTCGCGGGAGCGTACGCGGCACAGGTAGCGGTCGTTCAGCCGGAGCAGTTCGACGGTGTCGATGACGACGGGGTCGGGAAAGAGCGCCTTCTTCAGGACCGGCTGCTCGAGGATGTCATCGAGCTGCCGATACCGCTCCGACGGCGTCGCGGCTTTGGACGCCGGAGCGCTGCAGGAGGGAAGCGACACGGAGGCGAGCCCTCCGGCGATGGTGCCGGAGAGGAATCTGCGTCGATCGCGGTTCATGTGGAAGCTCCTGGCGCATGAACCTATCACGGTGGGACGCAGGCTCGGCCACCGGCGCCGACTGGATGTTCCGACCTCCGGGGGGCGGACGCGCTACGACGTGACGAAGACGCGGGCGAGGCGGATGACGATGCGGAGGTCGCCGATGTCGTCCGACTCCGCGGCGAACGTCCCGCCGAGGCGCGCGGCCGCATCGTGCAGCGCGGCGATCGTGTCGGGCATCTGGGCGCCGTAGCCTTCCGCATGCATGCGCACTTCCACGGACGGTCGCGTGAAGAACGTCGTGTCGTCGCGCGTGTCGGCATTGACGCCACGCGTGCTGACGGTCAGACGGCCGCCGAGGGGCAGCGCGTCGCGGCCGGCCATGACGAGCGAGGTCATGAACTGCTCGAACTCGGCGTCCTCGAGCGCGGCGTGCAGCGGCTCCTCGGACGGCGCGATCGTGCAGACGACGTCCTCGCCGGCCACGTGCACGAGCACCGGACCGGCGGCATCGAGCAGCGCCCGCACGTCGCGGACGCCGACACGGCGGGCCCGCTTCCGCGCGAACCCCGAGAGCTGGGCCAGCAGCGCCTGCGTGCGCGTGAGCGCGGCCTGCGCGCCTTCGATGTCGAGTCCGCTGTCAGGCTCGAGCGACGCGGCCGCGGCCTGGAGCAGCGGCGTCGCTCGCTCGACGAGCGTGGCGCTCTCCGCCGTGGCGGCCGACAGCACGTGGGTCATCGCCTCCATCCGGCGGAGGAACCGCGACCGGCGCGCGTGCAGCCGCTGCTCGCTGACGTCGATCAGCATCCACGTGACCGTGGCAGGGACGCCTGCGTGCGGCGTGGCCAGGCCCACGATCCAGTGCAGCGGGCCATCGTCGCCATGCTGGAGGCATACCTCGAAGCGCGTCGGGCGATGTGCGAAGGCGCCCGCGGCGAGCAGCAGCGGTTCGGGAAGGCGGCCGCTGGCCTGCAGGGTGTCACGCGAGAAGTGGCCGAGCAGCTGCGCCGCGATGTCGTTGGCGCCGAGGATGCGCGCGTCGGGCGTCGTCGTGAGATGCCCGATCGACGCCACGTCGTAGAGGAGCCAGCGTGTCTCCTCGTCGACGACGGCCTCGAGGCGCGCCGGCGTGGACGGTCGTGAGGCAAGCTCCGTCCGCACCTCGCTGAGCTCGGCCTCGAGCCTCGCGGCGTGTTCGCGCGCGTGCCGCAGCTCGGCGACCTCGCTCTCGAGCGCCAGTGCCTGCGCCCGCACGAGTTGCGACTCCTCGAGCTGGCCGGCCATCGCCACCATCTGCCGCTGCGCGTCCCGCAGCGTGGGCAGCTCCTGCTGGATGGCGTGCCACTCGCGCGCGTCGCGGCGCAGGGCGTCGCGCTCCTGCTCCAGCGCGCGGATGCGCGCGCCGCCTTCGCGCTCGAGGCGTGACAGCGCCGAACGCAGCCCCTCGTCCTCGAGGCGCGTCCGTTCGAGCTCGGCCTCGCGTGTCGCGAGGGCCTCTTCCATGCTGGCGATGGCGGCCTGCTGCACTGCGAGAGCCTCCTCCGCCCTGGCCGCACGGGCCTCCAACGCCGCGACCTCCGCCTGCGCCGATTCGAATGCCGACCGAGCGTCGGTCATCGCCCGCTCGACTGCCTGAGCCTCCTCGTCCCGCCGGAGGTGCTCGGCGCGCTCACGTTCGAGCTCCCGTCGAAGGCGCTCGAGCTCCTCACGCAAGCCTTCGCGCTCCTCCCGCAGGCCGTCGCGCTCCTCCCGCAGGCCGTCGAGCGTCTGCTGCAGTTCGGCTGCACGCTCGACGGATGTGGCTTCCGCGGCTTGCAGCGTCTCGACGAGCCTTTCGCGGTCCTGCAACTGCTCGCGAGCCGTCGCCAGCGCCGCCAGGGAGTCTGCGAACTCGCGCTCCACCTCACGGAGGTGGCCGGCCTGCGCAGCCTGCACGGCGTCACGCTCGCCCAGCTGCTGCAATGCCGTTTCATAGGCGGCGCGGTGCCCGGCGAGCTGGTCGCGGGCCTCGTCCAGCGCCCGCTCGAGCGTGCCTGCTTCGTCTGCCAGGCGCGCGCGTTCGCTCTCGAGACGGGCAATGTCGGCGCGCTCGCGCTCGAGATCCCCCTGCAGCGTGGCGAGCGCCTGCTCCAGCTCCGCGGCGCGGTGTGCCGTCTCCGCCTCTGTCGCGCGCGCGGCGTCGGCGTGCCCTTGGGCGGCCTGAAGCTGCTCGTGCGCCGACGTCAGTGCCGCTCGCGCGTCGGCGAGCTCCTGCTCGAGGTGCGCCGCGCGGCGCGTGGCGTCTGCTTCGCCCGCGGCGGCTGCATCGGCGCGCGCCTCGACGGCCTGAACCTGTTCCTGCGCGGCAGCCAGCACCGTCCGTGACTCGGCGAGCTCCTGCTCCAGCGTCGCGAGGCGCTGGGCCTGCGCGGCGGCGCCTTCGGCGGTTGCAGCGCCGTCGGCGAGCAGGCGCTCGACCATCTGCCTGGCGTCCGCGAGGCCGCGTTCGAGCTCCTCCACCTGGGTTGCCCGGTCGCGTTCGGCCGCCTCCGAGTGCGCCAGCGCCGTCCGTGCCTGGTCCAGTGCGCTGCGCGTCTCGTCCAGTGCGACGCGCGTGTCTTCGAGTGCGGTGCGTGTCTCGTCCAGTGAGGCCTGCAACGACGACGTGGTGGCTTCAGCCGCTTCACGTGCCGACCGCTGCTCGGCGAGTGTCGCCGCCAGCTCGTCGACGCGTGCGCGATGCTCGTCGAGTGCGGACGTCACGTGGGTGACGTGCGTCCGCTCGTCGGCAAGCGCCTGCTCGAGCGCCGCGACCGACGGCGGCGTCAGAGCGCTCCACGCGGCCTCGGCCTCACGGCTGGCCAGCGATTCGGCAAGACGCGCGCTTCGTTCGCGCTCGGCGTCGAGCTCGTGTTCGAGCGTCGCGATCACCTCGCGAAGCTGCTGCTCCGACTCCGCGCGAGCGTGAGCCTGCTGCGCCGCCTGCGCCTCCAGCGCTTCGTGTCGCGCGCGCAGGGCCTCGAGTTCCTCGACACGGGCCCGCACGGCGTGCATCTCTGCATCGGTCGCCGCTGTCGCGACTGCAAGCTCCGGTTGGCCACCTTCCACGGCAGCTGGTTCGGCGGTCACAGGCTCCGGCACGGGCCGCAGGGTGATCAGCACCGCTGCCGGCTTGCCGGGTTCGCGCTGGAACGGGACGGCACGCAGGAGCACGCGCTGGGGCTGGGCGTGGCGCGTCAGCGCGTTCAGTTCGCGGGTGGTTCCCGACGACACGCTGTCGACGAACTGCGCGAGGTCCTCGTCGTCTGCCGGCGTGAGCCACGGCGTGAGCTCACGACCTATCACGTGGCGTGCTTCCGCCGCGCCCAGCAGCTCCAGGCCGGTGAGGTTCACGGCCAGCACGCTGCGCGTCGCGGCCACGAGCACCACGGCCTCGGGGAGATACTCGACGACGGCGCGGAGGCGGTTCTCGCGGGCACGCAGCGCCACGACCTCCGAGGCCAGCTGACGATGGCTCGACAATCGATCGACGGCCAGCAGCAGCCGCTCGACGTCGGTGCCTGGCGGCAGGCAGTCGTCTGCGCCGATGCGCAGGAACGCCGCATGATAGGCGGCATCGGCTATGACGATCGTCGCAAGGGCCGGATGGAGCTCGCGCACGCGCTGCAGGCCGGCCAGCATGTCGTCGCCGTTGTCGCGCGCGTCCACGACGAGCGCTGTCGCGCCGGCCGGATCCTCGAGCATCGGCACCAGCTTGCCTTCGCGCGAGAGACTCATCAGCAGCACGCGCCGGCCAAGACGGGCGGCGACGGCCCGGCGCAACTCGGTATCGCGGCCGGCGAACCACAGGCGCCAGTCGCGCCGTTCGGGGTCGGCGTCACGCCGCCGGATGCGCATCAGCAGGCTGCCGATGCGTTCGAGCGTCGTCGGCGAGTGGGGGACGGTTGTGTCGGCACCTGCGAGGAGTGCCCGCGCTTCGCCGGGGACGTCGCCAGGCGCCACGAGCACGGCGACAGGAACCTGCGGCCGCTGCGCACGCAGCGCCGCCATGCATTGCGCATCGGGCGGCAGCGCGCTGCCGTCCACGACGACGGCGTCGTAATCGGACCTGGCCTGGAGCGTGTCGGGCGCCGTCTCGGGCGCGCAGACCTCTACCTCACTACCGGGATGCGATGCCTGCAGCGCGGCCCGTATGTCGTCGACGGCTGGCGTCGGCCCGGGGAGGAAGAGCACGCGCATGGGTCGTGGGTCACCAGCTGTTGGCCAGCAGTCGTTCGCGCAGGGCGTCACCCGTCTCGTGCGGAGCGGCGACGACCATCACGTCGTCAGGCGACGGCAGGTCGCTGCCGTCCTGGAAATCGTCCGCTGAAGGCGACGACGTCGCCGAGGACGACCGCGCAGCGAGGTCGACCCCCGCCGACGCCGGGGGCGTCTCGGGGCACAGGTGGACGTCCTCGGCAAACGACAGGGCCGTGTGGTACTTCACGCCGTCCTCGGCGAGCACGGCGACGCTCGACCGGACGACGGCGCCCGTCAGCGTCAGCGTGCTGTCGATGGCGACGAACCGGATCGTCACCGCGCGGCCGGGGCGCAGGGGGAGCTCGGTTTCGACACGGGCGCCTCGCCTCGACACGTCGATCAGGCGCACGATGGGGCCGCCCACCACGCGCGCGGTGAGGTGGGGCAGCGATTCTGCCGGGATGCGTGCGTGCCGGCGACGTTCGTGCCCGTGCCCTGCCTGTTCGTCCTTCTTCGAAGCTGCCATGCAAGCGCACCCTCCCTTCCTGCACCGCGCAGGCCGGCTGCCGGAGCACCCGGTCGATGCGGGTCGTGTCGCGATAATCGACGTGCCGAGGCGGATGCTTGAACCCGCGCCGGCGACGCGACGCTTTCGAGTCGTCGTAGGATGGGCACGCCGATGGATAGCGCACGACTCCCGCCCTGGACGCCGCCCGACCCGACGCGCCGCCTCGGGGTGCTGATCTCCGGCCGCGGCAGCAACATGCAGGCCCTGCTGGACGCCATTGCCGCCGGCCGCCTGGACGCGACGCCCGCGGTCGTCGTCTCGAACCGCGCCGATGCGCCGGGGTTGGCGATTGCCCGGGACGCGGGCGTCGAGACGCTCGTCGTCGAGCACCGCGGCTGGAAGGACCGTGCCGCCTACGACGCGCGGCTGGCGGACGTGCTCGAGGAACACGGCGTGTCGCTGGTGTGCCTCGCGGGCTTCATGCGGATCGTCGGACCGGCGCTGCTCGAGCGCTTTCCGCAGCGCGTGCTCAACATCCACCCGTCGCTGCTCCCGGCGTTCCCCGGCCTGGACGCGCAGCAGCAGGCGTTCGACCATGGCGTGCGGATCACGGGCGCCACCGTGCACGTCGTGGACGAGGGGCTCGACGCCGGCCCCATCGTCGCGCAGGCCGCCGTGCCCGTCCTGGACGACGACACCGCGAACTCGCTGGCGGCGCGCATTCTCGTCGAGGAGCACCGACTCTACCCGGTCGCGGTGGCCAGGGTGCTCGACGGCGGCTGGCGGATCGAGGGTCGGCGGTTCGTGGTCAGGCGGGACGTGGAGGCGGCGCCGGCGCCGCGGTAAGCGTCAGCACGGCCACTTCCGGCGGGCAGCCGATCCGGCAGGGCACGACCACCGTGCCGACGCCCCGCGAGACGAACAGGCTGGTGGCTGGCGAGACGAGCAGGCCCTCGGCCGTCGGGAACTTGCGTGCGGCCACCGGACCGACGAACGGCAGCGAGATCTGGCCGCCGTGCGTGTGGCCGGCGAGCACAGCCGGGATGCCCACGGCGGCTGCAGCGTCTACTCGGCGAGGATCGTGCGCGAGCAGCAGCGTCGATGCGCCGGTGCCTCGTGCGAGGCGCGCGAGGGCCGTGGTGTCGCGCGTCCAGAAGCGTAAGCCGATGATGTCGAGTTTCTCGCCGCGCACGCGCAGCGTGGTGCGCGCGTCGGCGAGTACCGTGAACCCGCGTCGTGCCAGCGCCCGCGGCATGTGCGTGTCGTCGTCGTGATTGCCGAGGACGGCAAACACGCCCAGCGGCGCGTGCAGGGCAGCCATGGCCTCGGCGGAAGGGTCCATGAAGCGGGTGTCGAGCTGCGTCACGTAGTCGCCGCCGAGGACGATGAGGTCCGGCGCTTCGTCGAGCAGCAGGCGGCTGGACGCCGCGATGAACTCGGCCGAGGTGAACGGCCCGTGGTGCGTGTCGGTGAGCAGGCCCACGCGCAGTCCGTCGAGCGCCGGCGCCAGCCCGGGCACCGGCATGCGGACGCGGGTGACTCCGACGTGGTGGCGCTCGTAGAGCGCGCCGTGCGCCACCGAGCCCACGGCGAGGCCGACGCCGACCGTCGTGAGCCAGCGGACCATGTCGCGACGAGAAGACTTCCTGGGAGCCTGCGGCATCGGCGGGGCTCGCGTCCCCGAGGTTTATAGTACGTCCCGATGACGAAGACCGGCGGGACGACGGCGGCGATCGACGAGCAGGTGGCGTACCTGACCAGGGGGTGCGCGGACGTGGTGCGTGAGGCCGATCTGCGCACCAAGCTGCAGCGCAGCGCCGAGACCGGGCGTCCGCTCGTCGTGAAGGTGGGGTTCGACCCGACCGCGCCCGATCTGCACCTCGGCCACACCGTGCTGCTCAGGAAGATGCGGCACTTCCAGGATCTCGGGCACCGGGTGATCTTCCTGATCGGATCGTTCACCGGGCTGATTGGCGATCCCACCGGGCGCTCGAAGACGCGTCCACCGCTCACGGCCGAGGACGTGGCGGCCAATGCCGAGACCTATCGCACGCAGGTCTTCAAGGTGCTCCATCCGGAGCGCACGGTCATCGAGTTCAACGACAGGTGGCTCGGCGCGATGTCGTCGGTGGACTGGATCCGGCTGGCGTCGCGCTACAACGTCGCGCAGATGCTCGAGCGCCGGCACTTCAGGCAGCGCTACGAACAAGGGCAGCCCATCGCGATTCACGAGTTCCTGTATCCGCTGGCGCAGGCGTACGACTCGGTCCATCTCGAGGCCGACGTGGAGCTCGGGGGCACCGACCAGCTGTTCAACCTGAACGTGGGGCGGGATCTGATGCCGTCCTACGGGCTCGAGCCGCAGGTGGTGATGACCGTCCCGCTCCTCGTGGGGCTCGACGGCGTCGAGAAGATGAGCAAGAGCCTCGGCAACTACGTCGGGGTCGATGATCCGCCCGAGGAGATGTTCCGGAAGATCGTCGAGCAGTTTCGCGGCAGCGACGAGGTCATGTGGAGCTACTTCACGCTGCTCACCGATGTCTCCCGCGACGAGCTCGAGGCGCTGCGGCAGCGGTTTGCGACAGGCGAGCTTTCGGCGTCGGAGCTTCGGTACGACCTGGCGCGGCGGATTGCGACGGACTTCCACGGCGCCGACGCGGCGGCGTCTGCCGAGGCGCAGGTGCGGGCCAGGCATGCGGCGCGGAGGGGTGGGGGCGCCGCGGCCGACGGCGGCGACGCGGCCGACGACCTGCCCGTGCGCGACGTGGCGGGCGGGCAATTGCTGCGGAAGGTCCTGGTCGAGGTCGGCTTTGCGACGTCGGCCAGCGACGCCACGCGGAAGATCGCGCAGGGCGGCGTGCGTCTGGACGGCGTGGTGGTCACCGACATCAACGCGCCCGGGCCGGCGGCCACGGCCCTGCTGCAGGTGGGGAAGCGTCAGATCGCGCGGATCCGGCCTGTTTGACGGAATCGACGATAGGGGCTTGACACGTTCGCGCGTCGGCCCTACTATTGGCTTTCGCTGGCCGCGCCGGGACGGCACCAAGGGGGCGACCCCGCGGTGACAGGCGCCCGGCTGGAGCAACGCGGCACCCGCCGTGGCAAGTGCTCCGGGGCTGGCGAAACCGGCACGTCCAGGCCGGATCGAGCCTGACAAGGCCCACGATCGCGCACCGCACGCCTCTGGTTCTCGAAACCGGGTTCGGCGTGTGTCGGCCGGTCACCCGGACCAGGTCCCTGATGAACGCAGGGGCTGGAGTCGTCGACGCCGCATCGGGCGGTGAGGATGGCGGGTTCGGCGGGTTGGTCCTGGCGCCCTGAAAATTAGGGGTTGACAGACACTGGTTGGTTCGGTATTCTGGGTGAGTTCGCCTGATGACGGCGGACGCGGCGGTGGGAGGGTCGAGCGGCCCGCGCAGCGCCTCGGTTCTTTGAAAACTAGATAGAACGTGCAAGCACGAACCTGTCAAGTATCAGCCGGGCTGTAGGGGCATCCTTCGGGGTGTCAAGGCAGCCGGACAACTTGAATACAACAACGCTAGAGAGCCAAATCAACAGGCGCTCACGTTGAAGTTCGCTGCGGTCGTGGCAACACGGTCGTGGCACACGCTTTAACTTGAGAGTTTGATCCTGGCTCAGAATCAACGCTGGCGGCGTGCCTAACACATGCAAGTCGAACGTGAAAGGGGCTTCGGCCCCGAGTAAAGTGGCAAACGGGTGAGTAACGCGTGGGTGATCTGCCTTCGGGTGGGGGATAACATCCCGAAAGGGGTGCTAATACCGCATGACATCCTGTTCTTGGATGAACGGAGATCAAAGCCGGGGATCGCAAGACCTGGCGCCTGGAGAGGAGCCCGCGTCCGATTAGCTAGTTGGTGGGGTAACGGCCTACCAAGGCGACGATCGGTAGCCGGCCTGAGAGGGCGGACGGCCACACTGGGACTGAGACACGGCCCAGACTCCTACGGGAGGCAGCAGTGGGGAATTGTTCGCAATGGACGCAAGTCTGACGACGCAACGCCGCGTGAAGGATGAAGGTCTTCGGATTGTAAACTTCTGTTGGGTGGGAAGAACTGCCTCTGGGTTAATACCCTGGAGGTTTGACGGTACCACCTGAGGAAGCCCCGGCTAACTCTGTGCCAGCAGCCGCGGTAATACAGAGGGGGCAAGCGTTGTTCGGAATTACTGGGCGTAAAGGGCGCGTAGGCGGCCTGCTAAGTCGGACGTGAAATCCCTCGGCTCAACCGGGGAACTGCGTCCGATACTGGTGGGCTTGAGTTCGGGAGAGGAATGTGGAATTCCAGGTGTAGCGGTGAAATGCGTAGATATCTGGAGGAACACCGGTGGCGAAGGCGGCATTCTGGACCGACACTGACGCTGAGGCGCGAAAGCCAGGGGAGCAAACGGGATTAGATACCCCGGTAGTCCTGGCCCTAAACGATGAATGCTTGGTGTGGCGGGTATCGATCCCTGCCGTGCCGAAGTTAACGCGATAAGCATTCCGCCTGGGGAGTACGGTCGCAAGGCTGAAACTCAAAGGAATTGACGGGGGCCCGCACAAGCGGTGGAGCATGTGGTTTAATTCGACGCAACGCGAAGAACCTTACCCAGGCTCGAAATGCAGCTGATCGCCCATGAAAGTGGGTTCCCGCAAGGGCAGCTGTATAGGTGCTGCATGGCTGTCGTCAGCTCGTGTCGTGAGATGTTGGGTTAAGTCCCGCAACGAGCGCAACCCTTGTCTGCTGTTGCCATCAGGTAACGCTGGGCACTCTGCAGAGACTGCCGGTGACAAACCGGAGGAAGGTGGGGATGACGTCAAGTCAGCATGGC
>JBIQIB010000018.1:0-4230 GCA_044508265.1 Acidobacteriota bacterium
TGGTGGAGGCGGCGGGAGTCGAACCCGCGTCCGAAGGCGTTTCCTCGCAGAACTCTACGTGCGTAGCCGAGCTTCAAGTCTCACTGGCCACGTCGAAGCACGACGAGAAATCGTGGCCAGCCAGCCCCGGTGGATCTCATGACGACAGGCCGGAACACCCCGTCGTCACCAGTCCGCTGAATGGCGCCTCATCCCCTGACGCGGACGTTCAGGGGCGAGGCGTCGCTGTCAATTAAGCAGCGAGTGCAAGCTGCGGTTCCGCAGTTACATTGTGTTTCCAACGGATTTACGAGGAAGCTGGAGTCCTCGGCACGCATCCCACGGATCCACACCCCCGTCGAAGCCGTGACGCCCCCACTCGGAGTGGAACCCGATCGCAGAACCCGCCATGCAGGTCCGGCGACGTGATGACACTTCTGACATTGTAGCCGCTGGCCGCCCGCGGCGTCAAACCGCAAACTGGTTGGAATTCAAGAAGTTCCGCGCGGTTGACGATCTGGTATGTGGCTCGCATAATCGGCCCAACAGCCGCGCCGCCCAACCGTGCCGGGCGCGCCACGAACGCCATGTCGCTCGCACCCCAGATCCGATCCGCCGCCGACGCGCTCCTCGCCCGCCTGAACGACGAGCTGCGTCAACAGGTCGACAAGGCCGTGACCGAGATCGCCTCGGCCGCCGACGCCACTGCCGCTGAGCACGCGCGCGACACGGAAGCCGCGTTCGAGGCCCGCCAGCAGGAGGCCCTCGACGCCCTGCGGGCTGAGCACGCCGCCGCCCTGGAAACCGCACGCCGCGACGCCGAGGAGGCGCTCGCAGCCGCCCGCGACGAGGCCGCCGCGTCGCGTGAGGCTCTCGAGACCGCCCGCGCCGAGGTGGCCGCCATCCGCGCCGAAGCCGACGCGGCGCTCGGGCAGGCCGAGGCCGCCGTCGCGCAGGCCATGGCCGAAGCCGCAACACATGCGGATCAGTCGCGCTCGGCCGCGCTTGCCGAGGCCACCGCCCTCGCGCGTACCGACACCATCAGGCGGCTCACGAGCCTCACCCACGCCGTGGCCGCCATGGACGAGGCCGGCACGCTGTCGGAGGTGCTCGACGCGCTCGCCTCGGGGCTCGACGCCCAGGCCGACCGCAGTGCCGTCCTGGTCTTCCGCGGCGACGCCGCCCGCGTCTGGCGCCGTTCGGGATTCGGCGACGCCCCCGAGATCCCTGAACTCGCGCTTCACAGCCACGACGACCTCCGCGCCATCGTCGAGTCGGCGCGGCCGACGCTGCTCGAAGGCCAGGGCGACGGCCACGAGGTGCTCGGCGTCGCCACGCTGCGCGCGGGCGAGACGGGCCTGGCCGTTCCTGTCGCGATAGGGGGGCAGGTGGCCGCGCTGGTCTACGCCGATGCCGTCGCGCCGTCTGCCGGCGACGCACAGGCTGAGCCGGACTCTGGCGCGCAAGCGCCGGTGTGGGCCGAAGTGGTCGAGGTCATGGCACGCCACGCCGCCCGCTGCCTGGAAGCGCTCACGGCCATGCGCGCCTCGGGCTATGCGCGTCCGCAGCGCCAGGCCGTCGTCGTGCCCATGCCGCCGCACCTGCGCGTCGTGGAGCGGCCCGCACTCGAGACGTCGGTGGGCGACGCCATCGCGCAGGCGCAACGCGTCGCGCGGCTGCTCGTCTCCGAGATACGTCTGAACCGGGAGGACGACATCCGCGAGGGCAGGGAAGCGGGTGATCTGGGAGCACGGCTGGGCGGCGACATCGAGCGTGCCCGGCAGCAGTACCTGGCGCGCGTGTCGGAGGCGGTACCCGGGCGCGACGCGCTCTTCGAGGATGAAGTGATCCGCACGCTGGCGAGCGGAGACGCCAGCCTGCTGCGCCCGACCGGCTCGTGACGAGCCGCGGCGGAGGCCGCAGGCACCGGCGCCCGGCCGCGGCCGGACCACGGGAGCAGGAACGACTGGTGCCCAACGACACACAGACGCCACGCGACACGTCATCACGACCCTGGCAGGCGGCGGGCATGTGCCTGTCGCTCGTCGCCCTGGCCGGCGCCGGCTGGCTGGCGACGACGCGCCTCACGGTGGAGAGCCACGCGCAGCCGCAATCCTCCGTGGCGCTCGCGCCGACGAGACATCCCGACATTCCGTCGACGCCGAGCGATGCGTGGCTGGTGCCCGCCGATGCCGTGCGGCGGGAGCGGGCCCGGCGTCCGGACGTGCGGGCGCTGCGCGACGCCGTGGAGGCGAGCCGCGCCAACAGGCACCAGGACGCGCTCACGCGTCTCGAGAACGTCGATCTCGACGGGACGCCACTCGAGCCGTACGCCGAGTACTACCGCGGGCTGTCGGAACTGCGTCTGCGACGCCACTCCGCAGCCCGTCAACGGCTGGCTGCGCTGCGCGCCTCGCTGAGCCACGGACGGCTGCGGCAGCTGACGCTCGCGGCCGAGGCCGAGGCGGCACTCGGCGCCGGGGATCCGGAAGGTGCCGCCGAGCTCTTCGCGGCCATGTACCCGGGCCTGACCTCGGGCCGTGACGTGGTGCTCGACCAGTGGGCGACGGCGCTGCGGGCGTCGGGACGGCAGCGCGAGGCCGCCGAGACGTGGCTGCGCCTCTACTACGAGTTCCCCGCAAGCCGCCTGGCCCCGGCCGCGGCGACCCAGGCGGATGCGTCGCTCGGCATGGCATCGCACGGCATCCGCGACACCTTCCCCCGCGACCTCACGCGCGCCGAGGCGCTGATTGCGGCCGGGCGTCCGCGCGAGGCGCTCGCCGCGCTCGAACCCTTGCTCCCCCTGGCCTCGTCCACCGAGCGCGACCACGTACGGCTGCGCATCGCCGAAGCCTCATGCGCGTTGAAGCGGTGCGGCGCCCAGGCGGCGACCCTTCGCGAGCTCAGCGAGCGCGGCGTCGGCAACGGCCACGCGCATTACCTGCTGACCCGTGCGCTGCTGGAGGCCGGCCAGGCCGACGCGTACGTGACGGAGGTCAGGCGCCTCGTTACCGTCCCGGCGGGCACGTCGCACGACACGTGGGCGGAGCGGGCGCTGAATGACCTCGGCACGCGCTTCATTCTCACGGACCGGGACGATGAGGCGGCCGATACGTTCAAGCTGCTCTTCGAACGCAACCCCCGGGGACGGTATGCGGAGCGCGCCGCCTGGAAGTACGGCTGGCATCGCTATCGCCAGCGTGACTACGCCGAGGCCGCGCGGGTGTTCGACCTCGCCGCGGCGTCCATCCCGCGCGGCAACACGCGTCCGGCGTGGGTGTACTGGTCCGGGCGTGCCCGTGCCGCCCTCGGCGAGCGCGACGCCGCGGTGCAGCGCCTGACGCTGGCCGCCATCGACTACGGCGAGTCCTACTATGGCCGGCTGGCGGTGTCGGCGCTCGAGCGGCTCGAGGCGCCGATCCCGTCGAGCGAGGATGGCGCCGCGGCACGCGCGCACCTGGTGGTCGCGCTCGACGAGTCGGTGCCGGGTGAGGAGCCGGCCCAGGGAGAACTGGCCGCCGTCGAGGTCGCCAACGCCGACGAGACCCCTGCCTCATTCAGCGCCGGCGAGATGCCCCCGACCGCCGAGGCGATCGAATGGCTCGTCTCGGCGGGGCTCCTGGAAGAGGCGCGCGAGGAGGTGCGCTACGCACAGCGCGCGTGGGGCGCCCATCCGCGGCTCGATGCGACGCTGGCGTGGACCTACCGTCAGGAGGGCGCGATCCGGCCGGCCATCAACACGATGCGCCGCGCCTATCCGCAGTACCTGACGGTGCAGGGCACCGCGCTGCCGCTGGAGGTGCAGCAGGTCATCTTCCCGATCGACTACGTGCCGCTCATCAAGCGATATACCGCGGCACGCAAGCTCGATCCCTTCGTCGTCGCGGCGCTGATCGGACAGGAATCGTCGTACGTGGCCGACGTGCGGTCGCCAGCCAACGCGTGGGGGCTGATGCAGATCCTGCCTTCCACCGGGCGGCAGCTCGCGCGCGCCGAAGGCATCCGGCCGTTCCGTACGAGCATGCTGACGCATCCGGAGACGAACATCCGCCTCGGCACGCGCTACTTCGCGCGACTGCTCGAGAACCTCGGCGGCACGCACTACGCGCTGGCGGCCTACAACGCCGGCTCGAGCCGTGTGATTCGCTGGAAGGCCGAGCGCGGGCCGCTCGACCAGGACGAGTTCATCGACGACATCCCCTACCCGGAAACGCAGATCTACGTGAAGAAGATCCTCGGCACGGCAGTGGA
>JBIQIB010000018.1:4330-46276 GCA_044508265.1 Acidobacteriota bacterium
GACCCGAAGGCGCGCAGGAGGCGGCGTTCCGCTTCGTCCAGCGTCTCGTCACGCTTGCAGAAGCAGAAGCGCACGCCGTCGCGTCCGCCGTCCGTGCCCGGCCGATAGAAGCTGCTCGACGGCACCGCCGCCACGCCTACGGTCGTCGCCAGCCACCGGGCAAACGCGACGTCGTCGCCGGCCGCCGGTGGTTCGAGGCCGCGTGCGCGGGCTCGCGCGATAGGCTCGCGCGTGTCGGTCATCGTGTAGTACGCGCCGTCTGGGGCGATGGGCGCAAAGCCGCAGCGCGTGAGCATCTCGAGACACCTGTCGCGCCGGCGCGCGTAGTGCGCCGCGAGCGACGTGAAGTACGACTCGGGCAGCCGCAGGGCCGCGGCGCCGGCCTGCTGCAGCGGGGCGGGCGCCCCGACAGTGAGGAAGTCGTGCACCTTGCGGACGGCATCAGCCAGTGGCGGTGGCGAAATCGCCCAGCCCACGCGCCACCCCGTCACGCTGAACGACTTCGACAGACTGCTGATGGTGATCGTCCGCTCGGCCATGCCGTCGAGCGTGGCCAGCGGTTCGTGGCGCGCCTCTCCGTACACGATGAGCTCGTAGATCTCGTCGGTGATCGCCAGCAGGTCGTGCTCGCGGCAGATGGAAGCGATGGTCTCGAGCTCGTCGCGTGTGAACACCTTGCCCGTTGGGTTGTGCGGCGAGGTGAGAATCAGCGCGCGCGTCCGCGGCGTGACGGCCGCCCGCAGCTCGTCGGGGTCGAACGACCAGTCGGGCGCGCGCAGCGTGACGAACACCGGCGTGGCCCCAGACAGCACCGTGTCCGGACCATAGTTCTCGTAGAACGGCTCGAAGATGATGACCTCGTCGCCCTCGTTCATGGTGGCGAGCAGCGTGGCGACCATCGCCTCGGTCGAGCCGCAGCACACCGTCACCTGTCGGTCCGGGTCGACGGCCAGCCCGTAACGCCGGCCCATGTGCTCGCCGATGGCCTGGCGCAACGCCGGTGCTCCCCACGTGACGGCGTACTGGTTGACGTCCTCGTCGATGGCGGCCGTCGCGGCGGCCTTCACCTCGTCGGGGGCGGGGAAGTCCGGGAACCCCTGCGACAGGTTCACCGCCCCGTGGGCGAGGGCGACGCGCGTCATCTCGCGGATGACCGACTCGGTGAAGTGGGCGGTACGGCGTGCTGGCTGCATGGGTCAGGGGACGGCGATCTGATAGATGCGGATACGGTCCGATTCGGCAAACAGCGTCACGCCAGGCACGGTGCGCAGCGCCGCTGCCGCGTCAGGCACGTGGGCCATGTGCACGACGATGTGCGTGACGCCGGCCTCGCGCAAGGCCGTGATGACCGATGGGTCGGGGAAGGCGGCGAATGCCTCCCAGTGCTGCCCGTAGCTGAGGGGCATGAACCCGGAGTAGCCGTTGAGCAGCGGCTTCCAGTGCTGCGTCGAGGCCCACACGTACGCGCCGTTCGACGCGACACGGCGCGGCTCGGGGAACGGCAGCTCGGCGACGACCGCACCCTCGACAGGGGCGAGCGTCCTGTAGATGGCTGGAATGTCCGGTGCCTCGACGAACCCCATCGGCACGCGCGTGTTCTCGACGTTCACGACGATGAGGCAGGCCGCGCCGCACGCCGTGGCCCAGCGCCGGCGTGCCGGCGGCGCTTCGTGCAGCAGCCGTCGCCGCAGCCAGGCGAGGCCGAACCCGGAGAGCATTGCCACGGCAAACAGCCAGAGGAAGCCGAATCGCGCGACAGCCCTGATGCCCTGCAGCAGGGGGAACCCGTAGTAGAGCAGCTCGTAGCCTGGCAGCCGCGCCCCGAAGCTGAGGGCGACGCCGACGAGTCCGATGGCCAGCCACATGCGTGCGCGCCCGTCGCGGAGCGCCACGCCCGAGAGGATGGCGACCAGCGTCAGCGCGAGCGGCAGCACGCCGGGGAAGGCCACCGAGTTGGACTGCATGTAGAACCGGCTTGCCCACGTCTCGAAGTGGAGCCGTGCGCCGGTCGCCAGGTAGTTCGCCCACACCGCGGAGTACATCGCGATCTCGTCGAAGGCACGCGTCAGCCCCTGGTCCTGCTGCACGCGGTAGTACTGATACAGGAACGGCGCGGTCAGCAGTCCCATCACCACGACGGCGATGGCGAGTGCGGGGGCGACCTGCCGGAACCGCGCGCCGAGCCACCGCCGCGGCTGCACGAGGACGCCGACGACGAGGCTGACGGCGGTCATGACGAGGAGGTAGCCCGAGCACAGCATCTGTGCCGCCGCGAACACGCCGAGCCGCAGCGCGTCGCGCCGCCGGCCGTCACGCAGCACGTCGTCGAGGGCGAGCAGCGCGAGCGGGAGGAACTCCACGTGCATGGCCTGGATGTGTCCCATGCGCGTGAGCGTCTCGGTGTTGAAGGCCGCGAGCGACCCCGCGGTGAGTGCGGCCCACCAGTCGCCGGTCCATCGGTGCACCACGAGGCTGCTCGTCCACGCCGTCAGGGCGAGGCCGCACCACAGGACGACGTTGTAGGCGAACACGGGCGAGGCGCCGAGCCAGAAGAGCGGCGCGCCGAAGAGGCCGGGCACGAACAGGTGCTCCGAGAACGCGAGCGTGCGCGGCTCGGGGTAGAAGATGTTGGCGTTGAACAGGTCGAACGGGCTGGTGGCCAGCGCGTGCGCGACCCACGCCAGGATCCACTGGTTCAGCATCGTGTCGGCGTTGTCGGTGCGCGAGAGCGTCCCCGGCGCCGAGACGAGTGGCCAGGTGTGCACCAGCGCCAGCCCGACGAAGAACGCTAGCGCGGGTAGTCGACGATCTCGTAGAGCCACACGTCCCCTTCGACGTGGATGGGCCGCAGGTACTCCGCGTACGTGGCGAGCTGCTCCTGCAATCGCGTCTTGCTGCGGCCGGCGTACCAGTAGGTGTGGAAGATCGCGTACCGGACACCCCTCGGACGCAGCAGTTCGAACGACTGCCGCGTGGGAAAGCTGCTGAGCGGGATCACCGCGTCGCGGAACCACTGCGGGATGTGGTCGCTGTAGCCGTTGACGAGCGGGTTCCAGTGGTACGACGACCAGAGCATGTAGCGCGAGTGGCGCGGGAAGTCGGTGCGCTCGTACCAGAAGGGCATCTCGATCACCGGCCCCGGCGGCAGCGTGCCGAGCAGCACGTGCGTCGGCGGGGGCGGGGCGGCGTCCTGGAGGTTGATCGGCGCGGTGAACGACTCGGCGCCGACGAGCACCGCGGCGGCGACGCCGACGACCGTGGCGGCGCGGCGCGACCGCATGCGTCGCGTGAGCGCGTCGAGCGCGACGAGCGCCAGCACGCACATCGCGAGCACGACGAGGATGCCGAAGCGTCCCGGCGCGCGCAGGAACGAGAAGACCGGGATCGCGTGATACAGCAGCGTGTAGAGGTGGGCGGCGGGCCCGAAACTGGCCCAGAAGGCGATGCCTCCGACCAGCGCATAGAACACCGTCGTCTCACGGTAGGGACGGCTCGCTGAGCCGTCCGCCTCCGCCGTCTCGTCCCCGCTGCCGAGGGTTTCGCCCTCACGCGACGGACGGCTCGGAGAGCCGTCTCTACCGAAGCCGTCCCTACCGAAGCCGTGCCTACCGCCAAGACCCACGACCAATCCGGCGAGCGCGAGGGCCGTCAGCAGGAACCCGGGGAACAGCACCTCGTTCCAGCGCTCGAGCCACGGCAGCATCCATCGATGCGCCCACGCCGACGAGGCGAGCCACGCCTGCCAGTCGGCCGCGTACGCCATCGACTCTTCGAGCGACCGGCTGAAACCGAACTCGCGCTGCACGCGCAGATACGGCATGAAGAACGGCGCCACCACCCCGACGCTGGTCACCGCGCCTGCGGCGATTGCCAGCCAGTACGCCCGTGAGGCATACAGCCGCCGCGTGACGGCGAAGTACACCGTGCCGAGGCCGACGGTCAGCCCTGCGAAGATGCCGAAGTACGCGCACGCCAGCGCCTGCACCGCCAGCGCCAGGCCAAGGGCCACGCCGCGACGCACCGACGGGCGGTCCACTACCCGGTGGAACATCCACAGGCTGAGCGGAAGCCCGAAGGTCATCATCAGCTGGATGTGCGCCGTGCGCGCGAACAGGTACGGGCAGTAGGTGAACGCTATCGCGAAGAAGGCGCTCACGGGACCGCTGGCGCCGAGGTGCCGTGCGAAGCCCCACGCGAAGACGACGCTCAGGACGAGCGCCGTCATGATGGCGCCGTTATGCGTCGCGTAGGCGTTGCCGCCGCTCAGCAGGTGGAACGGCACGCCGAGCGCACCCGTGACGACGTTCGCCTCGGAGTAGGCGAGCGTGTCGCGATCGGGATGGAAAATGTTGGCCTGGTAGAGCGACGCGGGCGACGTGGTGAGGGCGTGGGCCACCCAGGTGACGTTCCAGACGCTCCACTCGCCGTCGCCGAAGTTCAGACGCGCGGCTCGGTCGAACTTCGCGGCCATCGGCCAGGTCATGACGACCGCCAGCACGATGCCGAGGGCGCCGCGCCCGGCCCAGGACGCGGCGCGACCGGACGACATGGCGCGCTATGGTAGCATGCCGGCCGATGCGGCTCCTGACGCGCCTGATCCTGGCTGGCGCGGCCGCCGTCACCGCCTGGCTTCTCTCCGGCGTCGTCACGATTCGGGCCGTGGACGACACGACACGTGTCGGCCTGCTGCCAGGATTTCACATCCTTCTCGTCAGCCTTGCCCTCCTGCTCACGCTGAGCGGCGCGGTGCGCCGGCCCGAACGCGCCGTGGGTCGCGTGGCACTGGCGTGCGCGGCGTCGCTGCCCTGGTGGCCGGTGGACTGGCCACCGGCCGTGCTGCTGCTCGCAGGGCCGCTCGGCTGGACGTGGTTTGCCGGCTGCCTGCTGACCATCGTGGACGTCCCGCGGGGCGGCTGGTGGTGGTGGCGGATGCGGCGTGTGGTCGCCCACCCGGCACGCACGCCGGCGCTCGTGGCCGGACTCGTCGCGGCGCTGCTCGCCACCTCGGCGCTCGCCGGCGCGGCGCGTCATCCCGACGGCGACGAACTCGATTACCTGATGATCGCGCAGAGCCTCGCGAGCGACGGCGACCTGCGGATCGAGGACAACCATCGCCGGTTCGAATACGAGGCGTGGTACGGCGGCGTGCTGCCGCCCAGTTACCTGCAACGCGGCCGCGACGGCGAGATCTACTCGGTACACGCCCCCGGCCTGCCCATCCTGATCCTGCCCGCCTTCGCGGCCTTCGGCTATCCAGGCGCCGTCGCCACCGTGCTGGGCGCCGGTGCCCTCGGCGCCGCGCTCCTGTGGCGTCTCGCGTTCGTGGTGACGGGCTCGGCCGGCGCTGCCTGGCTGGGGACGGCAGCCGCCGCCGGGGCGGCCCCGTGGTTCCTGCACGCGCCGCTCGTGTTCCCCGACGCGCCCGCGGCCGCGCTGGTGCTCGTCGGCCTGTGGCCGCTCGTCGAGCCGTCGCGGTTCACCGGGTCGAGGATGCTGTGGCCGGCGCTCGCGCTCGTCGCATTGCCCTGGATGCACACGCGGTTTGCCGTGCTGGCCGCGGGCGTCGGCGCGGCCCTGCTCGCCGCCACCTGGATACTCCCGCCGCTTGCGGAGCGGCGCACGCGCGCATGGCTCCTCACACCCGCGTTCCTCGGCGCCGCGGCCTGGTTCGGCTTCTTCTGGGCCATCTACGGGACGTCGGATCCGTCCGCGCCGTACGGTACGTACACGCAGACCGCGTGGCGGCACGTGCCGACGGGCCTTGTCGGCCTCATCGTCGACCAGCAGTTCGGGCTGCTCGCCACGGCGCCGGTGCTCGGGCTCGCCGTTGCCGGCGCGCTGCGCGTGCGCCGGCTCGAGGCCTCGAGCGCGCACGATTCGGGCGAGACCTTCGCGGCGGGCGCTCTGGTGCTCGCGATCGTCGCGACGGCGACCGCTTACGCGTTGGTGACGGCCTCCTACAGGATGTGGTGGGGTGGCCTTTCGGCACCCGCGCGCTTCCTGGCGCCGCTGGTCCTGCCGCTCGGCCTCCTCGTCGCCGTGGGGTGGGGCACGCTCCGGACGCGGACATCGCAGGGCAGCGCCCTCGTGCTGCTCGCGGTGTCGCTCGTGCTCACCGGCGTGATGGCCGGCGCCGACGGCGGACGGCTCGCCTTCAACGAGCGCGATGGCGTCGCCCGCTGGGCCGCCTGGGCGAGCCCGATCGTCGATCTGGCGGCAGCGCTGCCGGCATCGCACCGTGACGCGCCAGGCCTGGTGGCGCGCGATGCGGCCGTCTGGATGCTCGTGGCGGCATGTGCGTGGAGCCTCGTGCGTGCCAGCGAACGCGTCGATCGGCTGACGCGCGCACGCGTGCTCGGGGCGACGCTGGCCGTCGTGCTCGTCGCGCCCACTGCCGTGTGGGCCGCGCGCGGGGTGACGCCGTGGCACCCGGCGCCCGCGCAACTGGCGTGGCTGCGCGGCGACGGCGCGCGCGTGTTCGGACCGCCGGTGGCGATTACGTCCGGCGAGCGTCCGGTGTCACGGCGCTTCGACCTCCGCCTCCAGTCGTCGCCTGCACGGCATGACGACCCCTACACGGCCCTCGTCCTGGACGACGTGCCCGCGGGCCGGTACCGGCTGGTCGCGACCGCTCTCGAGGCGGGCACACGGCTGGGGGTGGCCGTTGGACACGGACGGGCCACCTCGTTCATCGCCGACGACGTCGCGCGAGACGGCCGTGCCACGACCGAGGTCCTGCTGCCGTTGCCGGTGACCCGTCTCGTCGTGCGTACATCGACGCGCGTGAACGAGGCCGGCCGTGTCTGGCTGCAGCGCGACCGCCTGTTGACGCGTGACGCCGAAGGCACTCCCCGCGACCCCGCGCCCGCCACGAGCGCGATGCGTGTCGGTGACATGTCACTGTTCTTCCACGCGCGCGGTGCCTTCCCCGAATCCGAGGGAGCCTGGCTCGCGGGCGACACGGAAGGTGTCGTGGGGATCAGCGGGCCGCCGCGCCTGCCCGTGCGCTTCACGGTGCGTGCCGGCGCCGCGCCCGTCCTGCTCGAGACACGGGTGGGGCAGCAGCGGCAGCAGGTGCGGCTGGCACCCGGCGAGGAGACGTTCGTCGATGCGGGCCGCCTGCCGGGCCACGGCGCCCAGCGGCTGCACTTCGCCGTGAAGGGCGGATTCCGTCCCGCACTCGTCACGGCGTCGGACGACGGGCGCCGGCTCGGTGCGTGGCTGACGCTCGATCAGAACCTGACGACGCCGCTCAGGTAGAGGCCGCGCAGCGTGAAGTCGCCGAAGTCGTTCTCGACGGTGTAGCCGACGGTCATGCGCCGGTAGCCGGCGTTGACGCCGAAGTAGTTGGTGAAGTTCACCGTCCCGTAGATGTCGAGCTCGTAGAACTTGCCGTCGTAGTCGCGCGAGTCGCTCTCGGGGATGGCAAAGCCGGTGAACTCGCCGGTCACGGCGACGTTCGGCAGCAGGTAGCCCCTCCCGATCAGCCCGAGCGTCGGAATGGGCGCGCGCGCCCGCGCGAACTCGGAGTTGATGGGCGAGTCGAGCTGGACCTCCGCGTCGGTGAACTTCGCGTCGACGATGAAGCCCAGGAAGCCGCGGTCGCGGTAGATGAAGTCGTATTCGTAACCTATCCGATACGCTTTCCAGCTGAAGTCGGTCTGCACGGGCAGGCCCACCTGGTAGAGGATGCCGTTGAAGACGATCGGCCGCTGCAGGATGGTGTCGGACGTGTACTCGATCGGCGTGTAGCTGAAGCGGAACTTGTGCTTCCGGGCCGGCCGCAGGACCAGGCGGAAGTCGCGGAAGCGCGACTTCTCGATGGCGAGGTCTTCCACCGCGTCGATGTTCGTCCCCGGAATCTCGAACTGCTCGCTGCTGAAGACCACATCCGGTGTCGGGTTCCACACCCCGAACGAGACCTCCACGTGGTAGCGCTCGCCCGTCGCCGGGTCGGGCGCGCCGTACTGCGCCGAGGCGATCGCCGGCGCGCCGAGCAGCCCGAGCAGGAGCAGGATACGAAGAGACACACGTCGAGTGCGCATAGAAGGTCCGTCTAATCCCCGGGATGTTGGCATCAGGTCGGCCGGCGGCGTCGCGTGGACGCAACCCGGCCTGGCGCAGCCGCTGGGAAGGATGCGCGCCCGACGATACCACAGGATGCCGGTCGCTATACTGGACGGGTGCGCGTCGCACTCGCAAGGCTCCTGCCCTATGTGCTCCGCTACCGCCGCGACGTCTCCATCGGCCTGGCCGCCTGCCTGGTCAGCAATGGGTTCGCGCTGACGACGCCCTGGCTGCTGAAGTACGCCGTCGACGACCTCACGGCCGAGGTCACGCGCGGCAAGCTCGCGGCCTACGCGGGGGCCGTCCTGCTGCTCGTGGCCGTCGGCGGCGTCTTTCGCTTCACGATGCGGAGGCTCATCGTCGGCGCGTCGCGCGAGATCGAGTACGACCTGCGCAACGACTTCTTCGCGCACCTCCAGCGCTTCGCGCGCGAGTACTACGACCGTGCCCGCACCGGCGACCTGATGTCGCGGGCGACGGCGGACCTGAGCGCCGTCCGCATGATGGCCGGCCCGGCCGCCATGTACGCCGTCTCGACAGGCGTGCAGGCGACGGTGGCTCTCACGCTGATGACGATGCTGAACGCACGCCTCACGTTCACCCTTGTCGTCGGGCTGCCCCTGCTGTCGTTGATGGTCAAGTACTTCGGCGCCGCCATCCACCGGCGCTTCGAGCGCATCCAGGCGCAGCTGTCCGAGATCAGCGCCATCGCCCAGGAGTCGCTGGCCGGCGTCCGGGTCGTGCGCGCATACGGGCAGGAGGACGCCGAGCGCGCGAAGTTCCTCACCGCCAACGAGGAGTACGTGCAGCGCAACCGCCGGCTCATCCTGCTCCAGGCCTGCTTCTACCCCCTGATGACCTTCGGCTTCGGCCTGGCCATCGCCGGCTTCCTGTGGCTCGGCAGCCGGGAGGTCATCCTCGGGCGGCTGACGCTCGGCGAGTTCGTCGCGTTCCACGGCTACCTCGCGCAGCTCGCCTGGCCGCTCGTCGCCTTCGGCTGGGTGACCAACCTCGTGCAGCGTGGCACCGCCTCGTGGCTGCGCCTGCTGGAAGTCTTCGACGCCGAGCCGACCATCGTCGACGCGCCCGACGCCGTGCCGCTGCCCGAGCCGGTGCGCGGCGCGCTGTCATTCCGTAACCTGACGTTTTCCTATGGCGGCGCGACCGTCCTGCACGACGTGTCCATCGAGGTGCCCGCAGGCTCGACGCTGGCCATCGTCGGCCCGACGGGCGCCGGCAAGTCGACCCTCGTGCAGTTGCTGACGCGCGTGTACGACCCGCCGCCGGGCACCGTCTTCCTCGACGGTCGCGATGTCCGCCGCGTGCCGCTCGCCCAGCTGCGCCGCGCCATCGCGATGGTGCCGCAGGAGACCTTCCTGTTCAGCACGTCGCTTGCCGCGAACATCGCCTTCGGCCTGCCGCCCCTGCCGGAGGAGGAGCTCCGCCGCCGGGTGGAGCACGCCGCGCGGCAGGCGCGCCTCGACAAGGACGTCGAGCAGTTCGCCCAGGGCTACGACACGCGCGTCGGCGAACGCGGACTGTCGCTGTCAGGCGGCCAGAAGCAGCGCACCGCCATCGCGCGCGCGCTGGTGCTCGACGCGCCGGTGCTGGTGCTCGACGACGCGCTGTCGGCGGTGGATACCTACACGGAAGAGGAGATCCTCGCGCGGCTGCGGGAGGCCACCGCCTCGCGCACCGCGATCATCGTGGCGCACCGCATCACGGCCGTCCGCCACGCCGACCAGATCGTCGTGCTCGACGAGGGCCGTGTCGTCGAGCGTGGCACGCACGACTCGCTCGCCGCCGCCGGCGGGCCCTACAGCGAGCTGGTTCGCCAGCAGCAGCTCGAGGAAGAACTGGCGGTGTCGTGAGCGCGGCCGACGAAGAGGTCCTCGGCAAGGCGTACGACAGCCGCCTGATGCGGCGGCTGCTGACGTACCTGCGCCCGTACTGGGCCCGCGCCGTCCTCGCGCTCGTGGCCATCATCGCCGGCGTCGGCTTCCAGCTCACGCAGCCGTATCTGATCCGCCTGGCCATCGACGAGTACATCGGCCCCGGCGACCTCGCCGGCGTGCGCACCGTCGCCTGGCTCTACGTGGCCACGCTGGCCGGCGCGTTCGCCGCCGAGTTCCTGCAGACGACGACGCTGCAGATGCTGGGGCAGCGGATCATGTACGACCTGCGCCGCCAGGTCTTCGACCACCTGCAGCGGCTCGACGTCGCCTTCTACGACAAAAATCCCGTCGGCCGGCTGATGACCCGCGTGACGAGCGACGTCGACGCGATCAACGACCTGTTCACGTCGGGTGTCGTGTCGGTGTTCGGGGACGTGCTGTCGCTCGTCGGCATCACCGTCATCCTGTTCGCCCTCGACTGGCGCCTGGCGCTGCTGACGCTCGGCGTGCTGCCGCTCATCGTCCTGGTGACGCAGTGGTTCCGCCGCAACGTGCGCGAGTCGTACCGCGAGGTGCGGGGATGGGTGGCGCGGCTGAACGCGTTCCTCCAGGAGAACCTCACGGGCATGAGCACCGTGCAGGTCTTCCAGCGCGAGGCGCGCAGCTTCGAGGAGTTCGACGCCGTCAACCGCGGGCATCGCGACGCCAACATCCGATCGATCTTCTACTACGCGGTCTTCTATCCGGCCATCGAGCTGGTCGGGGCGCTCTCGACGGCGCTCATCATCTGGTGGGGCGGCTCCTGGGTGCTGGAAGACACGCTGACGATCGGGACCATGGTGGCCTTCCTGCAGTACGGCCAGCGCTTCTTCAGGCCCATCTCCGACATGTCGGAGAAGTTCAACCTGCTCCAGGCGGCAATGGCGTCGTCGGAGCGACTGTTCGGCCTGCTCGACACGCCGTTCACGATCAGCAGCCCCGCACTGCTGGCCGCGGCGGATACAGAGACCAGGACACCGCCCGCGCCGAGGGTGGCGGGTCCGGGGCGCATCGCGTTCGAGGGCGTGCACTTCTCGTACGTGCCGGGCACCGAGGTGCTCCGCGACGTCTCGTTCGTCGTGGAGCCGGGCCAGCGCATCGGCATCGTCGGCGCGACGGGCTCGGGCAAGTCGACCCTGATCAACCTGCTGCTGCGCTTCTACGACGTGACGAAGGGCCGCATCACCATCGACGGCCGTGACATCCGTGACCTGCCGCTCCCGGCGCTGCGCAGCCACTTCGCGCTGGTGCTGCAGGACGTGTACCTGTTCTCGGGCACGATCGGCAGCAACATCCGCCTCGGCCGCGACGACATCACCGACGAGTCGGTGCGGCGGGCGGCGCGTGCCGTACACGCCGACGACTTCATCTCGGCGCTGCCGCAGGGCTACGACACGCCGGTGGCCGAGCGCGGCGCGACGCTCTCGGTGGGGCAGAAGCAGCTGCTGTCGTTTGCCCGCGCACTCGCGTTCGACCCGCAGGTGCTCATCCTCGACGAAGCGACGTCATCGGTGGACAGCGAGACGGAGCTGCTGATCAGGGACGCGCTGCAGGTGCTGATGCGCGGCCGGACGACGCTCGCCATCGCGCACAGGCTGTCGACGGTGCAGGACATGGACCAGATTCTCGTGCTGCACCGGGGCGAGGTGAGGGAAGCCGGGACGCACCAGGAACTGCTGGCGCGCCGCGGCATCTACCATCGGCTGTACCAGCTGCAGTTCCCGGGCGCGGCAGGCGTCGCGGCGGGCGGCGAAGCAGCGGGCACACGACACCCCGCGGACGACCGGCGACCGGAGCCGGGCGAGCCGTCCGCGAGCGCGTCGGCGGACGAGACGGAGCGCGCACGCCGCGAGGCCGAGGAGCTCGCACGGCACACGTCGCCCTACGTCGAGCCGGCCGAGTAGGTCTGCGGTACCCTTGCGCGCATGATCGACCTGTCTTCCGCGCGTGTGCTGGTCACCGGGGGAGCCGGCTTCATCGGCTCCGCGCTCGTGTGGGCGCTCAATACACGCGACTGCGACCGGGTCGTCGTCGCCGACATCCTGGGCACGGACGACAAGTGGCGCAACCTCGTCCCGCTGCGCTTCGAGGACTACGTCGAGGCGGAGACCCTGCTCGACACGCTCGAGCGCGGGGCGCTCGGCCGCTTCGACCTCGTGCTGCACATGGGTGCCTGCTCGTCGACGACGGAGCGCGACGCGGCGTACCTGATGCGCAACAACTACGCGTTCACGCGCCGGCTGTGCACCTGGTGCCTGGAGGCCGGGACGCGCTTCGTGTATGCGTCCTCCGCGGCGACCTATGGCGACGGGCAGGCCGGCATGGAGGACGGCGTGCAGCGCCTGTCGGCGCTGCGGCCGCTCAACATGTACGGCTACTCGAAGCACCTGTTCGACCTCTGGGCCGCGCGCCAGGGGCTGTTCCCGCGGATCGTCGGCCTGAAGTTCTTCAACGTGTTCGGCCCGAACGAGGCACACAAGGGCGACATGCGATCGGTCGTCCACAAGGCGTGGGGGCAGATCCGCGACACCGGCAGTGTCCAGCTGTTCCGGAGCCACCGCGAGGGCATCGCCGACGGGCACCAGCGCCGCGACTTCGTCTACGTGAAGGACGCCGTGGCGATGACGCTCGCGCTCGCGGAAGGCGGGCACGGGGGGCTGTTCAACATCGGCTCGGGCCGCGCGCACACCTGGATCGACCTCGTCACGCCGATCTTCGGCGCGCTCGGCCTGCCGCCCCGCATCGAGTTCGTGGACATGCCGGAGGCGCTGCGTGAGAAGTACCAGTACTTCACGCAGGCCGATCTCTCGCGCCTGCGCGCCACAGGCTACGACCAGCCGCCGACGCCGCTATCCGAGGCGGTGTGGGAATACGTGACGCGCTACCTCGCAGACGACCGTCGCCTCGGCGACTAGTACGAAGTACTCGTCCCTGCTGTCCCGCGCCTACGCGCGCGCCAGCACCAGCAGCGAACTGCCCACGGGCATGTTCACGCGCCGTACGAGCGCGGCTTCCAGGCGCAGCACGCCGGTGAGCGCCGCGTTGACGGGCGCGGCCGGCGGGGTGATCTCGCCGTGTGCCTCGGAGGCGGGCTTCAGGCCCCGCCAGCGCTGCAGCGTCCTGGTGATCAGCATGATCGGGAACAGCGAGACGTTGGTGAAGGTCAGCCGGCGCACCGTGAAGCCGGCGCGCTCGAGGAGCGTGCGCAGTTCCGTGCGCCCGTACCGGTGCGCTTCTTCGGCGAGCACCGAGTGGTCGCCGCGCAGCAGTTCGAGCGCGGCGACGGTCATCACGAGGTGGCCGCCCGGACGCAGCACGCGGCGGTACTCCTGCAGGACCGGCTGGGCGACTTCCGGTGGCACGCACTGCAGCACGTCGAAGCAGGTGACCACGTCGAACGACGCATCGGCGTAGGGCAGGTGCGTGATGCTGCCGCGCGCGAGGCGCTCGTGCCCCTGCCCGTGTGCGAACTGGAGGCCGCGCCAGGTCAGGTCCATGCCGAACGCGGTGCCGTGGCGCGCGAGGGCCGGCAGGTTGACGCCGGTGCCGCAGCCGCAGTCGAGGAGCCGCAGGTCGCGGCGCCCTCCGGCGGCGCGGGCGAGCAGTGGCCCGACGAAGGCCCGGAATCCGCGGAACCAGAAGTGATCGCGCTCCGCGCGATGGGTGGCTTCGAGCAGGAGGTCCATGCAGAGACAGAGCTATCGGGGCGGGGAAGGCGCGTCAGGCGTGTCGGCAGCGACGTCGTCAGACACAGCGGAAGGAGGCGTCGTCGTGCCGGCGGCCGCCGGCGGCTCCGGTGACGCCGCGTCCTCCGAGGGCGGCTGCGCGGCCGGTGGCGCGTCGGGCTCGTTGCCCGGCGAACCTGGCGGGACAGGCGGTGCGGCCGGCGTCGGGGGCGGCCTGTCCTGGAAATCACGCTCGCGCCGCTGGAACTCCGGAGCGACACGTTCGGGCGTGCTGACGCGTGGGTTCCACCCGAGACGCAGCACGTTGATGGTCAGCGTGCGTCGGCCGAACGCGAGCGCCTCGTTGCAGTTCCACATGTAGATGTCGATCTGCCGCCCGCGCACCTTCGGGCCGGTGTCCATGATCGTGTAGATGCCGTCGTAGCGCGGGCCCAGCGACTCCACCTGGATCACCGAGCCGACGGGCAGCAGGGCAGGGTCTGCCGCGGCGATGCCCGTGCGAATCGCGGTGCCGGACGCCGTCGTCGTGCCCTTGCAGTAGGCGGTCGCCCGGAAGCGGAGGCGGACGCCCGGCGCCGGTGACGCGATGTCCTCGGGATCGGGGATGCCGGGCGCGGCGGTGGGCTCGTCGGTCGTGGCACGCCGCAGCGCCAGCGACAGGTACTCCGAGTCGAGGATGGGGCTCTCGTAGAGCATCACGAACCCGAGCGCGGCGCCGGCCAGGACGACGATGCGGCGCTGCAGCGATCGGCTCAGCAGCATCAGGCGTCGTCCGCGCCTCCGCCGCGGAAGTGCTCGTGACCGGCCGGGAGCGAGGCCTCCGTCCCGTCGGCGTCCACCAGCACGAGGCCCGGCTCGCGCGTGCACACGCCGATCCGCGTCACGCCGGGCAGCCCTCGACGGCTGGTGGCGTGGTGGAAGGCACGACGTACACGACGGGGTACCGTAAACACGAGCTCGTAATCCTCGCCGCCCGCCAGCGCCAGCCACCACGGGTCGGTCCCGGTGAGTGCGGCGGCCGCAGGGACGGCCGGATGCAGCGGCAGCGCGGCCTTGTCGACGCGCATGCCGACGCCGCTGCCCGCGGCAATCTGCTGCAAAGCGTCTGCCAGGCCGTCGCTCGTGTCCATGCAGGCCGAGGCGGCGCGATTCCGCGCGACCTGTATTCCCAGGGCGACACGCGCCACGGGGGTCCGGTAGCGGTCGAGCGCCGAGGCCCTCGCGGCGTCGGCGGACTCGGCGTTCAGCCGTGCGTCTCCCGCGCGCAGCCACGCGAGTCCTGCGGCGGCTCCGCCGAGGTCGCCGCTCACGTAGATCTCGTCGCCGGGCCGCGCCCGGTCGCGCCGCAGCACGTGGCGGGCCTTGACGCTGCCGGTGAGCGTCACGTCGAGCACCATGGCCGGCGCGCGCGAGACGTTGCCGCCGACGAGCGTCACGCGCGCCTTGCGCGCCGCGTCGAGCAGTCCCTCGAGCACGCCGTGGAGCCGCGTGCCCGTGAGCGACGCGGGCAGCCCGAGCGACAGCAGCGCGAGCCGCGGTGTCGCGCCCATCGCGGCGAGATCGCTGAGGTTGACGTGCAGCGCACGCGCACCAATGGCGGACGGCGTGGAGAACGCCCACGTGAAGTGCACGTCCTCGACCTGGATGTCGGTGGTGAGCACGTCGACGTGGTTGCGCACCGGCGCGACCACCGCCGCGTCGTCTCCGATGCCCGCGATCACGCCGGCAGCGGGCGGCAGGCAGGCGGCAGCGTCACGTATCCAGCGGATGATGGCGTGCTCGCCGATGTCGGCGACGGTCGCCGACGCGTGGTGAGGCCAGGAAGGGAACATGGGGTCGCGTGCGGCCTCAGTGAGCGATGTCGACGGCGCGCGTCTCGCGAATCACCGTCACCTTGATCTGCCCGGGGTACTGCAGTTCGTGTTCGATGCGGCGGGCGATGTCCTTCGACAGCCACACGGCGTCCTCGTCGCTCACCTTCTCGCTGTGGACGAGCACGCGCACCTCACGACCGGCCTGCAGCGCGAACGACCGCGCCACGCCCGTGAACGAGTCTGCGATGCCTTCGAGCTTCTCGAGGCGCTTCACGTACGACTCGAGGATGTCGCGCCGCGCACCCGGGCGCGCGGCGGAGATCGCGTCGGCCGCCTGCACGATCATCGCCTCGAGCGACGGCCATTCGATGTCCATGTGATGCGCCGCCACGGCGTCGATGACCGGCTGGCGCTCGCCATGCTTGCGCAGCAGGTCGAGGCCCAGCGTCAGGTGCGTGCCGTCCATCTCGCGATCGACGGCCTTGCCGACGTCGTGCAGGAACCCCGCCCGGACGACCACGCCCGCGTCGAGGCCGAGCTCGCGGGCCATGATGCCGCCGAGGCGCGCCACTTCCTGCGAGTGGCTCAGCACGTTCTGGCCATAGCTGGTACGGAACCGCAGCTTGCCCATCAGGCGGAGCAACTCGGGCGCCACGTCGAACAGGTGGAGCTCCGCGGCCGCGGCTTCGGCGTCCTTCTGCATGCGCTCGTCGAGCTCCTGCCTCACCTTCTCGACCACTTCCTCGATGCGTGCCGGATGGATGCGGCCGTCGGCGATCAGACGCTCGATGCACAGGCGCGCCACTTCGCGGCGGAACGGATCGAAGCTCGAAAGGATGATGGCGCCGGGCGTGTCGTCCACGATGAACTCGACGCCGGTCGCCTGTTCGAGGGCGCGGATGTTGCGGCCCTCGCGGCCGATGATGCGGCCCTTCATCTCGTCGCCGGGAAGGTCGACGACCGAGACGGTGGTCTCGATCGCGTGCTCGGCGGCACTGCGCTGGATGGCCTCGGTCACGAGCTGACGGGCCCGATCGGCGGCCGTCGCGCGGGCTTCCTGCTCCAGGCGGCTCACGAGCTGCGCCGCCTCGCGGCGTGCGTCCTGTGCCATGTCGCGCAGCAGCTGCGCGCGGGCCTCGTCCTGCGTCATGCCTGCCAGGCGCTGCACGGCCTGATCGTGCGCCTCGCGGCGGCGCGCGAGCTCTGCGCGGACGTCCGCGACGGCACGTTCGGCCTCGCGCAACGCCGCCTCGCGCGCGTCGAGCGTGGCTGCCAGGGCCGTCAGCTCGGTCTCGCGGGCCGCGAGTGCGCGCGCCCGCTCGGCGGCCGCACGTTCGGCGGCCTCTACGCCGTCACGCCGGGTTCGCGCAGTGCGCTCGGCATCGACGACGATCTCGTGCGCCCGCTCGCGAGCCGCAAGCTCCACTTCCTTGCGACGCGCGTCGGCGTCGCGTTCGGCGTGCTGGAGCAGGCGCGTGGCGTCGGCCTGCGCGCGCCCGACGGTCTCTGCCGCCAGCCGCTTGCGCGTGGCGAGCCACCAGGCGAAGACGGCACCGCCGGCGGCCAATCCCACCAGGACATCGAGGATCAGGCTGAGCGCCGTCTGCTGCCACATCACGTCGACCATACCTCACATGCGGCCCGTCGGGCCTGCGCCCGTCCCGTTGCGATGGCGGGCGCGCGTGGGAACGGCTCGGGAGAGACCTCGACGCGTGGCCACGAGGTGGAGGCGGGTGGACAATCCCGCGTTGCCGTGTGGGGAGGTCGTTGAACCTGCTGAGCAGGTGGAACCACTCGTGAGTCACGCTTCAGGCTTCCTCGCTGCGGAGGCATGCACACCACGTGACCCTCGCGATTCGCTTGGGTAAGACATCGGCTCAGACGAGCCTCAACCCATCACGTACAACGCAGGCGAGAGCGATCTTAGCACGGCGCGCCGTGCGGTCCGCGGTGCGCACGGCCGATCGGCACCGCGCCGCGCGTGCTGCGCGCGCTACACCGACGCGGCGAGCACGTCGTCGATCAGCCGCTCGAGTTCGGCGGCCCTGTCGAGCAGATCCGCCGCCGCCCGCGACTCGTCGTCGCGGCCGCGGAAGTGCTCGTCGGCGATGTTCAGAGCCGCGAGCACCGCAAGCTTGGTGGACTCGCCGATGGGCACGGCGGATGCGGCCGCCTGCATGCGCTCGTCGACGAAGCGGGCCAGTTGCTGGACGTACGACGGCTCGAGCGCGCTGCGCACGGGATAGCGCAGCCCCTGGATGTCCACCATCACCACGTGCGTGGGTGTGGACTCGTCGGAGAGCGGAAGCTCGGCGCCGTCGGACACGTCGAACGCTCCGCGGGTCAGAGCTGCAGGGCCTCGAGCTGGTCGAGCATCGACGCGACGCGCGTACGCACCTGGTCGCGCTCGTCCCGCATCGCGAGCAGTTCGGCCGAGACGCCCTCGGCGTCGGCCAGCTGTGCCTTCAACGTCTCGACGTCACGGGTCAGGCGGTCGTTCTCGGCGCGCAGCCGCTGCGCCTCGGATCGGCTCCGCTCCACTGCCGTGATCAACAGCCGAATCTTCTCGTCGAGACGATCGACCACCCCCAGGTCGACCGCAGGCATCGTGTTGCTCATCGTCCGTCCCGTCTGGCCCGAGAGAGGGCCGTTCTCATCGCCGCGTCACGCCATGCACCCGGCCGATCTCGGCCAGCATGATCTCGATGGCTGCCTGCACGTCGCCTTCGGTCAGCGTGCGTTCGGGGTGCCTGAACGTCAGGCGGAACGACAGGCTCACGGTGCCCGCCGGCAGTGAACGGCCGGCGTAGCGATCGAACTCGATGACCTCGACGAGGGTCGGCGGAGCAGCCGCCTGCATCGTGCCACGAAGCGTGGCGGCCGGCAAGTCAGCCGGTACCAGCAGCGACACGTCGCGCACGATGGCCGGATGACGCGGCAGCGGCGCGGCCAGCACCAGCGCGTCGGCGGCGTAGGACGGCGCCGCAAGATCGAGGTCGATCTCCGCGACCCACACGGGGTCGTGCGCGGGCAGGTCGCGTGACGCCGCGAGGGCGGCATCGAGCTGCCCCGCGAAGCCGACGCGGCGCGGGGCGCCCTCGCCGTCGGAGCACCAGAGCGAGACGGCATACCCCTCACGGAGTGTCGGGTCGGTGTCGGCGCGACGTTCGAACGTGACGCCCAGGGCCCGGCCTACCCGTTCGACGATGCCGAGCAGGTCGAACAGGTCGGCAGGCCGGCCCGAGCCGCTCCAGTGCAGCGGCGCGGCGTGGCCGCTCAACCCCAGCGCGAGAGACCGCGTCTCACCGTGGGCCGCGGTGAACCTCGTCCCCACCTCGAACAGCCGCAGGTCCGGCTGGGCGCGCCGGAGGTTGTGCGAGAGGCTGTCGATGATGCCGGGCAACAGCGACGGGCGCAGGACGGCGAAGGTCTCCGACAGCGGGTTGGCGATGGCCACCGGCGTGGTGTCGAAACGCGTCGCCACGTCGCGCTCGATGAACGTGAACGTGACGCACTCGTGCCAGCCGTGTCCGACGAGCACGTCGCGCACGGCCCTGTCGCGTGCAAGGCGCGGTGCCGTTCGCGCGGGCGGCATCGTCAGTGGCGGGAAGGTGGCCGGCAGCTGCTCGTATCCGGCGCAGCGCGCGACTTCCTCGATGAGGTCTTCCTCGCGCGTCACGTCCCGCCGCCAGCCGGGGACGCCGACATCCCAGAGCGGCGGCGCGTGCGGGTCGTCCTCCAGGACCGCCTGCGGTTCGAAGCCGAGACCCGACAGGATGGACACCACGTCGTCCGGCGGCACCTCCATGCCGAGGACCCTGTCGATGCGCGACCAGCGCAGGCGCACCGCCGCGTGCGGCACGTCCTCGCCGGCAGCGACGATGACGCCCGGGCGGGCCTTCCCTGCGCCGATGGCCTCGAGCAATTGGACAGCCCGTGCAAGTGCAGGCACGGGCGTGCCGGGATCGGTGCCGCGCTCGAACCGGTACGACGCCTCGGTCGAGAGGCCGAGCGCGCGCCGCGTGCGCCGCACCTGGGCGGGCGCGAAGCACGCGCTCTCGAGCACCACCGTCTGCGTGGCGCCGGTCACCTCCGTCGCCGCGCCGCCCATCACACCGGCGACGGCCTGCGGCACGTCCGCGTCGGCGATCACCAGCATGCCCTCGGCAAGCGTCCGCGCCTGACCGTCGAGCGTCGTCAGGCGCTCGCCGCGGCGCGCGGTCCGGATGCGCAGCTCGGGACCCGCGAGCGTGGCGAGGTCGAACGCGTGCATGGGCTGGCCGAGCTCGAGCAGCACGTAGTTGGTGACGTCCACGACGTTGTTGATCGCGCGTACGCCGGCGTGCGTCAGGCGGTCGACCAGCCACGCCGGTGACGGCCCGACGCGCACGTCCACGACCGCGGCGGCGTAGACGGGGCACAGCGCCGGCGCCTCCATCACGATGCCGACGGGCAGCGCGGGACCTGCCTCGAGCGGGGGCGGCTGCGGCACGCGCAACGGCACGGCGTACCGCTGTGCGATTTCCCGCGCCATGCCGACGACGTGCAGGCAGTCGGGCCGGTTCGCGGTGACCTCGAAGTCGATGACGGCATCCGTCCCGGCCTCGCCATCCGGCGACGACGGAAGCCGTTCGATGCCGGCCACCTCGAAGCCGCGCATCGTCATGTCGGCGGCGAGCTGGTCGACGTCCACCGGCACGTCCACGTAGTCACGGACCCACGACACCTGAATCTTCACGACGGGAACTGCTCCAGGAAGCGCACGTCGTTCTCGTAGAACGTGCGGATGTCGTCGACGCGGTGCACCAGCATCGCGATGCGCTCGATGCCCATGCCGAAGGCGAAGCCGGTATAGCGCTCAGGGTCGATGCCGACCGCTTCGAACACTGACGGATGCACCATGCCGCTGCCGCCGATCTCGAGCCAGCCGGTGCGCTTGCAGACGGCGCAGCCCGGCCCCATGCAGGCCTGGCAGCCGATGAAGACCTCGGCGCTGGGCTCCGTGTACGGAAAGAAGCTCGGCTTGAACATCACGGGCGTCTCGGCGGCGAACAGCTGCCGCGCGAACCCGAGCAGCGTGCCCTTCAGGTCGGCCATGGTCACGCCCTCGCCGACGACGAGACCTTCGACCTGCTGGAACATCGGGGTGTGCGTCAGGTCGAGGTTGTCGCGCCGGTAGACGCGGCCCGGCGCGATGATGCGGATGGGCGGCCGGTGCGAGGTCATGTAGCGGATCTGCATGGCCGACGTGTGGGTCCGCAGCAGCGTCGCCGTCGCTCCTTCGGCCGCCGATCGCGCGAAGGGCTCCGCCAGGTACAGCGTGTCCTGCATGTCGCGCGCGGGATGGTCGTGCGGCATGTTCAGCGCTTCGAAGTTGTGCCAGTCGTCCTCGGTCTCCGGTCCGTCGAGGATCTCGTAGCCCATGGCCGTGAAGATCCGCTCGATGCGCTCGCGCATCGCGTTGAGCGGGTGGCGGGTCCCGACGGGCACCGGGCGCGGCGCCAGCGTGACGTCCACGTCCACGCGGCGCGACTCTGCGGCGGTCAGCGCGGTCTTCGCCGCGGCCAGGCCCGCTTCGACGTCCTGCTTCAGCGCGTTGGCGAGCTGTCCGAGCGCACGGCGCTCGTCGGGCGTCGCCTTGCCGAGCCCGGCGTAGAGGGCGGTGACGAGCCCCTGCTTCCGCCCGAGAAAGCGGTCGCGCACGGCCTGCAGGTCCTGGAGGGTCGTCGCTCGGGCGAGCGCCTCGGCCAGTTCGGCCCGCAGGCGTGACACGTCATCGGCGGTGAACATGATGGGCAACGCAGGTGGTGGAGAAACGAGAAACGGGACGAAGGTGCCGCGGCATCCTTCGTCCCGTGATGGACAGGCCGCCGCTTCGTGGCGGCGCCGGGCCGGACGCGATCAGGCGTTGGCGGAGGCGGACTTGTGCGCCTCCCGGGCGCGCTCGGCGAGCACGGCAAACGCCGCGGGCTCCGATACCGCCAGTTCGGCCAGCATCTTCCTGTTGATCGTGATCCCGGCCTTGCGCAGGCCGTTGACGAACTGCGAGTAGCTGATGCCGTGCGTACGCGCGGCGGCATTGATGCGGACGATCCACAGGCGACGGAAGTCGCGCTTCTTGCGGCGGCGTCCGACGAACGCATGCTGCAGCGCGCGGTCGACCGCCTGCTTCGCGAACCGGTACAGCTTGCTCTTGTTGGCGTAATAGCCCCTGGCAAGCGTCAGCAGCTTGGCGCGCTTGGCCCGGCGTACGGTTCCACGTTTGACTCGAGGCATTCATCTTCTCCGGCAGAGACGGGGCGGTGGCATCCACCGACTTGGTTCGGCCCGTTCCGCACATTGCGGCACCAGTTGCCGCGTGCCGCGGCCCGCTCGGGGCCGACGGCGACCGCGTGCCGCAGACCGCTGCGCGGTGCGGCGTCCCGCGGTGTCTTACAGGTACGGCAGCATGTGCTCGAGCCTGGCCTGATCCTGCGCCGCGACCACCGTCGTCCCGCGGAGGGCCCGCTTGCGCTTGGTGGTCTTGCTCGTCAGGATGTGCCGCTTGAACGCGCTGCTGCGCATGAACTTTCCGGAGGCGGTCCGCTTGAACCGCTTCGCGGCGCCCTTGTGCGTCTTCAGCTTCGGCATGATCTCACTTCTTCCGTGCGCGCGCCCTCGTCGTGCGCTGCTTACGCGTTGTTCACGTCGGGCGAGGGCTCCGGCGTGCTTTCGGCGGGCGAGTCGGCCTGGGCCTTCTCCGCGGCGGCCTTTCTGATGCCGGGCCGCGCCGTGAGGATCGTGTGCATCTGGTTGCCTTCCAGACGCGGCAGCGACTCGGCCAGGGCGATCTCGTTCAGCTCGCCAATCAACCGCTCCAGGATGCGGCGGCCGATCTCCGGGTGCGCGATTTCGCGCCCGCGGAAGAAGATGACCGCCTTCACCTTGTCTCCATCGGTCAGGAAGCGCTCGATGTTGCGCTTCTTGAACTGATAGTCGTGCTCGTCGACCTTCGGGCGGAACTTGACTTCCTTCACCTCGATGGTCTTCTGGTGCTTCCGCGCCTGGCGCTGGCGCTTCTGTTCCGTGTACTGGTACTTCCCGTAATCGGTGATCCGGCACACGGGAGGCGACGCAGTCGGTGCCACCTCGACGAGATCGAGGCCCTTCTGCCGCGCCAGGGCGACCGCCTGCGCAGGCGGCATGATGCCGAGCTGCGCGCCGGTTTCGTCGATGACCCGTACCTCACGAACACGGATTCGATCGTTGACCCGGACCCGGTCGTCCCGTCGGGGACCACGCATGCGAGAGTCGTACGCGATAACAGCCTCCTTGCCAGGCGCGCTGATGTGCGGCCGTCATTGGCCGCGCACCGGCATCGCTTGCGTTCAGTGTACGTAGGCCGCCGCCCGGCCCTTGCTGGCCACTTCGGCCAGCGCATCCTCGACGAACGCGGCCACGGTGCGGCTGCCGCGATCGCCGTCGACACGGCTTCGTACCGAGACCGTGCCCCCGGACGCTTCCTTGTCCCCGACGACCAGCATGTACGGCACCTTCTGCAGCTGGGCCTCGCGGATCTTGTAGCCAATCTTCTCCTGCCGGGCGTCCACCGCCACACGCAGGCCCGCGGCCTCGAGCCGCGCGCGGACGTCCTCCGCGTAGTCGAGGTGCCGGTCGGCGATCGGCAGCACCTGCACCTGCAGCGGCGCGAGCCACAGCGGGAAGGCGCCGGCGAAATGCTCGATGAGCAGCGCGATGAACCGCTCGAAGCTGCCGAAGATGGCCCGGTGGATCACCACCGGCCGATGCTCGGCGTTGTCGGCCCCGACATAGGTCAGGTTGAACCGCTCGGGCATCTGGTAGTCGAGCTGGATCGTCGCGCACTGCCACTTCCGGCCCAGCGCGTCGGTCACGTCGAAGTCGATCTTCGGCCCGTAGAACGCGCCGTCGCCCTCGTTGACCGTGTAGGGCTGGCCGGCACCCTCGAGCGCGCCCCGGAGTTGCGCCTCGGCCTGATCCCACGTCTCGCGCGCGCCGAGGTATTCGTCCGGGCGCGTCGAGAGCTTCACCTCGTAGGTGAGGCCCAGGTCGTCGTAGACCTGCTTCACGAGCCCGAGCAGCCGCCCGACTTCCTCGCCGATCTGCTCCGGCGCGACGAAGCAGTGGGCATCGTCCTGCGAGAACTGCCGCACCCGGGTCAGTCCCGAGAGCACGCCCGACGCCTCGTTGCGGTGCAGCGCCGTCTGCTCGTGCAGGCGGAGCGGCAGGTCACGGTAGCTGCGCACCTGGCTGGCAAACACCAGCATGTGCCCGGGACAGTTCATCGCCTTGAGCCCCATGGCCTCGCCATGCTCGGTCTCGAACGTGAACATGTTCTCGCGGTAGTGATGCCAGTGGCCCGAGGTCTCCCACAGCTGCCTGTTGAACAGCAGCGGCGTCTTCACCTCGTCGTAGCCGGCCGGGTAGAGCACCCCCCGCATGTAGTCGGCCAGGAGGTTGTACAGCACCGTGCCGCGGTGCAGCCAGAACGCGGCGCCCGGCGCCCACGGGTGGAACGTGAACAGCCCCACCTCGCGGCCCACCTTCCGGTGGTCGCGAGCCCGCGCCTCCTCGAGCCGCCGCAGGTAGGCCTGCAGTTCCTTGTCGCTGAAGAACGCGGTGCCGTAGATGCGCTGCATCGGCTGGTTCTTCGCGTCGCCCTTCCAGTAGGCGTTCGACGTGGACGTCAGCCTGAACGCCTTCAGATACCCCGTCGACGGCACGTGCGGCCCGAGGCAGAAGTCCACGAACGTCTCACGATCCTTGATCGTGTAGCACGACACCTCTGACTGGCCGGCCGTCTTCTCTTCGATGAGCTGGACCTTGAGCGGCTCGCCCCGATCGCGGAAGAAGGCCAGCGCCTCGTCGCGCGGCCACATCTGCCGCTCGAACACCTCGTCGGCCTCCGCCAGCTCGCGCATCCGCGCCTCGATCCGCTCGAGGTCCTCGGGCACGAACGGGCGCTCGACGACGAAGTCGTAGAAGAAGCCGTCCTCGATGGCAGGGCCGATGCCGCACTGCGTGCCGGGAAAGAGCTGCGTGACGGCCGCCGCCAGCAGGTGGGCGGTGCTGTGCCGGTAGACGTCCAGCGCTCCTTCGGATTCGGCCGTGAGGATGCGGACGTGCGCGTCGTGCGTCAGCGGATACGACAGATCGACCAGGTGGCCGTCGACGGTCGCGACGAGGGCCGCCTTCGCCAGCCGTGGCGACACGAGCGCGGCGACGTCGCGCACAGGAGCGCCGACGTCCACTGATCGCGTGGATCCATCAGGAAGCGTGACGACAACGGAAGACATGTGCAATCGTGACGAACAGCCTGCGCGCGCCCGGGATCCACCTGCCGCCGGCCCGGGCGCTTCGCGAGGTATGGTAGGCACGGGCGGAATCGAACCGCCGACCTCCTGCGTGTCAAGCAGGCGCTCTAACCCCTGAGCTACGCGCCTACAGCCTGTTCTCACAAGCCCTTGCGCGAACCCCCATCATACTGCGGGGGTGGCGCAAGCGTCAACGCGCGGCGACGCCGCGCGGACGGCTACTTGATGGTGTCCTTCAGGCCCTTGCCGGGCGTGAACCGGACGGCCTTCCGCTTCGGGATCTTGATCGCCGCGCCCGTCTGCGGGTTGCGCGCCGTGCGCGCCTTGCGCGTGACCACCTTGAACGTCCCGAACCCCACGAAGGTCACCGACTGCCCCTTCTTGAATGCCCTGGTCAGCCCGTCGAAGAACGAATCCACGGCCTGCGAGGCCGCAACCTTGGTGAGACCCGTGTCCTTGGCAATCTTCGCGATCAGATCCTGCTTGTTCAATGCATCCTCCTGGGAGAGCGCCCCGCGGCCACATGTCGCGGACGGCTTACCGGTTCGCCGACGAACCCGGCCGGGGTGGGCCGCCGAAACGGCCCGCGCGGCGAAGGCCCCGACGCGGAACGGACGTGCCTTCTGCGCCGCTCACGGCGATCCGCGCAGCAGCGCTTTATACGTGACGGATTTGAACGGTGTCAAGCGGCCGGCGCCGCGCTGGCCGAGGCGATCTGCTTCAACGCCTCGTCGAGGATGGGGTCGTCGGTCGGGCGGGGCGCCCCGAACTCGACGTCGGGCTCGGCGACGGCCACCTGCGGCGTCAGGCCGGCGCCGTGAATCGCGGTGCCCTTCGGCGTGAGCCAGCGCTTGTAGGTGAGCCAGAGGCCGCTGCCGTCCGGCAGCTTCACCAGCTTCTGCGCCGCCGCGCGCCCGAGCGTGCGCTCCCCGACGAGCGTCGCGCGGTCGTTGTCGAGCAGCGCCGCGGCAAACACCTCGGCCGCCTGCGACGTGCCGTTGGTCGTGAGGATGGTCACGGGCAGCGTGATCGTGGGCGTGCCCGCGGTGGCTTCGACCGGCTGGCGTTCGCCCCCCCGCGTCTCGGTCATCCCGAGCGTGCCCGACGACACGAACAGGCGCGCCAGCGGCACGCCGGCGTCCGGTGCGCCGTGCGCGGTGTGCCGCACGTCCACGATGAGCGCCTTCGCGCCCTGCGCTTCGAGGCGCGTCACCTGCGCCCGCACGGCGTCGGGCGTGCCCTCGTCAATCACGGGAATGCGTACCAGGCCGACGCCATCGCCCGCCATGCGCGAGGTGACCGTGGCCGGCGCCTCTGCTTCGAAGGCGAGCCGAACCTCGTGCGGCTCGGCGGCGCTCCCGCGCAGCACCGTCAGCACGACCGCGTCGCCGATGCGCCCGCGCAGCAGCCGCTGTCCTTCAAACAGCGTCATGTGGCGCGTCGACTTGCCGTCGATGGCCCTGATGTAGTCGCCGGTCTGCAGGCCGGCCCGCCCCGCGGGTGAATCGGCGCGCGCCGCAACGACCCGCAGGTAGAACTGGCGCGTAATCGACAGGCCTGTCGTGCCTGCCCCGGGCTCGGTGCCCGACTCCACCGCCTCGACGTGCGCCGGGGTGAGGAACGAGCTGTCGGGATCGAGCGCGTCCGAGAGCCCGCGCAGCGCGCCGTCCATCACGACATCAGGATCCGGTTCCTCGACGTAGTTGCCGAAGATGAGCGACACGACGTCGTCGAAGACACGCAGCTGAGGGTAGGCGCCCGGCGGCGTCGCCTGCTGTCCGAGCAGGCCGCCGACCACCGTGAACAGCACGAGCGGCGTCGTCAGGGCGAGAACGAGAGTGCGGGTGCGGCGGTGCATGCAGGTGTCAGGCGGCGGCAGCGTCCAGGTATCAACGGCGTTTCAGCCATTGTAGGGGATCGACGGGACGACCGTCGACGCGCAGTTCGAAGTAGAGGGCGGGTCCGCCCGCGGGCGCCTCGCCGACCTCGCCGATGAGCTGGCCGGCCGCCACGGGCTCGCCCTGCGACACGGCCACGTGCGACAGGTAGCCGTAGAGCGAGAACGCGCCGCCTCCATGATCGACGATGACCAGGCGGCCGAAGCCTTCGAACGTGTCGGCAAACGCAACAGTGCCGGGGTGCACGGCATTGACGTCCGTACCCGTGGCCGTGCTGATGTCGATGCCGTTGCGCACGACGATGGTGCCGAAGCGGGGGTCGCGCTGCCGGCCGAAGCGCCGCGCGACGTCGCCGGGCGCGGGCCACGGCAGCGCGCGCTGTCGGCGCTCGAGTGGCACCGTGCCGGCCGTCGCGACAGCCGCCCCTGCCGGCGGGGCCGACGTCGTCGCGGCAGGCCGGTACGCCGCCACGGCGCCGTCGAGCGCCTGGCGCGCGCGCTCCAACTCGTCAACCACCTGCAGCTGCTGGTCGCGCTCGGCGGCAATACGCGCCAGCACCTGCCGCCGCTCGGCGGCCGCGCGACGCGCGGCGTCGAGGGCCTGCGTCGCCGATGCGCGCAGCTCGACCGCCTCGGCCCGGCGCGACGCGAGGCGGCGCTCTGCGTCGCTGAGCTGCACGGTGAGGTCGCGATAGCCGACGAGGCGCGCGGAATCCTCGCGCGCCATGTGCGTCATCATGCGGGCCGCGCGACCGAGCTGCTGGGCGCTGCTCGTGCCCCAGACGATACGCGCATAGCCAACGCGGCCGAGCCGCTGCAGGCGCTGCAGCCGGGCCACGACGCCAGGCGTTTCCCGTGCGCGGGCCGCTGCCAGGTCGGCGAGACGCTGCTCGAGCACCGCGAGGTCGCCTTCGATCAGCGACAGGGAGGCGTCGGCCTGCCCGGCCCGGGTCTCCTGCAGTTCACGTTCGACCTCGAGCTTGCGCAACTCGCCCAGCAGGCTGGACGACCGTCCGGCGAGCCGCTCGGCCTCCTGTCGCAGACCGGCGATGCGCATGCCGAGCTCGCGATGGCGCCGAACCGCCTCTTCGGCCTGCGCCGACCCGGGCGCCGCCGGCGGGGCCAGGTCACGCTCCGGCTGCAGCGAGGGCGGGAGATCGGCGGGGGGCGGCGAATCCTGTGGCCGGCCTCCCGCCATGGCGCGCGTCGCCACGCTGGCGCCGAGGAGCGCGACAGCCGTGGCGGCCGTCATCGCCACGCGCAGACCCTGTCTCCTGCGCTCGGGCCGGGCCCAACGTGCAAGCCACCTCACCATGCCCGCATTATCGGCCGCGGCGCCCAGCTGCCACAGGCGGCGTGTGCGGGTTCCTGCTACTCTCGTCGAAGTCAATGCGTGTAGTGGCTCTCGACCCGGGGCGGCACCGGACAGGCATTGCGTTGAGTGACCCGTCCGGGACCCTCGCGTCGCCCTTCGGCGTCATCCGCGGGCAGTCGTTGCGCACGCAGTGGGCCGAGCTCGTGGCCCTTCTCGCTCGCCTCGCCGAAGAGGACGACGGCCTGGCGACGATAGTCGTGGGCGTCCCGGTGCGGCTCGACGGGTCGCCCACGGACTTCACCGAGGAGGCACGTGGCCTCGTCGAGCGGCTCGCCCGCCGCTTCACGGTGCCCGTCATCCCCCGCGACGAGCGGCTGACGAGCGTGGACGCCGAGTCGAGGCTCGCGCTGACCGAGCGCGACTGGCGCCGCCGCAAGGCGAAACTCGACGCCGCGGCCGCGGCGGTGCTGCTTCAGGACTATCTGGACGAGCGCTGAGCGCTCCCCGAACTGGTTCGCGCCCGGCGCCGGGCGGCGGACGGAGGACCGGTGTACATGGCAGGAGCGGAGAAGTGGCGGATAGGGAACGACTCGCGGGGGCGGGCGTGAAGACGCTGCTGAGGGCCGGACTCGTCCTGGCGGCGCTCGCCCTCGTGGGTGCCGTCGCGGGCGCCCTGTGGGTACGCGCGCGGATTACCGCGCCATACAAGGGCTACGACGCCGCCGAGGTCTTCGTCGACATCCCTCCGGGCGAGCCGACGCTCGGCATCGGGCGCCGCCTGGTGGATGCCGGGGTCATCCGCGACGCCTGGACGTTCAAGCTGTCGTGGCGCTGGTACGGGCAGGGCCGGACGCTGAAGGCCGGCGAGTACCGCTTCGCGGAGCCCATGACGCCCGGGCAGGTACTCGACCGCATCGCGCGCGGCGAGGTCGTGCTGGTGCCGATCACGTTCCCCGAAGGCCTCACCATCGAGGAGATGGCCGACCTGTTCTCCCGCCACGAGTTCGGGACGGCGGCCGACTTCATCGCCGCAGCGGGCGACCCGTCGCCGATCCGCGAGCTCGACGCCGAGGCCGACACGCTCGAGGGCTACCTGTTCCCCGACACCTACCACCTGCCACGGCGGACGACCGCCGCGCAGCTGGTGAACCGCATGGTGACGCGCTTCCGGAGCGTCTTCCAGCCGGCGTGGGCCGAGGCCGCCGCGGAGCGTGGTCTGACCGTCAGGCAGCTGATGACCGTGGCATCGCTCGTCGAGAAGGAGACCGCGCTGGCGGACGAACTGACGCTCGTCTCGGCGGTGTATCACAACAGGATCCGTCTCGGCATGCCCATGCAGGCCGATCCCACCGTGATCTACGCGCTGAAGCGTCTCGGACGCTGGGACGGCAACATCACGCGCGCCGACCTGCAGGTGGACTCGCCCTACAACACCTACCGGTACCCCGGCCTCCCGCCCGGCCCTATCGCGGCCCCTGGCCGCGCCGCCATCGAAGCAGCCGCCAACCCGGCCGAGTCGCCATATCTCTACTTCGTCAGCCGCAACGACGGGTCACACGTGTTCTCGAGCACGCTGGATCAGCACAACCGGGCGGTGCGTGAGTGGCAGATTGAGTTCTTCAGGAGGAGAAGGGCTCAGTGAGGTGACGAGGAATGAAGGAGGCTACCGCTCGGCCCAGCGCAGTTTCTGACGCAGGACGCTGAAGTAGCTGCGGCCGGCGGGCTTGAGCAGCCGCAGGACGTGCGGGGCGCGGGTGACGCGCAGGTGATCGCCGCCTTCCATCGAGACGCCGGTCTGACCGTCGAAGGTGACGAAGATCTCGTCCGTCGCGTCCTGATCCTGGTCCTGAGCCTCGTCGTGGCTCGAGGTGATGTCGGCGGTGATCGAGGCCGGCAGGACGATCGGCCTGTTGGTGAGCGTGTGCGGCGCGATGGGCGTGAGCACCACGGCGTCCACCGCCGGGTGGACGATGGGCCCGCCCGCCGAGAGGTTGTAGGCGGTCGAGCCTGTGGGGGTCGCCAGGATCAGGCCGTCGGCCTTGAACCGCGCCACGAAGTGGTCGTCGACGGTGACGGCCAGATCGATCATCCGCGACAGCGGTCCCTTCGTGATGACGACGTCGTTGAGCGCGAGGTACGGCTCCTCACGGCCGTCGGCGCGGACGACCACGGCGCTCAGCATGAGCCGCTCTTCCTCGGCGCCGCCGCCTTCGACGGCCAGCGTCAGCGCGTCGTAGAGCTCCGGCAGCGTGACTTCCGTGAGGAACCCGAGGCTGCCGAAGTTGACGGCCAGGACGGGCACCGCGCGGCCCGCGCGCGCGAGGCGGCCCGCCGCGCCGAGGAGCGTGCCGTCACCCCCGAGCACCACCAGCAGGTCGATGTGGTGAGGCAGGTCGTCGGCTGCATGCACCGGGCCCGGCACAGGTGCCGCCGCCAGCCTGGCGGCCGCCTCCGCATAGTGCGGCGTCACGCCACGCGCTGCCAGCCACTCCCCGAGCTGGACGAGCAGGAGCCCGGCTTCGTGCAGCTCCGGCTTCGCGACGATGCCCGCGTGGCGCACGGCTCCCTGCGTCATGGCTGCGCGCTCCGACGGAAATGTGCCAGCCATTCCACGTTCCCCTCCATCCCTTCGATGGGCGACGGCGTCGTCGCGATGCACTGCAGGCCGAGGTCGGCGGCGGCCGCGACGACTTCCTCCACGACACGCTCGTGGACGGCCGGATCACGGACGATCCCGCCCTTGCCCACGTCGTGACGCCCCGCCTCGAACTGCGGCTTGACGAGGGCCACCACGTCGGCCTCCGGACGCAGCCGCGCGGGGATGACCGGCAGGATCAGTTTCAGCGAGATGAACGACACGTCCACGGTGACGAGATCGAACTGCCGCCATTCGTCCGGCAGGTCGTCGTCGGACAGGTACCGCGCGTTGACGTGTTCGCGCACGCTGACGCGTTCGTCGCGGCGGATCCGCCAGTCGAGCTGACCGTGTCCCACGTCGAGCGCCACCACGTGCCTCGCGCCCTGCTGGAGCAGCACGTCGGTGAAGCCGCCGGTGGACGCGCCGATGTCGAGCGCGACGCGGCCGGCCACGTCGATGCCGAACGCCTGCAGCGCGTGGGCCAGCTTGAGGCCGCCCCGGCTGACGTACGGATGATCGGGCTGCGCGAGCTCGACCTCGCTGTCGGCGTCGACGAGCTGTCCGGCCTTGAGCGGTCCGGCCACGCCGGCCACCCGCACCTTGTTGGCCAGGATCAGGGCACGCGCCCGCTCCCGTGACGCGGCGAGCCCGCGACTGACGAGCACCTGGTCGAGGCGGACGCGCGTGCGGCGGGCCTGGATCATTGGCGGCGGGTGAGGGTCCACTCGACGATGGCGGGCAGGTGCCCGGCGATGCCCGCGTCGGCCAGGGCGGCGCGCGCCCTGGCGGCGCACTCTGCCGCCAGCGCGCGTGATCGTTCGAGACCGAACAGCGACGGATAGGTGAGCTTGCCCGACGCGGCGTCCTTGCCCGTGCTCTTGCCGAGCTGTTCCGCGCTGCCTTCGACGTCGAGGATGTCGTCGACGATCTGGAAGCAGAGGCCCAGCTCGCGCGCGTAGGTATCGATGGCGTCGCAGCGTGCGGGATCGGCTCCCGCCATGATGGCGCCGGCTCCCGTCGCGGCCCTGATCAACGCGCCGGTCTTGCGGGCGTGGACGTCTTCCAGCGCCAGGGCCGACGCGTGCGTGTCGTCTCGCCGCGCCTGTCCCTCCTCGTCGAGGTCGAGTACCTGGCCGCCCACCATCCCGGCGGCCCCGGCCGCGCGGGCGACGAGCCCCGCGGCGCGCAGCTTGCGGGCGGCCACGACGGGGTCGTCCGTATCCGGTTCGCGGACGACGAGGGCGAACGCCTCGGTGAGCAGCGCGTCACCGGCGAGAATGGCCAGCGCTTCGCCGAACACGACGTGCGAGGTCGGCCGCCCGCGGCGCAGCGTGTCGTCGTCCATCGCGGGCAGGTCGTCGTGCACCAGCGAGTACGTGTGGATCATCTCGAGCGCGCAGGCGACCGGCAGCGCCAGGCGGCGCGCCTCGTCGGGGACCTCGGCGACGGCGTCGGCTGCCGCGAGCGTCAGCACGGGCCGCAGCCGCTTGCCCCCCGCGAACAGGGAGTAGCGCATCGCCTCGTGGAGCCGGGCCGGGACCTCGGGCGGGCGCGGGAGCCAGGCGTCGAGGGCCGTCTCGACGTCGTGACGGCATTGTGCGGCGAAGGCCTCGAAGGCCGAGGGAGCCGACGTGGTCATGAGCGGTCGGGCCGGCGATCGCCCAGCTCCTGCTCCAGGGCGTCGGTGACGTCGCGCAGCCCGCCGCGTTCGGTAAGCGTCTGGATGCGCTTTTCGGCGTCCTCCAGCCTGTCGTGGCAGAACCTGGAGAGGCGGACGCCCCGCTCGAACAGCGCGAGCGACTGCTCGAGCGGCAGGTCCCCCTGTTCGAGGGTGTGAACGATCTGGTCGAGTTCGGCCATGGCCGCCTCGAAGTCCTGGGGATCCTGTGGCGTGGTCATGGGACGTCCTGCCGCGCCGCGTGCAGCGCGTCCACACGGCAGTGCAGTTCGCCGTCGCTCACCTGCACGTGCACGCGCGCGCCGGGCGCAGTGTCGGCGACGGATCGTATCAGCCGCTGGTGTGTCTCGTCCCAGCAGGCGGCGTAGCCGCGCGCGAGGGTGCGCAGCGGGCTCAGGTTCTCGAGCCGGCCGGCAAGTGCGCCGGCACGGGCCTGCGCGCGCAGCCGGGCGTCGCTGGCGTTCGTCTCCAGCCGATGGCGCGCGACGTCCACGTGATGACGCGCGCGGGCGACGAGCGGCAGCGGCGATGCGGCCTCGAAGCGCGAGGCGAGCGCCGCCAGCGCGTCGCGTCGGCCGCGCGACGTCCGCAGGCCCGCCATGCGCAGGGCCGCATCGGCGGCGACGAGGCGCCGCAGCCGGGCGGCGAGCCTGGCCTGTGGATGCTGGTCCGACAGCCGTGCGTCGAGGCGGCGAAGGCGCTCCCGGCGCTGGTGCACGCGTCCGCGCCCGGCGGCGACGAGCGTTATGGCAGCTTCGACGCGCGCACGGTCGCGCGCGACGATGGCCTCGCGCACCCGTGACAGGGCGCGCTCGCGGCGAGGCGCCAGCAGCGCTACGCGGCGCCGTTCGAGCGTCGCGCGCGCCGCGAGCATCAGGTGCCGCGCCGAGGTACGTACGTGCTCGCGAAGCTCCCGCGCCTGGCGTACGACGAGCTCGGCGGCCTGCGACGGCGTCGCCGCGCGCACGTCGGCCACGAAGTCGGCGATGGTCGTGTCGATCTCGTGACCGACGGCCGAGATGACAGGCACGGGACACGCCGCGATGAGCCGCGCGAGGCGTTCGTCGTTGAAGGCGCGCAGATCCTCGGCCGCGCCGCCGCCCCGGCCGACGATGACCACGTCCACGCCGTCCACCATCGCGACGCGCCGCAGCGCCCTGGCGAGCTCGGCGGCCGCGCCGTCGCCCTGCACGCGTGCCGGGCTGATGACGAGGTCGACGGGCGCATGGCGCGTGCGCAGCACCCGGACGATGTCGCGCAGCGCGGCGCCGTCGGGCGACGTCACGACGCCGACGCGGCGCGGCAGCATGGGAAGTGGACGCTTACGCGACGGATCGAACAGCCCCTCGGCCTGGAGGCGGCGCTTCAGCTGCTCGAAGGCGACCTGCAGGGCGCCGGCGCCGCGCGGCTCCATCGCGTCGGCGACGACCTGGTACTGGCCCTTCTGCTGGTAGACGCTCAGCCGTCCGCGGACCAGGACATGGAGTCCCACCTCGGGCGTGAAGCGCAGGCGGGCGGCCTCGGTGCGGAACAGGACGCCCTGCAGCTGCGCGTCACCGTCCTTGAGCGTGAAGTAGACGTGTCCGCTCTGCCAGCGCCGGCACTCGGCCAGTTCGCCTTCGATCCAGACCCTGGGGAACGCCTCCTCGATCCGGCCGCGCAGGGCAGCCGTGATCTCCCGCACGGTGTAGACCCGGCGCTCTCGCGCCGGTGCCGCCGCAGGAGGGGGCGGCGTCCGCTGCGGGGCCGCCGTCCGCTCCGGGCGATCACCCGCGTCGTCCTCGAACGGCAGGTCGAAGAGCGACGTCACGCGAGCGCCTCCACGTCGTCGGTCGTGAGGCTGAGACGCTCGATCGCGGTCGCCTTCCCCGTCTCCGGGTCGACGTCCACGATCACGCCGTGCAGGCGCGGCATGCCGCGGGCGGTGTCGAAGCGGCTCGGCAGGCCGGTGAGGAACCGGTTGATGATGGCCTGGCGATCGACGCCGATGACGCCATCGTGCGGGCCGGTCATGCCCACGTCGGTGATGTACGCCGTGCCGCCGGGCAGCACCTGCGCATCGGCCGTCTGGACGTGTGTATGGGTGCCCACGACGGCCGACGCCAGGCCGTCGAGATACCAGCCGAGCGCGACCTTTTCGGAGGTGGCCTCGGCGTGCATGTCGACGAAGACGATCGGCGTCTGGGCACGCAGGCGCTCGACCTCGCGGCGGGCGATCGTGAACGGGTCGTCGATCGCCGTCATGAACACGCGGCCCATGACGTTGACGATGCCGACCCGATCGCCGTGGGCGGTGGTGACGAGCGTGGACCCGCGGCCGGGCGTGCCCTCCGGGTAGTTCAGCGGACGCAGCAGCCTCGGCTCGTCGTCGATGAACGTCAGCAGCTCGCGCTTGTCCCAGACGTGATTGCCGGAGGTCATGACCTCGACGCCCGCCTTGAACAGCTCGTCGGAGACGTCGCGGGTGAGCCCGAACCCGCCTGCCGCGTTCTCGCCATTGGCGATGACGAGGTCGATCTCACGCGTGCGGACGAGGCCCGGCACGGCGCGGCGCACCAGGTCGCGCCCGACCTTGGCAAAGATGTCGCCGATGAACAGGATGCGCATGCCGCGTCAGAGCACCTTCTCGACGGGGATGAGCACTTCGCGCCCCCCGTTCAGCTTCGGCAGCGTGAGCACCAGCTCGCCGTGCCGCAGGGTCGCCCGACACGCCGTCACGTCGATGGCGGCGGCGATCTGGGCCACGCGGACGAACCGCCCGAACCCGCGCTCCACCAGGTGGAACGCCGCCGCGTGCCGGGCTGGCGCGGAGGCGGGTGGCGCTGTCGGCCACTTGCAGCCCGCAATGATGAGCGTGCCGTTCTTGAACAGGATGCGGAGGTCGTCGGCCGACACACCCGCGACGTCGAGCACGATGTCGACCCGGTCGTGCCGCTCGATCACGTCCATCGGCGGCGCGTACTCGCCGGCCAGTCCCCTGGCGGTGGACTCGTGCTGCAGGTCGAGTTCCTCGAACAGCCGGCGCACCTCGTCGGCAAGACCCGCCGCCTCTGACAAGGGAAGCATGCCCAACATGATGACAGGAACGTGGGGTGGCCGGAAGAGAGACGCGGCCGAGACGAGAAAGGCGGGCCCCGTGCCGCGCACGGGCCCGCCTCGTACAGGCCACCGGCTGAATCGCGTCAGTTGACCGACACGCTGATCTGCCGCGGCTTGGCCTCCTCCTTCACCGGCAGGGTGATGGTCAGCACCCCGTCCTTGAAGTCGGCCCGCACCTTGTCGGTGTCGATCCGCGACGGCAGGGAGAAGGACCGGCTGAACGTGCCGTACGACCGCTCGACGCGGTGGTACTGGTCGTCCTTGACCTCGTGCTCCCGCTTGCGCTCGCCCTTGAGCGTCAGCGTGTTGTTCTCGACGCGAACGTCGACGTCCTCCTTGGCGATTCCCGGCAGCTCGGCGCGGAGCACGATCTCCTGATCGTTGTTCTCGAAGATGTCGACCACGGGGATCCAGTCGCCCCGCTGCATCACGTCGTCGGTGTAGCGACGTGTGTACACGTCACCGAAGATCCGGTTGATGCGGTCCTGCATCTGCGCCAATTCCCGAAATGGTTCAAATCGCACCATGCTCATCGCTGCTTGTACCTCCTCTTTCGCTTCTTGTATGTCAACGCCTTTCACGGCAACACCTTAAGTATACGAGGAACATGAGTGCGTGTCAAGTATAAAACATGAGCGTTACACTATCAAGTATACGCCGAACCGGTTCAGTTGGTCTTCTTGAAACGCAACACGGCGAGGCCGATGATGGCGGCCGCATAGAAAGCCAGCCACGCCACAGGCACCCACAGCTCCGCCAGGCCGGCGCCCCGCAGGACGATGCCCCGGACGACCTCGATGAAATACCGCGCAGGGATCACTAGCGACAGGTACTGGAACACCGTCGGCATCCCGGCGATGGGAAACACGTAGCCCGAGAGGAACACGAACGGGAGGAGGAACATCATCGACAGCTGCGACGCCTGCATCTGTGTGGTGGCGACGGTCGAGATCAGGATGCCGAGCCCGAGCACCGCGGCGATGAAGAGGAACCCCACGGCGTACAGCAGCGTGAGGCTGCCGTGGATCGGGATGCCGAACAGCCACCGCATCAGGAGCACGGTGACGGTCAGCTGGACGTAGCCGATGACGACGAACGGGGCGATCTTCCCCAGGATCAGCTCGAGGCGGGTCAGCGGCGTCACCTGCAGCTGCTCGAGCGTCCCGCGCTCGCGCTCGCGGACGATGGCCCCGGCCGTGAACTGGATGAGCGTGAACGTGAGGATGATCGCGAGCAGGCCCGGAATGACGAAGGTCGCGGTGCGCAGGTCGGGGTTGTACCAGGGCCGTACCCGCACGTCCACCGGCAGGTCCCGCCCGCCCCATCCCGCCTGCCGCGCCAGGATCTGCACCGAGGCCTGCGAGGCGACGCCGCTTGCCACCGCCATCGCCTGCGACGACGTCGTGGTGTCGGAGGCGTCCACGATGAGCAGCGCATGCGCGGGGCGGCCGCGGCGCCGATCGCGGCCGAAGTCGCGGTCGATGACCAGCGCCACCTTCGCTTCCGCCGCATCGAGCGCGCGCTGCAGCGCGTCGAAGCTCTCGACATGACCCACGACCTCGAAGTACTCGCTGGCGGTCAGCCGCGCCACCAGCTCCCGGCTGTCGAACGACCGGCTTTCGTCGAGCACCACGGTCGGCAGGTGCTTCACGTCGTAGTTGATGGCGTAGCCGAAGACGAGCGTCTGCATCAGCGGCACGAGCACGATCATCCGCAGCGTCAGGCTGTCGCGCCGCAGCTGGCGGAACTCCTTCCAGGTCAGGGCGAGCAGACGAGTCATGCCGCCTCCTCCGGTCGCGCACGCGTCGAGCGCGCGAGCGCGACGAACACGTCCTCGAGCGTCGGCGTGGCAGCCGCAGGCTCGCCGAGCGTCCTCAGGGCCTCGAGGGCTTCGCGGTCACGTCCCGTTGCGGCCACGCCCCGCACGAGTCGTCCGCTCAAGTAGGCGTCCTCGAAGGCCGGCAGCGCGCGCAGCCGCTCGGCCGCCGCGAAGGCGTCGCCGCCGGGGACGACCTCCAGGAGGCGACCCTGCAGCGCGGTCTTCAGACGCTCCGGCGCGCCGGTCGCAATCAGGCGGCCGTCGAGGATGAAGGCCAGCGCATCGCACTGCTCGGCCTCGTCCATGTAGTGCGTGGTGACGAGGACGGTCATGCCGCGGTCCGCGGCGAGCTCGTAGATCAGGTCCCAGAACATGCGCCGACCCCTCGGGTCGACGCCGCCCGTCGGCTCGTCGAGAAAGAGGAGCTCCGGCTCGTGCAGCAGGGCGGCTGCCAGGGCCACACGCTGGCGGACGCCTGTCGACAGGTCAGCCGTCAGCACGGCTCTAGACGGCCCCAGCCCGAGCCGCTCGACGAGGCTGGCGATCCGCTCCGCGAGCGCGGTGCCGCGCAGGCCGTACACGCGGCCGAAGAACTGCAGGTTCTCGTGCACGGTGAGGTCGCCATACAGGGAGAACTTCTGGCTCATGTAGCCGATGCGCCGCTTCCAGCGCTCGGTGTCGCGCGTGACGTCGAGGCCGCCGAAGCCTGTCACCGACCCGCCGGACGGCGTCAGCAGGCCCGTGAGGATGCGGATCGTCGTCGACTTGCCCGATCCGTTCGGACCGAGGAAGCCGAATACCTGTCCGCGCGGCAGTTCGAACGACACCTCATCGACGGCCGTGAAGGTGCCGAAGCGCCGCGTGAGGTTGCGAACCTGGACCAGCGGCTCAGCCATCGCGGCCTCCTGCGTCCCCCTGCCAGACGAACACGTCTTCGAGGCTCGCCTCAACGGGCCGGATGTCGGCTGGATCCACCACGCCCTCGAGATGCGCGACGACGGCGCTGCGCAGCGACGCCGCGTCGGCGTCGCGGCCGCGCACGTGCAGCCGCGTGCCGAACACCGACACGTCGTCCACGTCCTCGAGCGAGGCGAGATGCCGCCGCACGTCCACCCGCGACGGCGTCTGTACCTCCACGAGCGCGCGAGGATAGGCGGCAACCAGCTCCTGTGGCGTGCCGGTCGCGGTGACGCGACCGTCGTCGAGGAACGCGATGCGCGTCGCGTACTCCGCCTCGTCCATGTACGGCGTCGAGACAATCAGCGTGAGGCCGTCGTGGTGGAGGCGGTTGAGCAGCATCCACAGCTCGCGTCGCGACACCGGGTCGACGCCCGTGGTGGGCTCGTCGAGCAGGAGCAGGGCCGGCTGCGTCAGCAGCGCGCTGACCAGCGCGAGCTTCTGCTTCATCCCGCCCGAGAGCGCGCCGGCCAGGCGATTGCGGACGCCGTCGAGATCGACGCGCTCGAGCAGGTCGCGCATGCGCGCCGCCGCGGTGTCGGTCGGCACGCCGTACAGGCGGGCGCGCAGCCAGAGGTTCTCGTCGATGGACAGATCCTGATAGAGCGCGAACTGCTGCGGCACCATGCCGAACGTCTGCCCGGCGGCGGCACGCGTCACGCGTCCACGGTCGGGAGCGAGCAGGCTCGCGACGAGACGAAAGAACGTGGTCTTGCCCGCGCCATCCGGACCGATCAGGGCGAACAGCTCCCCCTGGTCGATCCGGAGCGAGACGTCGTCGAGCGCGGTCACGCGACCGAACCGCTTCGTCACGCCCTCGGCGCTCACCATGGGCGTCGTCATGGCGTGTCCTCCGCGGGTTCGCGCGGGACGACCTCGGCCGGCTGGCCCGGCACGAGCGGCGCGTCCCAGCCAGCCTCGAGATCGACCTGCGCGGCGTAGACCAGGTTCACGCGTTCGTTGCGCGTCTCGACCGCCTTCGGCGTGAACTCCGCCGTCGGCGAGATCTCCGTCACGCGGCCGGGAAACCGTCGGTCGGGAAAGGCGTCCACGACGACCCAGGCGAGCTGGCCCTGCCGGATCTCGCCGAGGCGCGGCTCCGGGATGAACGTGCGGACGTACAGCCGGTCGGCGAGGCCGAGCGTCACCGCCGGCTGGCCCGGCCCGACGAGCGCGCCTGGCTCGACGAGCCGGTGGAGCACGACGCCGTCACGTGGCGCGCGGATGTCGGCTTCGCTGATGACGATCTCCGACTGCTGCACCTGCGTTGCCGCGCGGTCGCGCTCAGACTGCGCCTGTGCGACCTGCCAGCGCCGTGCGCCTTCGTGCAGCACCGTCAGGCGCTCGCGTGCCGCGGTCACCGCGGCCTCGGCACGCTCGTGAGCGGCGCGGGCCTGATCCAGATCGCGCGCCGTGCCCACTCGACGTTCACGCAGCCGCGTCTGCCGTTCGAGCTCGTGCGCCGCCAGGCGTGCGGCGGCCAGGCGGTCGGCGAGCTCGGCTTCGGCCGCGCGCACCTCCGCGTCGCGTGTGCCGGCCTGCAGGTCGCGCACGCGGGCGTCGGCCGCGTCCACGGCATGCCTGTCGCGGGTGGGCGCGAGCGCCGTCTCGCCGAGATCGAGCCGCACCAGGACGTCGCCTGCGTTGACGCGGTCGCCCTCGCGCACGAGGACGTCCGTCACGCGGCCAGCGACACGCGGCGCGAGATCGACGAGCGGAGCTTCGACGCGCCCGTTGAGCCGCCACCGCTGTTCCTCCTGTCGCTGGCAGCCGATGCCGGCGCCCGCGCCGGCAATGACGGCGACGACCGCCGCGAGCTTCCAGATGCACGCGTTCATCGGGGTTCCTCCCACTGAATGTCGCGGCGTTCGAGCAGACGGCCGGTCGCTCGATCGAGCTCGGTGACCGCACGCGCCTCGTCGGCCATCGCCGCTGTCTCGGTCAGCTCTGCGCGGACCAGATCGGTCTGACGGGTGAGCAACAGGAAGTCCGTGGAGACGCCCAGTTCATGGCGGTCGTCCTCGGCCGTCAGCTGACGTGCGGCCGCGGCGCGCGCCTCGGCTGCTGCGGCCCGCCGCTCGCGAGCGGCGTGGAGTGCCGCCACCGCCTGGTGCACTTCCTCGGCAATCCGGATGGCGGCGGCGCGCCGGCGGGCCTCGACGTCATCGCGCGCGAGTGCCGCCGACGTCCTGTCGGCCAGCGCCGCGCGGTTGCCGAGCGGCACCGTCACCTGCACGCCAACGGCGACGTCGGTGAACCGGTGGGCCAGGGCGTTGCGCAACGACCGTCCCCACCCGCCCTGCAGGTCGTCGTCCACGACGATGGGCACCGAGGCGAACGGCAGGCGGGCGTCCGGATTGGGCGTGCCGGCCAGGCCGCGCACCGTGTAACTGCCGACCAGGTCGACCTGCGGCCGCGCGCGGTCGGCGGCCAGTGCCTCGTCGAGAGCTGCGCGCTCGTCCAGGACGTCGAGCTCATGCAGTTCGGGGCGTCGTTCCAGCGCCGTCGAGACGAGGGCGTCCGCTGACTCGACGGGCGGCGCAGGTGGCGGCGTGACGTCGGCAGGCACGACGTCGGTGTCCCATGCGCCGGCGTCCGGACTGCCCGCCATCAGGGCCTGCAACGCGATGGCCGCGCCGGCCGCCTCGGCCCGTGCGGCGATCGCCGCCGTCAGCCGCTCGGCGATGGCGGCATCCGAAGCGGCCAGGTCGGCCTCCGCCGCCGTCCCGGCGTCGATTCGAGCCTCGACGTCCGCACGCTGCGCGCGGGCCAGCGAGACGGCACGCTCGTGAATTGCGACCGCCTGGCGTGCCGCGACGAGCGTCCAGTAGGCGCGCTCGACGCGCGCGACGACGTCGACGACGGCCTGCTCGACGAGCGCGCGACTTCGCGAGACGTCGAGCCTCGACAGCCGAAGCCTGTGGCGCGCCGCGTCCAGGCGCCGACCGCGTGCGAGCGGCTGGCGGATGTCCACGCCGGCCGCTCCCTGATACGCCGGCGTCAGCAGCGCGAGCAGGCTGTTGGTGCGGTCGTATGAGGCCCCCGCGTGGGCGGTGACCGTCGCGCCGCTGGTGAACAGGCGGCTCCAGCTGACCATCGAGGACGCACCCGTCGTCCGGGGGCCGAGCGCGTTGTCGGGGGCGCCGGAGAACAGCGTGTTGAGCGGGTCGGTGTGCGATCGCACGCGCGCGTCGATCCTGAGGACGGGATCCCACGCGGCGTCTGCGGCCTCGACCCCTGCCTCGGCGCGCGCAGCCCCTATCCGCTGGATCTCGATGGCGGGCACCCGAGCCAGTGCCCGGGCACGTGCCTCGTCGAGCGTGAGGACGCTCGTCTGCGCGACAGGGGCAGGCGCCAGGGTGGACGTGCCTGCCGAAGATGTCTCTGGGGCCGGCGGCTGGCCGAACGCCGTGCCTGTCGCGAGGCTCAGGCCGATGGCGAGCAGCACCGTCGCGGGACCGCGCCAGCCGTCGCGCGCGACGCGCTGCAGCCGCGGGTCGATGGCGTCGGCCAGCGCGTCCCACGTGTCGGCATCGGTCGCCTGAAGGGCGAGGCGTTCCGCGGCAGTGAGGGGCAGGCCGCAGGTCGCGGCGAGTTCGAGGATGGCGGACGCCGGAGCCTCCCGGAACCGGCGCCGGGATGCCTCGTCGGTGAGCAGGCGCCCGATGCAGCGTTCGACAGCCGCCTGGGACATGGAAACCTCCATGCCA
>JBIQIB010000018.1:46376-48325 GCA_044508265.1 Acidobacteriota bacterium
GCGTCTGTCACGAGCTGCCGTTCGACGTCGGCGAGCGTGCCTGACGCATCCGCACCGGACGTCGCCGCGGGCGGACTCGGTGACGGCGAGTTCCCAGCGACCGCCGGAGCCGCCGGCAGCATCAGGTGATCGGTGGTGATGAGCCCGCCGTCGGCCAGGATCGAGGCCCGTTCGAGGACGTTGCGCAACTCGCGCACGTTGCCCGGCCACGGGTAGGCGAGCAGGGCCGGCCGGGCCTCCCGCGACAGGCCGGCTGCCGGGCGAGCCAGCTGCGCAGCCAGGTCGTCGAGGAACGCGAGGCTGAGCGGGATGATGTCGGCCTCCCGTTCGCGCAGCGGCGGCAGCGTGATGGTGAAGATGTTGAGGCGGTAGTAGAGGTCTTCGCGGAAACGGCCCTCGGCGACCAGCTGCGCCAGGTCGCGGTTGGTGGCCGCCACGACGCGGACGTCCGCGATCCGCGTGCGCGTGCCGCCGAGGCGCAGGAACTCCCGTTCCTGGATGACGCGCAGCAGCTTCGCCTGCGCGCCGGGCGACAGCTCGCCGACCTCGTCGAGGAACAGGACGCCGCCCGAGGCGCGTTCGAGGTGGCCCGCCCGAGCCTGTACGGCGCCCGTGTACGCGCCACGTTCTGCGCCGAACAGCTCGGCCTCGAGCAGCGCGTCGGGTATCGCCGCGCAGTTGAGGCCGACGAACGGGCCTGACGCGCGCGGCGAGGCGCCATGCACGTAACGTGCAACGACCTCCTTACCCGTCCCAGACGCGCCCGCCAGCAGCACCGTCGTCTCCGTCGCGGCCACTTTCGTGGCTTCGGCCATCACGCGCCGCCACGCGGGCGACTCGCCGACGATGCGCCGCGACAGCCGTCCGACCGAGACGAGTTCCTCCTGCAGGGCCTCGACGCGGCGCTCCAGCGCCAGCGCGCGTTCGCGGGTCTCGGCGGCGCGCGCCGCGGCCTCGGCCATGTCGCCATGCGCCAGCGCCAGGTTCAGGTATTCCGCCACTCGTCGCGCGACGGGCACGTCGTCGTCGGTGAAGGCGCCCACCGTGCGCGCCATGAAGTTGACGCCGCCAATCAGCACGCCGTCGCGCCGCAGCGGGACGCGCAGCGACGACCGCAGGCCGCCGCGGACGGGTGGGAGTGCCGCCATGATCGGGTCGTCGCGCATGTCGGCGACGAGCAGGGCGTCCCAGTCGCCATCGAGCAGCCACCGGATCTCGTCGGTCACGGGAAACGCGTCGGGTGCCTCGAACCCGACGTCCGATGACAGGGCGTGGATGTGCACGGTGGTGCGGTCGGCATCGAGCAGCGCGATGCCGAGGGTGTCGTGCGGCAGCACCGTGCGCGTCACCCTGAGGATGTGGGGGAAGACCTCACGCACGTCGAGCGCCTGCGCGAGGATCGGCAGGAGAGCCGCGAGGGCCTCGAGCCGCTGGAGTTGCCTCCTTTCGTCCGCCACGTCGGAATGATAGCGGGGAGTGGGCGGCTCAGCCGGCGGGCCGGGCGGCCCGTCGGCGCGTCTGCGTGCCGACTCCCAGGCTCATCCCGCTACGCGGGGACGGCGGCTGACGACGACGCGCGGACGACGAGCCACACGACGAGGGCGACGAGCAGGAACGGCGCTGCCGCGACGAGCAGGGAGGCGGCGACGCCCAGAAGTGCCACGACGCCGCCCACGAAGAGGATCGGGAGCGCGACAAGGGCGACGACCATCCCGACCACGCCGGCGAAGACGAACTTGAGCAGCATCAGCGGCAGCAGCAGCGTCCAGAGCAGCAGCCGCAACGGCAGCAGGACGACCCACAACACGACCTTCAGGGCGGCCCACGCGGCCAGCAGCACGGCCGCAAGGATGGCGCCGACGGTCAGCAGCGAGCCGATCACGAGCATTTCGATCATCGATTCCTCCGACAGAAGGTTAGGACGGAGGGCTGAGCACGGCTGTTCCCCT
>JBIQIB010000018.1:48425-49848 GCA_044508265.1 Acidobacteriota bacterium
CGCCGACAAGCCGGCAAGCTGATTCCCGATCCCCGTGCTACCGTGCCCTGAGCCTCTCGCGCCGGCCTGCCGACCGGCCGACGCGCCGACGTGTTGACACGCCGACCGGTTGACCCGCTGTCCAGACGATTCGCTGTCCTCCTCCTGACGGCGCTCCTCCCCGGATGCGCCGGACGACCACCGCAGGCGGTGCCCTCGGCGCCGCGCGCAGACGCTGGCGTCCGTCCCTGCCGGCTGTCACCCGTCCCGATGGAGTGGCTCGCACCGGCGGGAAAGGCCGCGCGCCTCGTTCATGACTCGTGGTGCGACACCGTCGGTCCGCCTGCCTTCCGCACGCCGGATACTCTCGGCGAGCGTGAGGCCGCTCACGAACCGCCCGGTGCCCTGACCATCGTGAGCTGGAACACGCACGGCGGCGTCGCCGACATCGACGCGCTGCTGCAGGCGCTGCGTGCGCGCACGGCCCCGGTGACGACGCAGGTCGTGCTGCTGCTGCAGGAGGTCGTCCGGCGCTCACCGTCGGTGCCGCCCAGCGTCGCGGACGCCGCACCGGTGCCCGGCTCGCTCCACGGGCCCGGCCACGGCGAGGACGTGGCCGACCTGGCCGCGCGACTTGGCCTGTCGCTCGTCTACGTGCCGTCCATGCGCAACGGGGACGCGCCGGATGGAGGACGGCCGGCAGAGGACCGCGGCAACGCCATCCTGTCGTCGCTGCCGCTGACGAGCCCCGTGGCCATCGAGCTTCCGCTGACCCATCAGCGCCGCGTCGCCGTGGCGGCGACGGTCGGCGCGCAGGTGAAAGGCGTCAGCCAGATGCCGCTGCGCGTGGTGTCGTTCCATCTCGACACCACTGGCGGACGCGGCCAGCAGGCGGCGTTCCTCGGCGACTGGCTGCGTGACGAGGCCGCACGCGGCGTGGCGGTGGTGGCGGGCGGCGACGTCAACGCGCTCTGGGGCACGCGCGATGCGGCCTACGACGCGCTGACCGGCGCGCTGCCCGTCGAGGCCTGCGGCCGTCGCCGGACCAACCGCTGGCCCTGGGGACTTCACGCGCTGCTGGGTTGGTGGCGCGGACGCCTCGACTACGTCTTCAGCACGCTGCCGCGCCACGCGGTGCGCACCACGTGTGCCACCTGGCCGGCGTACCTGGACTCGGACCACCTGCCGGTGATCGTCGATTTACAGCCGCTGACCGCTGACCGCTGACTGCTGCAGGGAACGGAGAGGGACGGCTCGGAGAGCCGTCCCTACCGCGAGCCGACGAGCCGACCTGCCGACCTGCCGACCAGCCGACAAGCCGATCAACTGACCGGTCGTGGTGCCGGCCCGCGGGCGTCTTCGTACGCGGCCGCGATCGACAGCAGGCGAGACTCTTCGAACGCCGGCCCTGTGAACTGCAGGCCGATGGGCAGGCCGTCGCCGT
>JBIQIB010000266.1:0-1616 GCA_044508265.1 Acidobacteriota bacterium
CGGATTGGTGTTGCTGCGGGACCAGGACCGGTCGTTGTGGGACGGGGCGGCGATCGCGGACGCGACCCGGTTGCTGGTCCGCGCCGCGAAATACCGACGCCCCGGCCCGTACCAACTGCAGGCCGCGATCGTCGCCTGCCACGCCGAGGCCGAGTCCTGGGAAACCACCGACTGGGAGCAGATCGTGTTGCTCTACGACATGCTGCTGCACCTGCAGCCGTCGCCCGTCACGCGTCTGCACCGCGCGATCGCGCTGCGCTACACCGCCGGCCCGCAAACGGCGATGCGCGAGCTCGACGACCTCGCCGAGTCGCTCGACCGCTATCACCTCTACCACGCGGCACGCGCGGACCTCGAGCGTGAACTGGGCCGTCCCGACCAGGCGCGGGCCGCCGATCAACGTGCCCTCGAACTCACGGCCAATCCGGCCGAGCAAGCCCTACTGCAACAACGAATCCTCTGGAGCTGAACCATGTCTGACGTCACTCAACTGCTGCACACATTGGTCACGCGCGTTCGCGACGGCGCGGGGAAAGCGCCGGTGCAACTGCGCCGGGCCGCGTTCGACAACACCGGCCTGGACGAGCCCGTGCACACTTTGGTCGAGAAGGTCGCGCATCAGTCCTATCGCGTGACCGACGGCGACATCGCCGACGCCCGCACGGCCGGTTTGAGCGAGGACGAGATCTATGAGGTCGTGGTGTGCGCCGCGGTCGGCCAGGCCTGCCGGCAATACGCGGCCGCGCGGGCCGCGGTGGCGGGGGCGTGACCATGCGACTCACGATTCTCGACCACGGGCACACCCTTGGTAAGAAGGCCATTTTGGCGCTGATCCGGGTGGTTTCACGCCAGCCGGTGGTCGATGCCGTCAAGCTCGTGATGTACCGGCCCGAGTTCTACGGCGCCGCCGCCGGTGCACTCACTCAGGAGGCGATGCGCGGCCCGTCGGCCTGGTCGGTCGGCGATCGCGAGCTCATGGCGGCGTTCGTGTCGAAGGTCAACGAGTGCCCGTTCTGCGTCGCCGCACACACCGCCACGTCGAGCACGTGGTACGGCGACGACGCGAAAGTCGCTGCGACACTGCGAGATCTGGACACCGCGCCGATCGAGGAACCGCTGCGCGCGACGCTGCGCCTGCTCGGCACACTCACTCGGGAGAACACCATCGAGCCCGACGACGTTCGTGCGGTGCTCGCCGCGGGTGTCACACGAGAGCAGATCGAGGACGCATTGGCGGTGTCCTTGGCGTTCAACATCACCGACCGGCTGGCCAACGCGTTCGGGTTCGATCTGGCGGGCCCGGCCGCGATGGACGCCGGTGCGCAGCACCTGTTGAAACGGGGCTATCGGTAGGTCCGGGCGTATCGCCGCTTCTCCGTGCTGCCCCTACCTCGAGGGCTTGGACTCGCCGCCCGAGGAATTCCGTCGAGCCGCGCCGAACCACCCGGTTTTCCTGGTGGAGCCACGTTTGCGCCGGCCCACGTAAATTTGGCGAAGTGCGACCACTGCACACCGGCGGCTGGCCGGCTGCCGAATTGGGCCGAGCCGCCGCACGTCGCACCAGGTCAGCGGCATGCGGCGGGCCGAAAGTCGTTGATGCGGCAGACACAGCACAA
>JBIQIB010000126.1:0-11376 GCA_044508265.1 Acidobacteriota bacterium
GGCTCCGGCACGGGCACGTCGCCTTGTTCGAGCGGCGGCTCACTTGCTATCGAGAAGCTCTCGAAGGCGCTCTGGAACGGCATGAAAGTCGGCCCGGACACCGAGTTCAGCGTGATCCGGATTTCGTCCTCGATGGCGAAGTCCGGCGTTTCGACGACGAACGTCGGCATCGGCGTCTCGAACTGCGGACGACGGATGTTGGCGAAATAGCCGCCGTAGGCGTGGAACGCCGCGAGTTCGAGAGGCGTCCAGGCGATGTCCTCGAAGGCGACGGCGCCCGGCGAATGCGTGAAGTACGGCTGCTGCCATCCAATCGGACCGGCATGCGCGACGCCGCTCGCGACGAGAACCATGAAGGTGGCGCAGGTGAGGCGCTTGAGCACGTGTATCTCCGGTGACCTGACACTAGTGTCGCTACGCTGACACTTCCGTGATCGACACGTCGCCTGCGCGGGCGGGAATTGCACTCGCGCCAGCATCGTGCCGCTATCGACGTGTGTGACACAGCAAGAACCCTGCCGCTGCGCCCATCCGCGTCCCGGTGCCCATGACTTGCGGGCGACGGCGCCGCCCGACAAGACTGGTGGCGCGATGCGTCTGTCCGCCGTGCTGCTCGTCACGCTGGTCACTGGTGCCGCAGCCGCATGGTGGTGGAGCACGCTGCCGCCTCCGCCGGCCCGCACCGACTGGCGGCTGCGCGCGCAGGTCCTGGCGGGGACCGGCGTCGCCGGCACCGCCGATGGCCCTGCGGATGCTGCGTCGTTCGCCGACCCGTTCGGCGTCGCGGTAGCGCCGGACGGCAGCCTGCTCGTGACCGACGGCGACCGCCTCCGGGCCGTCGCGCCCGACGGTTCGACGCGCACGCTCGCCGGAGGCGAGCCGGGCTTTGCCGATGGCCCAGCCCACGCCGCGCGCTTCTCCACGCTCTCGGGCGTCGCCGTGGACGCCGCCGGCACGGTGTACCTGGCCGACACGGGCAACCATGCCATCCGCGCCGTCAGCCCGGACGGGCACGTGACGACGCTGGCGGGCACCGGCCGGGCCGGTCATCGTGACGGGATCGGCAGCGACGCGGCGTTCGACGGCCCGATGGGGCTGGCCCTCGATCCGTCAGGCACGCTGTACATCGCCGACGCCTACAACGACGCCATCCGCGTGCTCACCCTTGAGGGACGCGTGACGACGCTCGCCGGCGGCGGCGGTCCGGGCCGGTCCGACGGGACGGGGCCGTCGGCGTCGTTCGACACGCCGACGGGACTGGCGCTGCACCCGTCGGGCGATCTCGTCGTCGCCGACGCAGGCAACGGCCTCCTCCGGCGGGTGTCGACGAGAGGCGAGGTCGAAACGATCCCGCTGCACGGCGTGTCCCTCACCCGTCCGCTGGCTGTCGCGGTCTCGGGCGGCGGCGTCATCCACGTGACCGACGAGCACGGCGCGGTCGTGCGTCGCGCCCCCGACGGCTCGGCGCAGCTGGTCGCCGGGGGAAGCGGCCCCGGCTATGCCGACGGCCTCGGCGCCACGGCACGCTTCCGGCGGCCCGCCGGACTGGCCTGGACGCCGGTCGGACGCCTGGCCGTCGCCGACACCGGCAATGCGCTGCTGCGCCTGCTGAGTGACCCTGAGGTGATTGCGCTCGACCCGCCGGCATCGCCGCGCGTGGCGCCGCGGTTCGACACGGCGGCCTTCGGTGCGCTGCCGCTGCTGTGGCCTGTCGCGCCGTTCGACGGGCCGCACGAGGTCGCCGGCACGCATGGCGAGCACAGAGGTGGCGATGCCGCTCCGCGGTTCCACAGGGGAGTGGACATCCGCATGCCTCAGGGAACTCCGGTGCATGCGGTGCGCCCCGGCGTCGTGTCGAGCCCCTTCGGCAACGGAGCGGTCGGCACGATCAACGAGTGGGTGCGCGTCGGCGACGTGACCTACGTGCACATCCGGGCAGGACGCGGCCTGCGCGACCACGCCATCGACGTCCGACGCTACAAGGTGGACGCGCCGGAAGGGCGCCTCGAACGGCTGCGCGTTCGCCGCGGCGCCAGGTTCGCGTCGGGCGAGCGTGTCGGCACGGTCAACGCGTTCAACCACGTGCACATGGCGGTCGGCTGGCCCGGCGACGACCACAACCCGCTGGGCCTGCGGCTCGTCCGGTTCCACGACAGCATCCCGCCGACGATCGCCCCCGGAGGCATCCTTCTTTACGACGCGGCGGGCGGACGTCTCTCGACGGTCCGCGACGGGCGCACCCTGGTCCACGGCCGGGTCCAGATCGTCGTCGACGCGTGGGATCAGGCCGATGGGAACGTCCCGTGGCGCCGGCTCGGCCTGCACACGCTCGGCTATCAGGTGCTGCATCCGGACGGCACACCCGCGCCCGGGTTCGAGCACCCGCGGATCACGCAGCGGTTCGACAGGCTCGACGCGGACGGCGACGCGCCAGCCCGGGTGTACGCCCCGGGCAGCGGCATCCCGGCCTACGGCAGCCGGCGGACGCGCTTCCTTTACGTGATCACCACCCTCCTCGAGGAAGGGCGGGCCACCTGGGATGCCTGGGATACGCGGATGCTGCCGCCGGGAGACTACGTCCTGCGTGTGCACGCGGCTGACGTCGCGGGCAACACGGCCGTGGCGCGGCGCGACGTGGCCGTCACCGTGCTCGGCGAGTGAGCCGCAAGGCCGGGCTGGAGCCGCGTGCTATACTTTTGGTTTGTTCGGCGAGCGAAGGAGCACACTGTGAAAGCCGGAATTCATCCCGAGTACTACGAGGTCGAGGCCCGCTGCGCCTGTGGCGCGACGTGGAAGACGAGCTCCACGAAGAAGGAACTCCACCTCGAGATCTGCAGCAACTGCCATCCGTTCTTCACGGGCCGTCAGAAGCTGGTCGACACCGAGGGCCGCGTCGAGCGCTTCACGCGCAAGTACGGCGCGCAGACGGTGGCGGGCCGGAAGGCAGCCGAGAAGAACCGCAAGAACGCTTCGGCGTAACCCGCCCGATTACCGCTCGTCCTCACCTGCCACGCCGGTATCGGCCCACAGCGGCCGGGCCGGCATGGCACGTTCCACCTTTCTCGCGATCCTCTCCAGCCGGCGCCCGAACGCCTCACGTTCGGCGCGTCCGATGGCCGCGGCGATGCCGGCTTCGGCGTGCCTGCGCGCCTCCTCGAAGTCACGAACGCGGTGCTCGTGGTGCACCGCCAGCGCCTCCCTGGCTTCACGCATCACCTGCGGCCGGCCTCCGAGCGCCAGCACCTGCCGCCACGCCTCGGCCGCCTCGCCGAAGCGGCGCAGCCGGCGCAACAGCCTCGCCAGCGCCCTGGCCGACGCGCGTCGCACCTCGATCGGCTGCCAGCGATCGGCAGCCGCCTGCCGGTAGCAGCTCACGGCCGCCTCGGTGTGGCCCGCACGCTCGAGCAACGTGCCGAGCCCCCATGTCTCGAGGCCGCCGGGCGCCGACGTGGACGCCGAGGCGAGCAGCCGCTGGGCGTGTGCCGTGAGCGCGGCCAGCGAAATCAAGTCGAGCCTGTTGTGCAGCAAGACCGGATCGAGCAGGGTCCCGCTGCCGCCGCGGACGAACGCGAAATACCGGCCGGGGATCTCGTAGCCCGGTACGTCTCCGACCCTGCCGAAGCCGAGCACCGACCACTCGAGGTGCGTCAGGCGGCAGCTCCGCTCGCCGTCCTCGCCCATGCGCCAGAGGCGGCGGGCGGCCGGCAGCATGTCGAGATGCGGCAGGTCGCAGACCGATTGCGGCAGCCGGTGCAGCTCGCCGCGCATCTCCATCACCGGTACGTCGAAAGTGCGCCCGTTGAAGGTGACGATCAGGTCTGCATCCGCCAGGTGCGCCTCGACGGCGTGCAGCAGGGCACGCTCGGAGGCGTAGCCGGGCAGCACGTACTGTGACGTCAAAAAGCCCTGAGGCGTCGCCTCGCCGATGCCCACCATGAACGGCACCGTCCCGGCGCCGCCGCTGAGCCCGGTGGTCTCGAGGTCCACGTAGACGACGCGTGTGCCACGCGCGTGTGGCGTCACGGCACGGCCGGCGAGCACGTCGAGCCATGGGTCGATGATGACGGCGCACTCGTCCACGGCAAAACGTCCGTGGGCCGTGCCGGCAGGCGCGAGGACGTCCACTCGCCAGCAGGTGCCGTGCGGCGTCACGACGTGTCGCGCGCCCGGCAGCGACGGCCCTGCGGGGTCGCGGTCGTCGACCGGCAGCCCCTCGGCATCCACGGGTGCGTAGGTGAGCTCACGCGGCGTCCGGGCGGCGGACTGCCTGGCGATCTCGCGCAGACGTTCCAGGTGGCGGCCGGCCATCAGAACGGCACCTCGTCGGCGGGCGTGCCCGACTGCAGGCGTTCGAGCAGCGCGAGCGCGACCTGCTTGGCGCGCGGGCCGGTCTCCCCCACCGGCCCGACGCACGACGGGCAACCGGTCTCGCAGGCGCACGACGCGATGAGCGCCGTCGTCTGCGCCAGCAGCGCGTCGTGCATGCGGAACAGGGGCGCGCTGAACCCGATGCCGCCCGGATACGCGTCGTACAGGAACACGTGCGCGTCGGCGGTGCCGCTGACGGGCGGCGCGCTCGTGCCCGCCGTCGCCTCGCCGCTGCCGGAATCGATGGAGACGCCCACGTCACGCTGGTCGCACATGAGCAGCAGCTGCGCGACGGACTTCATGGCGAACGCGAGCGCGCTGACGCCGTCGCGGCGGTCGTCGGGGCTCGCCGGCACCTCGAGCAGCACCGCACGCGGGATCGTGAGCCAGTACGCCGTGGTGTGCATCTGCTGCTCGGGCAGGTCGAGGTCGCCCGACCCGACGTTCTCGTTGGTGTAGAACCGGATCTTCTTGAAGCCCACGACGCGCGAGACGACGTGCACGTCGCCGTGCGAGCGTCCGGACCGATTCGGCTGCGGCACCTCCGCCAGCGCATCCGATGCATCCGATGCATGCGATGCCGCCAACGCATCAGACGCGTCAGCAGTCGCTGACGCGATGGCCGGCGGAAGGTCCGCGCCTGGTGCGCCCTGCTCGCCGAGGCTCGACTCGAACACGTCGAGCACCGTGACCTTCGTATACGTGATGGCGTCGGTGTAGTAGTCGCAGTCCACGCTGCGGACGTACGCCTTCCGTCCCTCCACGTCGAGCCGCTCCACCTGGTAGAGCGCGCCTTCCAGGATGTAGATCGCCTTCTCGTGCAGCGTGGAGAGCGCGCTCGTGTAGTCGGTCTCGCCAATCACGCGCGCGCCGTCCGTGGCGTCGACGATGACGAAGTTGTCAGACGTCACGGCGCGCAGGCTGACGGCATCGGCAGGGTACGACTCGTGCGTCCAGTGCCACTGGTCGTCGGCCAGGTGCACGAAGCCCTGCTCCGACAGCGCCTGCAGTACGTCGCCCGCGTCGACCGTCGCCTTGCCGAAGGCCTCGCCATCGGCAAACGGCAGCTCGAACGCGGCGCACTTGACGTGGTTGAGCAGCACCTGGAGGTTGTCCGGGTTGATCAGGGCGTGCTCCGGCGACGCCTCGAAGAAGTACGAGGGATGCCGCACGATGAACTGGTCGAGCGGCGCGCTCGACGCCACGAGGACGACGGCCGAACGGCCTGACCGCCGCCCCGCCCGTCCTGCCCGCTGCCAGGTGGACGCGATCGTGCCGGGATAGCCGGCCATCACGCAGACGTCCAGCGCCCCGATGTCGATGCCGAGCTCGAGGGCGTTGGTCGAGACCACCGCCCGCACCTCCCCCGCACGCAGCCCGCGCTCGATCTCGCGGCGCCGCATCGGCAGGTACCCGCCGCGGTAGCCGCGGACGGCCTCGGGTGCCCCGGGCGGCCCTTCGCACGCGTCCTTCAGGTACGTCGTGAGGATCTCGGTGGCGAGCCGGCTCTGCGCGAACACGATGAGCTGCAGGTGCCGCTGGAGGAACTCGATCGCCACCCGGCGCGCCTCGGCCAGGTACGACCGGCGGATGCCCAGCGCGCGGTTGACCACCGGCGGGTTCACGAACAGGAAGAACTTCTCGCCGCGCGGCGCCCCGTTCTCGTGCACCAGCGTGAACGGCTGCTCGGTGAGCTGCTCGGCCAGCTCCCTGGGATTGGCGATGGTCGCCGACGTGCAGATGAAGGTGGGCGTCGATCCGTAGTGCCGGCAGATCCGCTGCAATCTCCGCAGCACGTTCGCCAGGTGGCTGCCGAACACGCCCCTGTACGCGTGCAGCTCGTCGATGACGATGTAGCGAAGGTGCTCGAAGAGCCGTGCCCATCGCGGATGGTGCGGCAGCACCCCGGCGTGCAGCATGTCGGGGTTGGTGAGCACGATGTTGCCGCGCGTGCGAATCGCGCGGCGCGCGTCCTGCGGCGTGTCGCCGTCGTAGGTGAAGACGCCGATCTCGCGTCCCGCGGCGTCGTTGATCGGCTGGACGAGCGCGTGCAGCTCTGCGAGCTGGTCCTGCGCAAGGGCCTTCGTCGGATACAGGTAGAGTGCCCGGGCCCCCGGTTCCTCGAGCAGCGTGCTGAGCACGGCGCCGTTGTAGCAGAGCGTCTTGCCGGAGGCGGTCGGCGTCACCACGACGACGTTGCCGCCGGCGAGCGCCGTGGACATGGCGTCGGCCTGGTGCGTGTAGGGACGCGTGATGCCGCGCGCGGCCAGGGCGCCCAACAAGGCGGGGTGCGTGCCGTCGGGGAACGCCGCGTACCGGGCGTCCTGCGCGGGCAGACGCCTGACGGCGGTGACGTGCTGGTCGCTGCCGACTTCGCCTTCGTCGCCCCATTCCGCGAGGTCGACGAGGTCCACCGTAGCGCCGGCAGTCAGCTGATGCGACGGCAGAAAGCGCCGCAGCGCCTCCTGGAGCGCCGAATCCTTGTCACCGGGATAGCGCGCCAGCGTGCGGCTCATCGTCGGTCGATGCTACCAACCCCGGGAGAGGCGATCAAGCGGCGAAGCAGCACCGCCGCCGGCTCGCGGCAACCCGTCCTCCGCTTACCGCTTTCCCGTCGCGACCCTGGCCGCGAAACCGCTGAGCCCGATGATGCCGACGACATTCGGGAAGATCTGCAGGGCGTTCATCAGGTCGCCCCACGCCCAGACGACGTCCACGCGCGCCATCGCGCCGAACGGGATCAGCAGGCAGAAGATCCACCGGTACGGCAGCGTGACGCGCACGCCGAGCAGGTACTCGAAGAACTGCTCGCCGTAGAACGCCCATCCGATGAGCGTCGTGTAGCCGAACAGGAAGGCGCACAGCGTCACGATGTACCCGCCGACGCCCGGCAGCGCCTGTTCGAAGGCGGCCGCCACCGCCGCGGTGCTCGTCAGTCCCGACTGCCAGACGCCCGTCAGGAGGATCGTCATCGCGCTGATGGTCGAGGTCACGAACGAGACGATGAACGTCTCCATCACGGCATGCAGGCCCTGCCGCTCGGGGCGGACGCTGCGCGCGGTGCCGTAGGCCACCGACGCGGTGCCGTAGCCTGCTTCGTTGGCGTACATGCCTCGCGCCAGCCCGTAGCGCATCGCGATGAACATGCCCACGCCGCCGCCGGCAGCCGCCCGCAGCGAGAACGCCTCGTCGACGACGAGCGCGAGCACCGCGGGAATCCGCGACGCGAAGACCGTCATCACCAGCAGGCCGCCGCCAAGGTACAGCCCGACCTTGAGCGGCGACAGCTTCTCGGCCACGCGGCCGATGCTCGTGATGCCGCCGATGATTACGAGCCAGACGAGCACGGCGATGCCGATGCCGGCGATCCATCGCGGGATGCCGAGCTCGCTGTCGAGCACGACGGCGATCGAGTTGGGCTGCGTGAACGGCGTCGTCGTCAGCGCCGCGACGCCGGCGATGAGGGCGTACGCACCCGCGAGGCGCGGCAGGCGCATCCCGTCGCGCAGGATGTACATCGGCCCGGCGAGCACGGTGCCGCCGCGCGTCTCGCGCCACGTCACGCCCAGCACCGCCTCGGTGAACTTGATGGCGGTGGCGACGAAGCCGTACGCCCAGATCCAGAACAGCGCGCCAGGCCCGCCCGAGACGATGGCGGTGGCCACACCGGCGATGTTGCCGGTGCCGATGGTGCCGGAGAGCGCCGTCATGAACGCCTGAAACGGCGTCAGCGCCCCGCCGGCGCCGGTATCCGCCGACGCGAACATCGTCCGCAGCGCCTCCGGAAACCGCCGCACCTGGACGAACCGGTAGCGCACCGTGAGGAAGACGCCGGTGCCGAACAGCAGCAGGAGCAGCCACGGCATGAACAGGGCGTCTGCCGCGCGCTGAATGAGCTCCGCTATCGTCGTCAGCATCGATCTCGTGTCGAGGGAGGTCGCCGACCGCCGCCGTTCATATGTTCGAGCGCGACTGGCAGCCGTCCACCGGGAGGCAGGCGCCGCTCACCCAGCTCGCGCGGGGCGAGGCGAGGAAGGCCACCACGTCTCCTACTTCGTCGGCACGTCCGAAGCGCCCGAACGGCAGCTCCCGTGCGACGAACGCGGCGATGCCCTCGGGATCGGCGACCTGACGCTGGTGCCAGGACCCGCCCTCGAACAGGATGGAACCCGGCGCCAGGCTGTTGACGCGGATGTTGTCGGGAGCGAGCTGCTGCGCAAGCGCCTTCGCGAGGCTGATCTCCGCTGCCTTCACGGCGTTGTAGGTCATGCGTCCGCCCGACTCGCGTCCCCAGATCGACGCGATCATCAGGATGGCGCCGCCGCCGCGCGCCTTCATCGACGGGACGACGAGGCGCGACATCCGGATGGCCGGGAAGAGCGTCTGGTCGAACGCCTGCTGCCAGACCTCGTCGGTTGTGTCGAGCAGGCCTGCACCCTTGCCCAGGCCGACGTTGTTCACAAGGACGTCGACGCCGCCGAACGCCTCGATCGTGGCGTCGTGGATTGCCTGCGCGCCATCGGCCGTCGAGACGTCGGCGCTGACGGCGATTACGTCCTCGGGGGCACGCGCCACGCCGCGCACCTCGGCGGCCGCGCGCTCGAGCGCCTCGGCACCGCGTGCGCACAGCGTCACGCGCGCGCCTTCGGCTGCGAGCGCCATCGCGCTCGCGAGCCCGAGCCCCCGGCTCGATCCGGTGACGATCGCGGCCTTGCCGGCCAGTTGCAGGTCCATCTAGCGGATTCCTCCATCGGTCAGGTCGTTGAGGCGCCAGTCGAACGTCTGGTACGCCATGGTGAACGTGTTGCGCGCCAGGCCGTCGCGCTCACGAGGCAGCACGTGCGGCATCACGAACTGGAGCACGGCACGCTCGATCGGGCTGCGGCTGGCGAAGCGCTCGTCGTCGCCGGGATAGCGCTGCACGAACGCGTCCGAGCGCCACCCGAAGATGGCCGACGCCTGCACCCTGTCGCTTTCCGGGTCGTAGCGGAAGCACTCGTAGCGCGTCACGCACTCGGCGGCCACCGAGGCGAGCTGCGCCTCGAGGCGTGCCGGCGTGAACGCTTCGCTGCGAAGCCGCCCGCCGCCGATGCTGCCGCGGCCCAGCGCGAAGAACATGCGCGGATCGTCGAAGCTGGCGATGCGGTCCTTCTCGATCTCGTCGAGCGACCAGGTGCGGCCCGCCACGCGATGCCGTCTGGCGTCGAACGCGCCGGGGATCTGGCGGATGCTCACCGCCGGGTAGGCTTCGGCGCGCCCGCGGATCGGATAGGCGTCGACGACGGTCCGCAGCACGAGGGCGTTGTAGGCGTTGAGCCAGAAGGCGGCCTGGGCGTCGCGCGACCAGCCCTCGAGGGCGGCAGGCGGCACGTCGAGGCCGCTGACGTAGCGGTCGAGTCTGGCGCGCTCCGAGCGCAGCGCTCGGTAGTACACCCGCCCTTCGCGCACGTACAGGTCGAGGATGGCATCCAGCGACGCGTGGATGCCGAGGTCGCTGGGCGGCGAGGCCGGCTGTGCGCCGAGTCGGGGAACCTGCAGCAGCACCGCCGACGCGATGCCGGCCACAAGGAGGACAGCGAGGCGGAACGAAGGCACGCGCGTCACTCTACAGGGCTTCAGCGCGGCGATCCATTGCCGAACTCGCGCGCCAGCCAGCGCGCCAGCGCGTCGGAGAACGCGACGGGATGCTCGAGGCTCGAGAGGTGGCCGGCCTGCGGGATCGTCACGAGCGTGGCGTCGCGGACGCCGTCAGCGATGGTGCGAGCCAGGGCTGGCGGCGTCACGGCGTCCTCTTCTCCGACGATCACGAGCGTCGGGCAATCGATGGACGCCAGCGTCGGACGCGAGTCGGGACGCGTGCGGAGAGCCTCGAGGGCATCCACGATGCCGGCAGGCGTGCTGGCCTCGACCATCGCGCGCACCTCGGTGGCGAGGTGCGGGTTGGTCGTCTGGGTCGTCGCGCCGAGCAGCCCCTGCACCATGGCGTCGGCGACGGCGCCCGCCCCCTCCTCCCGCGCCGTGGCCTGCATGGTCCGGCGCCGCGTCTGGGCCTCTTCCGTGTCGCCATCCGCGCGTGTGTCGGCCAGTACGAGTCCGCGCACGCGCGACGGACGCTGGCGCCAGCACTCGAACGCGATGTAGCCCCCCATGGAGAGGCCCGCCACGACGGCAGGCGCGCCGCCTGCTGCCGACTCGATCAGCGCGAGGACGTCGGCGGCGTGGTCGCGCACGTGGCGTGCCGGCGCGGCGTCGGATCGGGGCGAGCGATGAAAGCCGCTCAGGTCGGGCGCCAGGACGCGCCATCCCGCCGGAATGGCCCGCAGCTGCGGAGCCCACATGCCCGCGTGCAGCGGGAAGGCATGCACCAGGACGAGCGGCGCGCCGCTGCCCTCGTCCATGTAGGCCAGGCGGCGGCCGGCATGTTCGAACGCCTTCACGGGGGACATGCGGCAAGCATACCGGAGGCCGCGTGGCGGCACGCCGCGCCAGCCGGAGCGTGACAGGTATGATGGCGACCGTGAAGCCGCTCGCCACGTGGGTCTCCCTTTGCGGGTGGATCCTGATCTTCCTGGTACAGGCCTCGCCCGTGCGGCTGACCAACAGCGACGAGCACGTCGCCATGGCGCTGAACCTCGCGCGCGGCGACGGACCCGCGTTCACCGAGGAGGAGCTCGCCGCCATCGATACCGTGCTCGGCGCCGAGCAGGCGCCGCTGAGCCTTGCCCTGGCCGCCTCGGAGTGGAAGGGGCGTGATGGCCAGCAGGACATGCCGCATTTCTGGCTCTATGCGGCGTTGACGGTGCCCGGCATCTGGGTGACACAGGCGCTCGACATCAACCCCCTGTGGGCGTTCGTCGGGCTGAACGTCCTGCTGTTGGTCGCGCTCGCCGGCGCGGTGGCCGTGACGGGTGGCGCGGCGTGGACGGCCCTCCTGCTGCTCGGTCCCATCGTCTGGTGGATCGACAAGCCGTCGGCCGACGTGCTCATCTACACGAGCGTGGCGTCCGC
>JBIQIB010000019.1:0-2036 GCA_044508265.1 Acidobacteriota bacterium
AGTGGTGTCAAGTGGGTGGGGTCAGGTCTCGACGCGACCCGGTGTTGGGGTCAGGTCTCGGCCCCGTCACCGTGCAGAATCTGCCATCACGACGCCTTCCGCACGTCGAGATGGCAGATTCTGCAGCGTCCAGAGGCCGAGACCTGACCCCATCAACACGCCGCGTCGAGACCTGACCCCACCCGCCCCCCGCCGCGCACCACGGGGGAAGCGAGGTCCGGCATCGGCGGCGCGATGAACAGCCGGCGCGCCGACGCCGCGATGACGCCCGCCCACCTCGCAGACCGGTTCGCGCGCGCGCTGTCGGTCGCCAGCCCCGTGTTCGCGTACATCTGGCGATAGAGCTTCGAGATCAGCACGAACGCGACGCGCGACCGGACGCTGCGCACGCACGCCGACCGTTGCCAGATGAGCCGCAGGCTGTAGAAGCGATCCCAGGCGCGCTGCGTGCCCTCCCGGATCTCCGGCGTGCTCATCGCGGGGTGGGGCGTGTAGAGCTTCGGCCGCTTCGACGGCGCGAGCAGCCAGTAGCGCGTCAGCGGAACGCCGTCGATGGCCTCGCCGGTGAACTCCTGCTCCCAGCGCTGGAAGTCGATCGTCCCGGGAAACGGCGTCAGCATCACGAACTGCGCGAACGCCACGCCGGCCTCCTGGGCGAGCGCCGTCGTCGCTTCGAAGGTGTCCGGCCTGTCGCTCGGCAGCCCGAAGATGAACGACCCGAGCACGTGCACCCCGTGGTCGCGGAACGCCTGCAGGCGGCCCACCAGGTCGGCGCCGGCCGAGTTGAAGTCCTTGTAGACCGCCTTCAGGCCTTCCGGCGTCACCGACTCGACGCCGACGAGGACGCCCTTGATGTTGGCGCGCCGCATCGCGTCGAGGAACTCGGGATCCTCCGCCGCTTCCATGGTGATCTGCGTGAAGAACACCATGTCGCGCGGCAGCTTCGCGAGCGCCTCCATCAGGGCGAACCGCTGGTCGCGGATCTCCTGCAACTGCTCGAGGCGCGTCGGGTCCACCCGGCGCGCCGCCATCCGGATGTCGGCCTGGCTGACGGGATAGAAGTTGTCGTCGGCGAGGAGCACGAACCGGAATCCGGCACGCCGCAGCGCAACGATCTCGTCCACGACGTCCTGCACGCCCCGCTGGCGTGGCTGCTGTCCGTCAGTGCGCCACACCGAGCAGAACGAGCAGTGCTTCGGACACCCGCGCACCGTCTGCACCGAGCCCCACATGTACCGGCCGCGGGGCAGCAGGTCCCACCGGGCGGCGCGGAACGACGTGCCAGGCAGCCGCCCGCCGTCGTACAGCCGCGCCGGAGCGCCGGCGGCACACGCCTCGAGGACGATCGGCCACACCTGCTCGCCGTCGCCCTTCACGACGGAATGCGCCGCGCCGTGCTCGACGGGTTCGTCCGGATACAGGCCGGCGTGCGACCCGCCGTAGACGACCCACGCGCCCCGCTCGCGCGCCAGCCGGCCGACCTCGTACCCGCGATAGGCATTGCCCGTGTGGATGCCGATGCCGACCACGTCGCCCGGCTCGATCGTGTCGGGATCGAACGGGTCGAGCGTCTCGTCGACGATGTGGGGCGTTCCCCATCGGTCGGGCGTCGCGGCTGCCAACACGAACAGCCAGCGGGGCGTGATGACGGCGGTGCCGAACGACAGGGTGCTGGGATTGACGAGATGTACGCGCATGATTCAGAAGGCGTCCGCCACGCGTCTGCCGATCCGCGTGAAAAAGCCGGCCGTGGCCACCCCGCCCCGGCCGATGCCCCGTCCGGCATCGCGCCCGGCATCGCGACCCGCACCGCCGACGGCGACACCGGCGCGCCCTACGGCAACGCCCGCATCGCCGAGGACCATTCCGGCTTCGAGAAACGGAGCACCTGCCGATGTGCCCGTGGACGCTGCCTCGCCATCCTGCGCGGCCGGCAGCGTCGACGGCGCCGGGAGCGCAGCCACCGATCCCTGTTCGAGCGCTGCAGGCAGCGCCGCGAAGCGCGGTGCCGGAACCGGCACCAACGACGACGGCAC
>JBIQIB010000019.1:2136-8977 GCA_044508265.1 Acidobacteriota bacterium
GGCCGGGAGCGACGGCAGGCGAGACGCCGGGAGCGATGGCGCGTACGACGCAGCGCCCGACGCGACATCCGGTGACGTCACCGGCAACGAGGCGTGCCGCGCCGCATCATGCCGCGCCGCATCATGCCGCGTTGCCAGCGCCGTGCGAGGCAGCACAGCCGACTCCTGTACCTCCGGCGCAGATGGCATCGTCAGGACGACGGGCGGGGCCAGCCACATCAGCGCCGCGGCGGTCGCGCCGGCGACGCCTGCCGGCACGGCAGACAGGACGAGGCCGCCGGCGTGCAGACGGCGTGCACGACGCCCGTCCACGAGCCGATGTACGCGCGCCGCAAGCTGGGAACGTCCCCCGCGCACCGCGACCTGCAGGGCCTCCATGCCCGTCCCCCGCGAGGCCAGGGCGACGAGGCAGCGCGCGTAGTCGCGAGGTCCGGCCGCCAGCGTGACGGCCCAGTCGTCACACGCGGCTTCGCGTTCGACGGTCAGCTGTCTGTCGATCCACCACACGGCCGGGTGCACGGCGGCGCAGGCGCGGAGGAGATGCTGCACGAACTGCGCGACGTCGTCGCGGCGCCGCACGTGCGCGAGCTCGTGCACCAGGATGGCGTCGAGCGCGGCCGGCGCCAGCGCCCTGGCGCCGTACGGCAGCGCGATGATCGGCGCTCGAAGCCCGAGCACGCATGGCGTCGTCACATCCGGTGACCACGCGACGCTGGCGCGACGTCCGGTGTGCTGCAGCGCGGACCATGCCGGCAGGTGATCGAGGGCGGCCGGAGGGAGCGGCCGGCAGCGCGCCCGCCACCGGCGGAGCGTCACGAGGCCGGTGGCCAGCCTGACGAATCCGACGAAGGCCGCGCCCGCCCACGCAAGCAGGACGCCGGACGTCATGTACGCCACCATGCGCGTGCCGGTCGAGCGCGTGCCGTCCGTCACGGGTGGCTCGACGGCCACGGCCTCCCAGGCCGTCGCCAGGGCATTCGCGCCGGGTCCGCCCTGCATGGCCTGAGCTGCGTCGGCGGCGGACATCTGCGGGATCACGAGGACGTCGCCGGCCAGCAGGTGTGGCGCGCCGGCAGCCAGCAGCAGCCCGAATGCGGGGATCGCGCACAGCAGGGCGGCCCACACGACGCTGCGCGTGCTGGCGCTCAGCCACGGCAGCAGGCGGAGGCCCAGCCCCACGACGGCCGTCGCCAGCAGTCCGAGTGCGAGCCAGGTCCAGAGCCAGGGCATGTCAGGCGTCCTCGATCAGGCGCTTGAGCGCGTCGAGCTCGCCCGGCGCGAGGCGCTCGTCGGTGAGCAGGTGCTGCACGAGCGACGCGGTCGAGCCGCCGAAGAGCCGCGCCCGCAAATGGGCAAGTGCCCGCTTACGCGCCTGCGTCCGTGGCACGCGCGCCCTGAAGACGAACGCGCGGCCGACCTTCGCATGCTGCGTCACGTACCCCTTGCGCTCGAGGATCCGCAGCAGCGTCGACACCGTGTTGTACGCGAGGACCGGGGAGCCGGGCAGGCGCTCCGCCACCTCGGCCACCGTCGAAGGGCCGTGGTCCCAGAGCACGTGCAGCACACGCAGCTCGGCGTCGGTCGGGGAAGGGGACGTCCTTCGCGGCATCGCGGTCGTTCGCCTCAGGTGTGGTGAACGTCGCGACGCTATCAGTGGCGGCAGCATGAGTCAAACTAAATATTTAGGACTTCGCCGACGGGTGGAAACGGGCCTGTACTCGTCGCGTAACGAGCTGGTCCACGTGTTGACCGGCGGCATCCCTGGTTCGAGTGTGCGCCTACCCTGCGTCAGGATGAGCTGGCGGTCAAGCAGGAAATTTCCTCGCTCGCGGTACACTTGCAAGGTTGCGCCACTGAAGCAGGCCGTCGTCCGGCAGCGCCTCAGGGCCGCGGTCATGCGACCGCCAGCCTGCGGTGAGGCTCTGCTTGCCGCGTTTCTGTCGATAGGATTCTCGTGCCGTTCAGTAGTTTCCCGCTCCATCCCGCCCTGCTCAAGGGCGTCAAGGAACTCGGTTTCGCCCGCCCCACCGCCATCCAGGCGGACGCCATTCCCCCTGCCCTCGACGGACGCGACCTGCTCGCGTGCGCGGCCACCGGCAGCGGCAAGACCGTGGCGTTCCTCCTGCCGATCCTCCATGCCTTGATCGATCGCCCCCGCGGCACCACCCGCGCGCTGGTGCTCACGCCCACGCGCGAGCTCGCGGCGCAGATCGTCGAAGACCTGAACGACCTGGCGGTGCACACGCCGGTCACGGCCGCCCCCATCTTCGGCGGCGTCGGCATGGGACCGCAGGAGCACGCCCTCCGCAGCGGCGTCGACGTCGTCGTCGCGACGCCCGGCCGCCTGCTGGACCATTTCCGCCAGCCGTACGCGAAGCTCGAAGGCCTCGAGTTCCTGGTGCTCGACGAGGCCGACCGGATGCTCGACATGGGCTTCCTGCCGGAGATCCGCAAGATCCTCCGGCACCTGCCCGGCAAGCGGCAGACGTTGTTCTTCAGCGCCACCATGCCGCCGCCGATCGCGGCGCTGACGCGCGAGATGCTCCGCGACCCGGTGCTCATCAACCAGGAGCGTCAGGCCACGCCGGCCGTCGGCATCACGCAGGCGATCTACCCGGTGCCGCAGGAGCTCAAGTCGTCGCTCCTGCTCGCGCTGCTCCAGCGGGGCGAGATGTCGCAGGCCCTGGTGTTCACGCGGACCAAGCATCGCGCCGACCGCGTGCAGGCGTTCCTCGTGCGCGCCGGCATCAAGGCCGAGCGCATCCACGGCAACCGCTCGCAGGCGCAGCGCACGCAGGCGCTCGCGGGCTTCAAGGCCGGCACCTATCCCGTCCTCGTGGCGACCGACATCGCGGCGCGCGGCATCGACGTCACCGCCCTCGGGCACGTCGTGAACTTCGACGTGCCGCTGGTGCCCGAAGACTACATTCACCGCGTGGGGCGCACGGGCCGCGCGGAGGCCACCGGCGAGGCCTTCACCTTCGTCTCGCGTGACGAGGAGGACGATCTCCGGCGCATCGAGAAGGCCGTCGGCCGCCGCCTGCCCCGCGTGACGCTCCCTGACTTCGACTACGAGGCCCGGTCGGACGCGCCGCTCGAGGTGCCGCGTGCCGTCCGCATCGCCGAGATTCGCAAGCGCAAGGCGGAAGAGCGCGCGCGCGCCAAGGTGAACGCCGAACGGCGTGCGGCTGCCGCTGCGCGGCGTACGGGCTCCGGTGGCACCGCCGGCGGCGGCACGACGCCGCGTCCTGCTGGTGCGGCTGGCCGTCACGGCAGCGCCCGTCCGGGCGGGAGCCGTACCAATACCAACCGGCCCACCGGAGGAAATCGCTCCGGCGGGGGACGTCCAGGCAGCGGTCGCCCCGGCAGTGGCAGGCCCGCCGGCGGTGGGGCACGCTCGGGCGGACCGAGCCGCGGATCGTGGGGGCCGAAGAAGGGACGGTAACCGGTGCAGCAGCAGGTCGAGAGCATCCTCGAGGCCATCGACATCGCGACGGGCACGCGGCGGGTCATCCATCGTGCGCCGGTGCGGTTCGAGGCGCCCAACTGGACGCTCGACGGACGCCACCTGCTGATCAACCAGGGCGGGCTGCTGTATCGCGTGTCGCTGCTCGGCGGCGAACCGGAGCGCCTCGACACCGGCGAGGTCAGCGCCTGCAACAACGACCACGGCTACTCGCCGGACGGCCGGCAGCTCGCCATCAGCTGCGGCCCGAACGGCTCGCGCATCCACGTCCTGCCCGCCGAGGGCGGGACGCCACGCCTGGTGGTTGACGAGTCGCCCGCGTACTGGCACGGCTGGTCGCCCGACGGCCGGATGCTCGCCTACGTGGGCCGGCACGAGGCCGACGACTTCGACATCTACGTCGTCCCGGCGGCCGGCGGCACGCCGCAACGCCTCACGTCATCGCCCGGCCTGGACGATGGTCCCGATTACACGCCCGATGGTGCGTGGATCTATTTCAACTCGGAGCGCACCGGCGTCATGCGCCTCTGGCGCATGCGCCCTGACGGCAGCGGCCAGGAACAGGTCACCTTCGACGAGGAATACGCGGACTGGTTTCCGCACCCCTCCCCTGACGGCAGGTGGCTCGTGTGGCTGTCGTACGCCGCCGACGTGACGGGACACCCGCCCTACAAGGACGTCCTGCTGCGCATCATGCCGCTTGCGGGCGGACGTCCGCGCGTGCTCGCGCGCCTGTTCGGCGGCCAGGGCACGATCAACGTGCCCTCCTGGTCGCCAGACAGCCGCTCCGTGGCCTTCGTCAGTTACCGGCTCGGGTAGACACCACCACATTGCCCGGCACAGCGACGCCCAGCCGTCCCTCGAGCTGCGCGCGCCCGATGACCTCGCCGGCAGGCGTACGCGGGGCCACGAGCTCGACGCGGGCAGGCGCCGCACGCGCCATCAGCTCCGGAAGGTCCGTCACCGTCAGCACGCCAGGCACGATCGCCAGCGACGCGTCCTGGTACTCGTCGGCGGCCGCCAGGTCGATGTAGCTCACCAGGCTGTCCACGAGCGCGAGGTGCGCCGGCTTGTCGATCTGCGCCGCAAACAGCGCGGCCGGTGCGGTCAGGCCGCGGGCGCGAATCGTGCGCGTGGTTGCCGCAGGGGCCTCGGCGCGCAGCACGTCGAGGCCGGCGAGGATGTCGCGCGCCTGCCACGCGACGACGCTCGTGCCGAGCAGCCAGGCGCGTGCGGCGAACTGGTAGCTGGCCGCGTAGCCGCTTTCACCCGTCAACGGGCCGAGGGCGCCCGTCCCACGCACGTCCAGCGCGAGGACCACGTCGTCGGCATGCGCGCCGATGGCGCCGCGCTCGACGGTGCCGGTGCCCCTGTCGTCCACGACGAGCATCACGCCACGCGGCTGCGCAGCCGCGGCAGGGCGCATGAGCGTGCCCGCGAGCCGCACACCGGGTGCGACCTCGATCACCAGCCGTTCGTGTCCAGGCCGACCCTCGACCGGCGTCCGCGTGACGACCGTCGCAGGCGCCCTGGGAGCGTCGAGCTGCACCAGGGCTCGAATGGCTTCCGGCGTCGCGGCGCCGCGCGTCCGTGCGAGCTGGCTCGCGTACTCGAAGTTGTCGGCACGGGTCGTGCGCGAGCCGACGGACGTCGCGAGCTGTCCCGTCGGCGTCACGTGCAGCAACGCCGGGTCGTCCGGTGTGAGCGGCGCTTCCGTCGCGGGCGCGTCAGGACCGTCCAGCCAGGTACGCAGCCAGCGATAGGCACCTTCGCGCAGGGGCTGCGACCAGCCGTGAGTCGCATCGGTCTCGACCATGGCGACCTGCGATTCGGCATCGAGCAGCCCGTAGAGCCTCTTCAGCTCGAGATGACAGGCCCTCGCGCCTTCGATGGGGAAGTAGTCGCGGATGGCGCTGCTCACGAGGAATCCGCGCGGCGCGCCCGCTATTGCCAGGTCGGCGAAATCGAGGCCGCGCGCAAGGAATCCGGGCACGATCTGCTCGGCATCCTGCGGGCCGGGCCCGCGCCACAGCTGCTGCCACGAGGTCATGTAGCAGGACGACACGGTCGCCGCGAGCCTGGGCTCGAACGCCATGAGCCACGCGGCCTGCGTGCCGCCGCCCGAGTTGCCGGCCACGGCGATGCGGTCTCTGCGGACGTCGTCGCGCGAGGTCAGGTAGTCGAGCGCGCGGATGCCGTCCTGAGCCATGTAGGCGGCAAGCGTCCGGCCCGTGAGCAGCACCTGCTGTCCGGTCATGACGTGTTCCGGCACGCCGACACCCACGCGGGACTTGCCCGATGCCTCGTCGAGGTACTCGAGGCGCTCGCCCTGGCCCGGCGGATCGTAGGCGAGCACCACGAAACCGCGCCGGGCGAGCGAGATCCACGCGTGCTGGTAGAGCGGATGCGCCTTGCCTACGTCCGAATGGCCTGCGGTGCCGAGCACGGCGGGAAAGGGACCGGGGCCGTCGGGCACGTACGCCAGCGCCGTCACGCGATACCCGGGCAGGCTGTCGAAGAGCACGTGCTCGATGCGGTAGCCGTCGCGCTGCTGCGTCCGCGTGACCTTCGCGTCGAGCGGCGCCTCCGTCGTCGGCAGGGGCCCGACAGCATCGCGGAGGATCTGGCGGACGTGCGCCTGGCGCTCGCGGACGCCCTCAGCCGTGGTGATGCCGTCGATCGCCCGCTTCCGTGCGGCGAGCGCGTCGTAGGCCTGGGCGTCGAGCCACGCGTCGAACGCACGGCGCTCGGGCGTGACCGGAGGTGCCGGCGTCTGGGCCGACACCGCGGCCATGCAGAGGATCGCGGCACAGACGCATCGAAAGGCCATCCGCGGGAGCGGTGTACGCGTGGGAGGTGAGACCGTCATCGTTCGCTGGATCCTTCCATGATGTCCGGCGCCTGCCCGGCCGCCGGTGTGACGGGTACCGGCAGGTCCCGGCGTACCCACAACTCATACGCGACGCCACGCCTCGGTCCGAGGCTGCGGCGCCGCCACCAGAACGCTGCGAGATCACCGGGCGCCGGATGCTGCAACCACTCCACCCAGGTGCCCCACATCGAGAAGCGCACCGGATGCGGCACGTGCGTCGCGCTCAGCCGCTCCTCCTGTTCCCGGGTCACTGGCGACGTCCGACGGGCCGGCACGAACACGAAGGGCGTCGTCGGCGCCGCGTCGAGGCCCTCGGTGCCCACCTGCGTGCCGTCAGCGTGCCGAAGGTACCACTCCGCGGGCCATCCGGCGTCCGTCGTCGTCTCGAGGCACGGCGCGCCGCCGGTGTCGATGTCGGGACATGCGACCGCGAGGCGCTGCAGCAGGTGGTGCGTGTCGGGCGCGTATTCGAGCTGCACGAGCGGCTCGGCAGGATCGGAGCC
>JBIQIB010000019.1:9077-16455 GCA_044508265.1 Acidobacteriota bacterium
TCGTCCATGCCTCGAAGGGCCAGGACGCTGCCGCGAGCAGGACGCCTGCGACGAGGGACATGGCGAGCGCCCGCCAGGGATGCCGCGCCTGTCGCCAGGCGCTGCCGACGGCCACGAGGGCGCCAGCGACGAGCAGGGGCTCGTAGAGCGCGATGAGCGCGGCGTAGTAGTGGAACGGTCCGCCAAGGCGCTGCTGCTGATTCAGGTCGGCCCAGTACGTGATGGGGGCGACCGTTGCCGTACGGACCGTCGTCCACAGCGCGTCGACGACACCGGTTGTGGTGAGTACGCTCCTGAAGGTCGAGGCGAACAGGATGCCGCCAACGGCGACGGTGACCGCGAGCGCTCCGGCGACGGTCGCAAGCGAAGGCCGTTGCGCCACGCGCCGACGCTCGATGCCGTGCGAGGCGACCCACCGCACGACCGGCCAGACGGCGATGGCGCCCGCGACGAAGAGGGCATTGAGCTTCGTGCACCACGCGAGTCCCAGCGCGATCACGATGAGCCACGTGGCGTGCCGCACGCGGCCTTGCGACCAGTGCCAGCGCCCCCAGGCCACCGCTGTCGTGAAGAGCAGGATGAGCGTGTCGTGGCTGTCGAAGCGCGCGTAGTACGTCCAGATCGGCGAGAAGGCCGCCAGCACGGCGACGGCGACGCCCGCCCGCGTGCCGCCCTCGCGGATCGCGAGGCCAATCAACGCCAGCGCCGCGCCGAGGCCCGCCAGCGCCGGCACGAGCCGTGCCTGCCAGAGTCCCGTCCCGAGTACCTTCGTCACGCCAGCCTGGAGGTGATACAGCACTGGCCCGTGGTAGGCAGGAGAGGCGCGATAGTCGCCTTCAAACGCGAAGCGCTCCGCGAACCACTGGTGCACCATCTCGTCGTGGTGCGGCTGCCTGTCGTCGAGGCCGGCGAGCCTCGACGCGACCGTCACGGCGACGAGGGCGGCGAGCACCACCAGCATGCCGCGGCGGGGTGCTCGAGTGCGGGTCTCGACGGACGACATACCCGGGTCAGCGGACACGCAGCAGCACCGTGCCCTGCTCGTCGAGCACCACGTCAACGACGCCGGCGAAGCGCCCGGCGGTGAGGGCGGGATAGTGGCGGCGTTCGACGGCGCCCACGACCACGTAGCGCACGCCTGCCGATGCCAGTTGCGACGCCAGGCGATCGGCCGGGCCGTCGTAGAGCGCCTCGACCTCTGCCATGCGTGCCGCGAGCGTCGCCTCCCACGCAGCGCCGCGACGCCAGAGCCCCTCGTGCTCGATCCACCCGAGCAGGGTCGGCCGTCCGGTCATGAACGAGATGCGGGACGTATACGAGTACGACCGTCCCGCCGCTTCCAGCACGACGTCGTCGGGCCGTGCGTGATGCCAGAGGTAACGTACGGCCGCGGCGTCGCCGGGCCACCGGCGCTCCATGGCGGCGAGGCCGTTCAGCGTCAACTCCGGTTCACGCTGGTGCCATCGCGCCGCCAGCACGCTGGCCGACGCGAGCAGGGCACAACCGGCCAGCGTCGCCATCGCCCCGCGGGTCCACGCGCGCAGGCGGTGCCGCGGCTCCGTCCAGAGCACGTGCGCCACCGCCGGCAGCGCCAGCGACAGCAGGACGATCGCATGCAGGTGCGACTTGAAGACGACGTTCATGCGCCTGAGCGACCAGCCGTAGATGTCGTCCACCCACACTGATTCCGAAAGGAGCAGCAGGCCCAGCGCCGACAGCGTCAGCGCTGTTGCTGGCGGTCCGAGCGCCGTTCGCCGGCGCCAGACGCCCAACACGACGAACACGAGCAGGGCGCGCACGCGAAAGCCCGGGACGAGCGCCATCACCAGTGCCGCTGCGCCACAGGCGGCCGTCCAGGCCGCCGTCCAGCGACCGCTGGCGGCGAGGAGCATCACGGGCAGCAGCCACGTGCCGAGCACCAGCAGGAACGGTCCGATCGGACTCGCCTCCCATTCCCATCCGATGGGCACGCGCGGCGGACGAAACGTCTGCAGCGTGGGCCACGCCAGCAGCAGCGCCACGGCCACGGCAGACAGGCCGGCCGCCGGCAGCAGCCGAGGGGCGCGCACGACGAGCAGCAGCAGTGCCCAGCACGCCGCGACGAGCACAGGCGCCACATCCCAGCTGGACGTCAGCACGCATGCGGTGCCCACGACCGACGCCAGCGCGGCGAGCGGCACCGCGAGGCGGCGTCCGGCCGCGTCACGAGTAGCTTCATCGAGCCGTATCAGCAGCGCCGCCAGCAGCACCAGCAGCGGCATGGCCAGGACGTGCGCGTGCAGTTCGCCCCAGGTGAGGCTGAAGAAGGGGAATTCGTTCACGGTGCCGGGCAGCACGCGCGTAGGCTCCAGGCCGTCGGGCAGGCGCCTTTCACCGATCACGACAGGCAGCGCCGAGAGCGGGCCTGCCAGGCATAGAGCGGCGGCAGCCAGCCATGCCCAACGCGTGCGCAACCGCTGACCGATGCCCCAGGCGCCGGCCATCAGCTGCGCGGGCAGCGTCGCCGCGGCGAGGTTATAGCTCACCCATGGTGGCTGCTGCACGAGCACCGCAAATGGGGCCCACCAGGCGTAGCCGGCGACGTGGTAGTTGACGAGATGTCCCGAGAGCCAGGGGTCGACCGGCAGCGTCGTCTGCTGCGCGATCATCGCGGCGAGCAGCGCGTGGTCCATCGGCCGCTCGGTGCCCGCGATGGACGGACTCAACGCCCTCACTGCGAGAAAGCCGAGGAACGCGGCGGACGTCAGCAGCTCGATGCGCGTGAGCGTCCGCGCAGGCGGCAGCGGCAGGGGAAAGCGCCAGGCCGTCACGGAACCGGCCACGGCAAGCGCCGCGACAGCGACGATGGCGGTCGGGGTCGTGAGCGGCCAGCCGGCGAGGGCCGTCAGCAGCCAGGTGACGACGCCAACGAAGAGCGGGCCCGCCAGGCGCGATAACGCGTACCCCTGGTCGGACCAGTCACGAAAGAGCGGCCGCGTCAGCAGGAAGCCGGCGGCCGACGACGACCAGATCAGCGCGGTCCACAGAAGGACGGTCCACCCGCCGGGCGAAACGTCGGGGTTCACTCGCGCCCGCTACCGCGTGCCGGCTAGAACTCGTCGAAGAAAGTGGAGGTCGGCAGGTTCGATCCACCCGTCGTCGGCGGAGGCGTCGGCGTGGGGGTGATCTGCTTCGTCACCGAGGCAACCTTGCCCTGCTCGACGACGCGAGGGGTCACATACGGCTTACGGGTCTGACGTGGCGTGTTCATCGATCTCTCCCGGACATCGGCGCTGAGTCGCGTAACGGCGTGAAGCATACCTAAAGCCGGGCTTGGAAGTCACGCAAGGGCTGTGAGGGTGTCGGCCAGCAATGTCACCGTCTCCGTGAGGTGATTGTGGTCTCTCGGCCGGGCGAGCAGCCACATGGGGCAGGCGCCGGCAAGCTCGGCGCACTGGCGCAGCGTGGCTTCGGTCTGGACCTCACGGAAGGCCGGAGCGCAGTATGCGTGGCCAATCAACGAGAGGGCGGCCTCCACCGCTCCCATCCGCGTCAACGTCACGGGCGAGTCCCAGGCCAGGCACACGATGCCGCCTACCGGCACGTCCTCGCCGACTGCCGACGCAGACAGGCGCTGGACCACCTTGCCGTCGGCCTGCCAGGCCTCTTCGTACGGGAGGGAGGCCGCCGCGCGCGACTCGAGCCTCACCACCGGCGCGATTCGTCGCACCGTCCAGCCGTCCGGGCTCTGGTCCACGACGGCGAGGTCGTCGGCAACGATCCCGTGGCCCGCGGCCGCACAGGCGGCGGCGAGCGTCGACTTGCCATCGCCGGAGTCACCCGTGACCAGGAGGGCGGCCCGACCGATCTGCACCACGGAGGCGTGCAGCACCAGCGTCCCGCGCTGCATCAGGGCCAACGCCAGCGCGGAGCCCGACACCTGCTGCGACACGGCGCTGCTCTCCGCAGCGGCGTCCAGCCACGCCACCACGCGGCGACCCTCTTCGACGACGAAGCGGCCGACGCCGGGAGCGACGAACCGTACGCGGCCGGCATCGGGCGTATGGGCGTTCGTGGCGGGGGGGCGGGGCAGCCCGTGGCGCTGGCCGTCGAGTACGACCAGGTCTGCGGGCGGCCTGTGCGTCAGCGACACCGCCTCACGCAACGGAAGCTCCGACTCGATCTCGAGACCGGCCATGCGGTAGCGCCATCGACGATCGCCGTTCACGAGCGGAATACTAATACCCACGCCACCCCCTCCCCATTAGGCATTGAGCGTCACTCATCATTAGACTCTCGCTGACGTGAGTTCCTCCGCCGCCTCCGACCAGACCAGCACACGCAACCCAGGACGCATCGTGATCATCGGCGCCGGCCCCACGGGTCTCGGCGCCGCGTTGACGCTCGTGGCCGACGGCCACGACGACGTGGTGATCGTCGAGCAGGACGATGAGGCCGGCGGGCTGGCCGGCAGCGCGCGCGACGAGGCGGGGTTCACGTGGGACCTGGGCGGGCACGTGCAGTTCAGCCACTACGAGGCCTACGACCGCCTTCTCGACAGCGCCCTGGGCGACGCCTGGCTGCACCACCAGCGCACGGCCACGATCCGCCTGCTCGGACGCGACGTGCCCTATCCCTTTCAGCACCATCTCGACGCGCTCCCGGAGCGTGAACGTGCCTGGGCCAGCGAGACGCTCGCGGCAGCGTCGAAGAATCCTGCCGACGACAGCTTTGCCACGTGGCTGACGGCGACGTTCGGCGAAGGCGTCTGCGAGCTGTTCCTGAGGCCCTACAACCGCAAGGTGTGGCAGCACCCGCTCGAGGAGATGAGCGCGACCTGGCTGGGCGAGCGCGTCGCACGGCCACGCACCGGCGAGGCTGGTGCACGCGCGCGGTCGTCGTGGGGACCGAACGCCACCTTCCGGTATCCGGCCAGCGGCGGCACGGGCGCGATATGGACGGCGGCCGCCCGGATGCTGCCGGCGGGCGTGCTGCGGACGTCCTGCCGCGTGACGTCTCTGGATGCCGCGGCCCGCGTGCTGACACTGGCCGACGGCGATACGATCCCCTACGACGTGCTCATCGCGACGTGCCCACTCGACGCGCTCGTCGCCGCGACGCCCGCCCTCCCGGACGACGTACGTGCCGCGGCAGACCGGCTCGTTGCCAACACCGTGGAGCTCGTCGGCATCGGGGTGGACGTCGCGCCTTCAGACGACATGCGCCGGCAGACGTGGATGTACTTCCCCGAAAGCGAAAGCCCTTACTATCGCGTCACCGTCCTGTCGAACTACGCGCCGGCCAACGCGCCTGACGAGGCCTGCTACTCGCTGCTCGCCGAGAGCAGCCATCCGCGCGGCATGACCGTCGACCCGAACGCGCTCGTGGCCGCGACCCACCGCGGCCTGGTGCGCGACCGGTTGATCCCCGAAGGAGCATCCCTGCGCTCGACATGGCACCGCACGCTGCCTCGCGGATATCCCGTGCCCACGCGGGGGCGGGACGCCGCACTGCGCGTGATTCACGCGGCCCTGGAACCGCTCGGGATCTTCGCACGCGGGCGCTTCGGCGGCTGGAAGTACGAGGTGTCGAACCAGGACCACAGCTTCATGCAGGGCGTGGAACTGGCCGGGCGGCTGCTGCGGGGGACGCCCGAGATGACCTACCCGCATCCCGACGTCGCCAACAGCCGGTACCACCGTGACTGACACGGCAGACGTCACGCTCGTCGTGCCGGCGTACAACGAGCAGGCCACCATCGCCTCGTCACTCGCCGCCTGGCTCGACGTGCTCGCGGCGTCCGGCCTCACCGCCGACTGCATCGTCGTGGACGACGGGTCCACCGACGGGACGGAGGCGGTGCTCGCTGACGTCGCGCGCGACCTGCCGCAGGTCACGGTGCTGCGTCAGGCCAACGCGGGTCACGGCGCGGCACTCGTGCGCGCGTACCGTGCGGCGAAGGGCGGCTGGGTGCTGCAGATCGACGGCGACGACGAGATCGGCCCGGGCCACTTCGCCGACCTGTGGTCGCGGAGGACGCCGGCGGGCATCGTGCTCGGCCGGCGGGCGCATGGCGCCAGGGCCTTCGTACGCCGGTGCATCTCGCGAACGGCCGCCGCCTACGTGCGCCTCGCCTCGGGCGCGCGCGTGCACGACGCCAACGTGCCCTATCGCCTGCTGCCGCGCACGCTGCTCGAGCAGTTCCTTGCGTCGCTCCCCGACGGCACGGTCGCCCCGAACCTCGCGATGACGATCTTTGCCGGCCTGCACCGGTGGGAGATCAGGGAGGTGGACGTCGTGGAGCGCGCGCGGGTGGCCACACGGCGCCCGTTGGGGGGCCTGCGCCTGTGGCGTACGGTGCTCGTCGCCTTCAGGCAGAGCCGCGACTTCCGCCGCGCCGCGCGTCACTCGACACGCTCGTAGATCCGGCTGGCACCGTGCGTGAACACGCGCCGCCAGCGCGTGTCGTCCTCGAACTTGGCGAGACCCTCCCCGTCGTAATGATTCTGCTCGAGCCGTCCGACGATGACGTAGCGGATGTCGTAGCGCACGGCGATCGTCCACGCTTCCTCGAGCGAGGTCGACTCGTACAAGCGGCGGACATCGTGGACGCGGCGGGCGACGATGCCTGACGGCAGCCCCATGCGTTGCTGGCGCGCGTGCCACGTCCAGCCCAGGACGGTCGGAAGGCCTGTGTGCGCGCTGATGCGTGCGCCCCATTGATAGCCGTCGGTCTGCGCCTCGACGATCGTCGGCGTGCCGGGCACCTCGTCGAGCAGCCAGCGGATGAGGGCGGCGTCTTCAGCCAGCGGGAATGGCTCGCCATGCTCCGGAGCGAGCGTCGCACGTGCAAGGAAGGCCGTGCCGTCGAGCCCGCGCGGCGCTCCGGGTGCCATGCGGTGGCGCAGGCGAGGCAGCGTCGCCGTCAGCGGATAGGCGAGCATCGCAACAGCCGCGAGGGCGGTGACCGTGGCGAACGCGCGCCGCATGACGCCTCGGTCGCGGAGGACCTCGTAGACGACCAGCCACGCTGCCGGCGCGCACGCGCTCCACAGCAGCCACACCTGGAGGTACGTCTTGAAGACGGTGTTCATGCGACCGACGTCACCGCTGACGGCAATCACCTCCACGGCGGAGAGCAGCAGCAGGCCGAGCCCCAGCGCCATGCCGAGCCATCCGTAGCTGCCGTGCGCGTGGCTGTCGCGCGCCTTCCGTGCGGCCAGCATCGCCAGTGCCGGAACGACGACCAGCAGGAAGGGGCCGTGCACGAGGAGGCCGGCGTGCCAGGGCGTCCGTGAGCCCCGCCACAGCGTGGCGCTCCCGGCGGGCGGCGTGAAGTACCACCAGAACGGCGCCGACGCCACCAGGGCAACCCCGACGATCACGCCGACTGCCACGA
>JBIQIB010000019.1:16555-40876 GCA_044508265.1 Acidobacteriota bacterium
GGCCACGAGCACTACCGCGCCCGCGAGCAGCGCGCCGGCGGCAGGGACATCCCAGGCGTTCGTCGCCGCCAGCATGCCCAGCAGCAGGCCGCCGAGCACCAGCCTGCGGACGTCGAGCGCGTCGAGCAGCGAACGGGCGCGGGACGTTGCGCCACGGGCGCCGAGCACGAGCTGCAGCGACACCAGCGCTGCCGCGAGCAGCCACGGCATCGCGAGCAGGTGCGCATGCAGATCACCGAACAGGAACGTGAAGGACGGGAACTCGGTGATGGGCGCCACTTCGCCGGCGGGCACGGGTATCGCGCGGCTCGCGTCCCAGAACCACGTCCAGTCACTTCCGGTTGTCGAGGCCGGGCGCTGCCAGATGAGCGCCCACTGCTTCAGGTTGCCGCAGACCACTGCCAGCGTCGCGGCTGCCGCCGCCGCGAGCACCGGCGTCACGTGCGACTTCGTCAGGCGCCTCACGAGCGTCGCGGCGAGAAGCGCCACACCGCCGGCCGTCAGCGCCCACCACGTGCCGATGGCGAGCGTGTAGGCGAGCCGGGGCTCGACGCCGGTGAGCCGGCTCAGTACGGCGACGGGCACGAACCCCACGTAGTAGTAGTTCAGGATGCCGCCGGAGAACCACGGGTCGAATGCGGGGAAGCGATCGGCCCGCACGATCGCGCTGAGGAGCGCGATGTCCATCGGCTTCTCGCCACCCAGGATCGGATGCCAGAGATCAGGGTTGCCCGCGCGGACCAGGATGCCCGCCAGAGCCACGACGACCCACGCGAGCGCCTGTGCCGCCATCAGACGGCGATGACGCCTCGCCCACTCGGCGAGCGCTGCTCGTTCGGCGTATGCGAGCCAGGTGGAGGCCACGCCGAGCGATGCCACCGCCGCTGCCAGCATGGGCCATGAGATCGGGATAGGGGCGAACGTGCCGTAGACCCACACCACCCACGCCACCCAGAGCAGGCCGACGGCCGGCGCCACGAGCAGGCCGCGTCCCCATGTATCGGGGAGCAGCACGGCGCATGCGGGCCAGGCCAGCGCGCCGACGAGCAGGACGGCGGCCAGCCACCGGACGAGCGCCGACGCCTCCGACAGATGGGCGGACCCGAACCTTCCAAGCAGGAACGGCGTTTCTCCGGACGGCCCCTTCCGCCACGTTCCCTCGCGCGTCAGTGCGGCCTTGCGTTCCTCGCCGAGTTCCAGGAGCGTCGGGGCGCGACTGAACTCCCGTGCCGTGGTGCGCACGAGCGAGGCCGGGTCGATGCCGTCCACGAGCAGCCCGCGCGCGCGGGCGGGCGACCAGTCGGGCCGCTTCCTGTAGATGCGCACGGTGGGATGGTCGTAGACGGTGAACGCCTCCTCGGCATGCGCGTCGGGCCACGTGAAAGGGCCGATCCGTGGGCTGGAGGTGAACGTCGCCACGCGGTCGAAGCCCAGGCGGCCGTCCTCGAGCGCGGCGTAGTAGCGCGTCATCACCGGAAAGCGGCGGGGCATCCGGGGAAGGGTGCCGGCGGCGCGGTCGCTCGAGAGCACCACGACGTCGGCGCGATCGAGGCTCGCGACGAGGGCGTCGGCCTTCGCGCGGGTATCGGGATCGGTAACGGGAAGCGTCACGATCTCGTACCGTTCGGGCGTCGTGAAGATGCTTGCCGCCATCGGCAGTGCATCGTCCCAGTGCTCGGCGGTGAGCACGCTGCCGGCGGCGACGTTGTCGTAGATCCAGCGTGACGCCGCCAGCCGCGGGTGGAGCTCCCGATAGATCGCCGTGAACGCCCAGGCCCACAGCGCCGTCGAGCCGATGACGATCACGCCCAGCGTCAGAGCGAGACGACGCGTGACCGGGCGCGGCGACCGCCCGGCGCGGCGTGCCAGACGGGTCAGCGCCCACGCGCCGAGCAGGCACAGCGCCGGGTAGATGGGCAGCAGGTAGCGCATCGCCCCGACGAAGGACGACCCCACGAGGAGCGCGACCGTCACGGCCCATGCGGCGGGCACGAGCAGCGGGGAGCGCCACCTGGCGAGCACGCGCCACGCCGCATGGCAGGTCGCCACTGTGACCAGGAGTCCCAGCGGCACGCCGAGTCCGAACCGCACCAGGTTCCACCACGGATACCAGCCGCGCAGGCGACCTGCCCATTGGAAGGACGGCGGCAGGTCGTCGCCGCCGCTGGCCAGCAGCAGGCTGCTGCGTACGTCGTTGATCCAGAGGGCTGAAGGCCACGGCAGCCAGCCGCCCGCGAAGATGTCGGGGGACGTGACGCGGAGCGTCACGAGACCGGCGGCGGCGCACACGGCGGCGTGTGCCGCGAGAGACCAACGGCGTTCCCGCCGCGCGATCGTCAGGTCACGCCTGATCAGGCGGCTGGCCCAGGCGGCCGCCATGGGCACGAGCAGCGCCGCGCCCGACACCTTGCAGCCGACGGCGAGCGCAACCGCCACGCCTGTCGCCGCGGCGGCGCCTGAGCCCGGACGCCGGTGCCAGGCGCTGAGGGCAGCCATGGCCACGGTGCACCAGAGCGTGACGTGTGGGTCCACGACGAAGAAGTGCGCATGCTGAATCGCGAGCACCGCACACGCGTAGAGCGCCATCGCGACGAGCGCGGCGGACGTGCCCGCGAGCCGCCGCGTCCACCATCCGAGCACGAGCAGCGTGAGCAGGTCGGCGGCCACGCTGAGCGCCCTGCCTGCACGTACCGCCGCGACGTACGGCCCGCGTCCGTCCTCGGTCATCACGGCACGCGTCAGCGCGAGCGGCAGCGTGCCGTACGCAAACGTCCGGTCGGCCTTGCGGGGATTGAGCGGCGATCGTGTCGCGTCCAGATACTCGCCGATGCCGGACGGCAGCGCCATCGACACTGTCGTCATGACGAGGAACCGTTCGTCGGGATGCAGCAGCCGCCGCCGATCCCAGTCGAAGCCGACGATGCGCAGCGCGGCCGCGATGGCAACGATGACGAGGGTGGCGGCGATGGCCCTGGCGTGAGCGCGTGCGCGCCCGTGGCGTATGCTTGTCACGGCAGGCGCGTTCCATGTCCATGTCGCAGACCACTCCTGACACTCGGCTGGCTGCCCGCGCAGACGTCCTCAGCTGCGCTGTCGGCGACGACGGCGCGGTGCTGCTCGATCCGCACGCCGGGGTGTATCTCGGGCTCGAGGGCTCCGGCGCACTGATCTGGGCGGCGCTCTCGCGCAGCGCCACGTCGATCGCCGAACTGTGCGACGCCGTCGCGGCAGACTACGACGTCACGGCGGAGGCGTGCGAGCCGGACGTCCGGGCCTTCGTCGACGACCTGCTGCGTCGCGGCCTCGTGACGCGGCTGCGCGATGACGCCACACCAGCACATGGCGACTGAGTCTACCCGTGCACGGCTGCTCCGTGTCGGCGCCGCGTGCGGCGTGACGGCGCTGGCGCGCGTCGCGCTCACGGTATGCGCGTGGAGCACGGTGCAGGTGCTCGCCGGCCGCGCCGCGCGATTACCGCTGCACCTGACCCCGGAGCCGCCGTGGCGGACCGCCGCGCGCGTCACGCGCGTCGCACGGCGCGTGCCGGGCGCCACGTGCCTGACGCAGGCGCTGGCGACGCAGGTGCTGCTCGCGTGGCATGGCCACGGCGGAGCCACCGTCCGCCTCGGCGTCAGGCGGGAAGGTGACGCGCTGCTGGCCCATGCGTGGCTGGAGCACCGCGGACAGGTCGTGATCGGCGGACCCGACGTGGGCGCCTACGTGCCGCTCGACGCGCCGGCCGCCACGCATGCTCGCTGACGTTCCCGGGCTGCGCCCGATCGTTTCCCGCCACTTCCTGCCGGCAGACGGCCCGGTCCAGACGCGCGCGGCGACGGTGATTCGCCGGGCGTCTCACCACGCGCTGCTCGTGCACGTCGCCGCGATGGCCCGCGCCGACGAATGGCCTGACGCGATCCGGCAGCCGCTCGAGGCCGCCAGGCGGCAGCAGGCGTTCGACGCGCTGCGGCTCGCGCAGGCGCTCGGCGAGCTGCACGCGGCCTGTGAAGCGGAGGGACTGCGAATCCTCGTGCTGAAGGGCGTGGCGCTGGCCACGGTGCTGCACGGCGACGTCGCGGCGCGGCAGTGCGGCGACCTCGACGTGCTGGTGCCGCCAGACGCGCTCGGCCGGTTTGCCGCCATTCTCACCACGCTCGGATACGTGCCCGATCCGATGTGGCAAGGCACCACGCCGGCGCGGTTCGACGAGATTGCCCGGACGCACCACGAGTTCGTGTTCCACCGCGCCGACGGCGTGACGGTGGAGGCGCACACGCGCCTCACGACGGCCTTCATCCCGCGCGTTCCGTCCTTCGAGGCGCTCTGGCGTGACAGGCAGACGCTGCCCCTGCAGGGCCGGGCGATTGCCACGCCGGGCTGGGCCGACACAGTGGTGCACCTGGCGACGCACGGCTACCGGCACGCCTGGGCCCGGATTGGATGGCTCTGCGACATCGCGCACGTGATGGCGCGCGACGACATCGCGTGGGACGACGTCGCACGTCGTGCGCGGCTGCGGCGCGAGTGGGTGGCCGTGATGGGCGCGCTGCTGCTGGCGCGCGAGCTGCTCGGCGCGCCGATGCCGCCGGTGCCGGCCGCGCCTGCGCGCAGCCGTCGCGCCGCGGCCGCCGTCGCGCGCCGCGTGGCGTCCGGCCGTGTGAATCCGGACGGGCGTGACATGCTGGCCGACCACTGGCGCAGCCGCGACGGCCTGCCGGAGTCGCTCCGCTATCTCTGGCGCGTCGCCACGACGATGACGCCGGCCGACTGCCAGCCGGGCGACGGCTGGCCGCCCTCACGCACCACGCGGCTGGTGCGGCGTCCCTTGCGGCTGCTGCGGCGTTACACCGTCCGTCCCTGATTCGCGCCCGGCGCTACGCGTCGCCGCGCCACGACCGCAGGCCGAGCAGCTTCTCACCGAGCGGCGTCAGCGTCGCCGTCGCGTAGCGTGACTTCTCCCACTCGCGCGGGTCGCCCGGGAAGGCGGCGCGCTGCGGCGCCTCCCGCTCGCGCCAGCTGCGGACGCGCGTCTCGCGCTCCTCGGCGTTGTCTTCGTCGGCCGGGTGCATCGAGATGTACTGCGCCATGCGCACCCTGTCGGTGGAGGTGTTCGGCCGGATGCCGTGGGCCAGGAGGCTGTTGAAGATCAACAGGTCGCCGGCGCGCATCGGCACGGGCACGATGTCGAAACCCGTGACGTCAGGGTGCATGGGATGCCGGTCGACGGGCGCCTTCGCGCGCCAGTCGTCGAACGTGCGGAACAGCTCCGGCACGCACTGGAACCCGCCGACCTCGTCGTCGGTGTCGACCAGCGACAGCACGCCCTGGACGCCGATGGGCAGCGGGTCGCGTGACGTGTCGGCGTCCCAGTGGATGAAGCCGGTGAAGCTCCGCCCCCCGCGGTTCGGCGTGTTGAGATTCGCGCGGTCGATGGTCACCCACAGGTCTTCGCGATCCCAGATGTCGACGAAGGCGTCGTACACCCGCGGGTGCTGACGGTTGTCCCAGAGGGCCTGATGGTTGTAGATCTCCACCATCCCGCTGTTGTTCAGCTCCCGCATCTGGTGGTCGCGCCGCTGCGGCGCGTCCCACGTGGAGGGGTCGTGGCGATCCATCTCCTGAAACTCCCACAGGACGTCGACGAGGCGCTCGACGTTCGCCTGCGGCACCGCCTCGCGGACGACGACGTAACCGTAGGTCGTCCACTGCTTCCAGTCGTCGGGCGACAGGACGCGCAGGGGCAGCCGTTTCTGGATGTCGCGCAATTGGACGTCCAGGCCGTGGGCCGTGGGGTGCTCACCCATGGTGGGGTTCTCGTCGTTCGTCATCCGTTGGTCTCCAGTGCTGCACGCAGCGCACGCCGTGCACGGTGCAGCCGCGTCTTGACGTTGTCCTCGCTGACGCCGAGGACGGCGGCCGTCTCCCGCGTGGAGAGGCCTTCGAGATCGCGCAGGACGAGCACCTCGCGGTGCGCTGGCGTCAGCGTCGCGAGTGCCCGGCGTACACGGTCGCGCCGCCGGCCGGCCTCCACGACCAGCTCGGGGCTTGGAAGATCGGCAGCCAGATCCACAGGTGGCGCATCGCCATCGCCCGATGGCGCATCCAGCGACACGAGGTGCGCGGGCTCGCCGGCACGCCGCCGCCGGAAGACGAGGCACGCGTTGCGCACGGTGCGATACAGCCAGGTGCGGAACGCTTCGGGCTCGCGAATGGTCGCCGCGTGGCGGAACGTGCTGATCAGCGCGTCCTGCATCACGTCCTCGGTCTCGGGTGTCTGCCCGCAGACCATCTCGCTGAAACGCTGCGCCGACGCCTGTGCGCGCACCAGCAGCCGCTCCATGGCCTGCTCGTCACCGTCTGCCGCAGCCCTGACGAGCGCCGGATAGTCGTCCGGTGTCACCTTCGCCGTCAGTTCTGTATCCATGACTAGAGAGATGATACGTCGCCTCGTCCCCGCCGTCCTCGCCGTGCTGACGCTGCTGCCGTCGGCGGCCCACGCCCAGGTGCCGCTTACGCTGGTCGACGCGATCGCCCGTGCGACATCCGGCAACCCCGATGCACGCATTGCCGCCGCCGCGGAGGCCGAGGCCGCCGAGCGCGTCGTGCAGGCCCGCGCCGGCTACCTGCCGCGTGCCGACGTGAGTGAGACCTGGCAGCGCGGCAACCAGCCCGTGTACGTGTTCGGATCGCTGCTCGCCCAGCGGCGCTTCACGGCAGACGACTTTGCCCTGCAGGCGCTGAACCGGCCCGACGCGCTCGACAACCTGCGCCTGGCGGTGACCGTCGAACAGAGCGTGTTCGACGGGGGACGCACGCGGGCACGCGTGGACGTCGCACGCGTCGGCGTCGACCTGGCCGGCTCGAACCGACGTCGCGTCGGTCATGCCCTGGCCGTGGCCGCGACCGCCGCATACGGGCAGGTGCTCGTGGCGCAGGCGTCACTGCGCGCGGCGGAGGGCGCGCTGGCTGCAGCCGACGCCGACCTCGCGCGCGTGACCGACAGGCGCGACACCGGGCTCGTCACCGACGCCGACGTCCTTGCCGTCGAGGTCCATCGCGCGGCCGTCCAGGAAGAGATCATCCGCGCCCGCGCGGATATCGAGATCGGCATGGCGACCTTGAATCGCGTGATGGGCGAGCCGCTCGACACACCGCACGTGCTGGCGCCCGTCACGTCGGTCATCGACGCAGACCTGCCAGACCTCGAGTCGCTCGAGGCGGAAGCGCTGGCGAACCGCCCCGAGGCTGCCGACGCTGCCCTGCACGAGCGCCTTGCGCGCGCCGAGGCAGAGGTGGCGCGGGCGGCGTTCCTTCCAGACGTCGTCGTGCATGCCGGTTGGGAGGGCAACGGCAGCACGTGGGGCGACCGGAGCGGCAGCTGGATCGTAGGCGCCGGCGTCCGGCTCAACGTGTTCCGCGGCTTTGCCGACAAGGCCAGGCTCGAGGAGGCAGGACATGCCGTCCGGCGCCGCGCGCTCGAGCGCGAGCAGGTGCTGAGCGGCCTGCGTGTCGAGGTACGCGAAGCCCGGGCCGCGCTCGAGGCAGCCCGCGCGCGCGTGACAGTGGCCGAGCGCATCGTCGCGCAGGCCGAAGAAGGACAGCGCATCGTGCGCGACCGCTACGAACAGGGCCTCGCCGACGGCACGGCGCTGACCCGAGCCGCAGAGCAGGTGCTGCAGGCGAGCCGGCAGCAGGTGCGGGCCCGCGTCGACGTGCAGCTGGCGTCGGCCAACCTCGAGCGCGTGCTCGGACGCTGATGCCTTTCACCACCACCAACATGTCACCACTTGCTTTCATGTCAAGCGTCCGTCGCAGATGGCTGTTGTCGTCGGTACACGTGGCCGCGGGCGTCGCGTACCTCATCGCGAGTCACACTGCCTGCGCGTCGAGCACGGCGTCCGATCCGCCGGCGTCGAGAGAGCCCATCGCTGTGAGGGCCGAGACCGTCCGGGCAGGCGCGGTCGGATCGATCGCCGACGTGGGCGGGATCGTCCGTCCCCGTACGAGCGCCCTGATCACCAGCCGCCTGATGGCCCCGGTGCTGGAAGTGCGGGTGGCACCCGGCGACGTCGTGCGTCAGGGGCAGGTGCTCGTCACGCTCGATGCGCGTGACCTCCAGGCGCAGGCGCGGCAGGCCGCGACGGGTGAGGCCGCCGCCCGCCAGGGCCGCGCCGCGCTCGACGCGGAGCGAGAGGCTGCCCTGGCGGCGCTGGCGCTCGCGAAGGCCTCCCACGGCCGCATGGCTACCCTTCATGCGCGCCGTTCGGCCACGTCGCATGAACTGGACGAAGCGATGGCAGCACTGCGCGCGGCCGAGGCGCAGGTCGCCGCCGTCGAGGCGCGGGCGCGACAGGCCGACGCCGTCATCGGCAGTGCCGCCGCCGGCCGCGATGCGGCGGCGGTGACGGCCAGCTACGCCACCATCACGGCACCGTTTGCCGGGCGTGTGACCGAGAAGCTCGTCGAACCGGGCAACATGGCTGCGCCGGGCACGCCGCTCGTCCGGCTGGAGGACACGCGCGGCTACACGCTCGACGTCAGGCTCGACGCTGCGGTCGTCGGACGCGTGTCCGTGGGTGACGCTGTCGAGACGGTGATCGACGCCGACAGACCGCTGGTCCTGAGCGGTCAGGTGCGCGAGGTGGCCCGGGCCATGCAGGCCGACGGCCGGGCGTTCCTCGTGCGGATCGACCTGCCCGTGGATCCCGCCCTCCGCGACGGCATGTTCGGGCGCGCCCGCATGTCGGGACAGCAGGACGACATCCTGACGGTGGCAGCCACCGCCGTGCAGCAGCAGGGCCAGGTGGCCTCGGTGTTCGTAGTGGACGACGGCGTCGCCCGACGACGGATGGTCGTGCTCGGTGGCGCGACGCGTGGCGATCGCCGAGAGGTCGTGAGCGGGCTCTCGGACGGCGAGCAGGTCGTCGTCGCGCCGCCCGTCACGCTGGCCGACGGCGCGCCTGTGCGCGTGGAGGGCGTGTGATGGCGCGCGGACGAGGCATGGCGGGCCGGATTGCCGCCGCGTTCCTGCACTCGAAGCTGACGCCGCTCTTCATGATCGCGGCCACGCTGCTCGGTGTCTTCGCCGTCGTCATGCTGCCACGCGAAGAGGAGCCGCAGATCGTCGTCCCGATGATCGACGTCTTCGTCGAGTTCCCCGGCGCGACACCGGCCGAGGTGGAGCAGCGTGTCACCCGTCCGCTCGAAAAGCTGCTCTGGGAGATTCCGGGAGTCGAGTACGTGTACTCGACGTCGAGCCCCGGACGAGCCATGGTCATCGTCCGCTTCCTTGTCGGCGAGGAGCAGGAGCGCGCCCTGGTCCGCCTGAACCAGAAGCTGGCTGCCAACGCCGACAGGATGCCGCCGGGCGCCAGCGGTCCGCTGGTCAAGGCGCGTTCGATCGACGACGTTCCCATCCTGGCGCTGGCGCTCACGTCGCCGCGCTACGACGACCACCAGCTCCGGCTGCTCGCAGGGCAGCTGCACGACGCGGTCAAGGAAGTACCCGACGTGTCGGAGGTCGCGATCATCGGCGGCCGCCCGCGCGTCGCCGCCGTCGACATCGACCCGGCGCGGCTTGCCGTGTATGCGGTCGACCCGCTGATGCTGCGAACGGCGATTGCACGCGCCGACGTCCAGGCGAGGGCGACGGGCCCGTTGACCGACGGACAGCAGGCCGTGCTCGACGCCGGCCGACGTCTGCGGACCGTCGACGACCTCCGCGACGTCGTCATCACGTCCCGCGACTATCGTCCCGTTCGGATTGGCGATGTGGCCGAGGTCTCCGACCGCGACGCAGCGCCGACGGCGTACGTGCGCCACTACACGGCGGAGGGCAGCACGCCGGCCGTCGTCATGGCCGTGTCGAAGCGCGCCGGCACCAACGCCATCGACGTCGCGCACAGGGTGCAGGCGAAGGTCGAGTCGCTGCGCGGGTCGCTGATTCCGTCCGACGTCGACGTCGTCGTCACGCGTGACTACGGCGACACGGCGGCCGAGAAGAGCAACGAGCTGCTCTATCACATGGCGCTCGCCGTGGTGTCGGTGTCGATCCTGATCTGGTTCGCCCTCGGCCGGCGCGAAGCCGCCGTCGTCCTGGTGGCCATTCCCGTCACGCTGGCACTGACGCTGTTCACGTTCTACCTGTACGGCTACACGCTGAACCGCATCACGCTGTTCGCGCTCATCTTCTCGATCGGCATCCTCGTGGACGATGCGATCGTCGTCGTCGAGAACATCGTGCGACACGCGCGGCTCGCGTCCGGCGGCGAGGGCGGACTCGGCGCCGTGGCGGTGCGCGCGGTGGACGAAGTCGGCAACCCCACCATCCTCGCGACGCTCGCGGTGGTCGCGGCGATCCTTCCGATGGCGTTCGTCGGCGGTCTCATGGGGCCGTACATGCGGCCCATCCCTATCGGCGCGTCGGCCGCGATGATGTTCTCGCTGCTCGTCGCGTTCCTCGTCACGCCGTGGGCCGCGGTGCGCCTGCTGAGCGGTCCTCCCGCCCACGCCGACGCACACGGCCATCGCGAAGACCGCATGACGCGCTGGTACCGCGCGTTCATGGGCGCGCTCATTGCCGATCGCTCGCGCCGCATGCTGTTCCTCGCCGGAGTGACCGCGCTGCTGTTCGGCGCCGTCGCACTGGTGCCGCTGCACCTCGTGACGGTGAAGATGCTGCCGTTCGACAACAAGAGCGAGTTCCAGGTGCTGGTGGACATGCCCGAAGGCACGCCGCTCGAGCAGACCGCCCGCGTGACCGGCGCGCTCGCCGTCGCCGCGCTCGAGGATCCGGACGTCCGGCACGTGCAGGATTTCGTGGGCACGGCGTCGCCGTACAACTTCAACGGCCTGGTGCGGCACTACTTCCTGCGGCAGGGACCGCACCTCGCCGACCTGCAGGTGAACCTGCGTCCGCGCCACGACAGGAGCGACCAGAGCCACGCCATCGCCCAGCGCATGCGCGAGCGCCTGCTGCCCATCGCCCGGTCCTTCGGCGCGACGATTCAGGTCGCCGAGGTCCCGCCGGGACCGCCGGTGCTGCAGACGCTGGTCGCCGAGGTGTACGGCCCGGATCCCGCCGAGCGCGAGGCGATCGCCCGCAGGGTGCGCGCGATCTTCGAGCAGACGCCGGGGGTGGTGGACGTCGACTGGTACCTGGAGGACCCGCAGCCGCGGCTGTCGCTCGAGGTCGACGCCGAGAAGGCCGCTGCCGCGGGCGTCGCCCCGGACGTCGTGGCGTCGCTCGTGCGGATGGCGGGCGATGGCGACGTCGCCGGCCTGCTGCACGACGACGCGGCCCGCGAGGACGTCCCCATCGTGCTCAGGCTGCCACGTGACATGCGCCAGAGGCTCGATGCGTTCCAGGCCCTGCGTCTGGGCGGCCCGCAGCCCGTCTCTGTCGGCGAGCTCACGCGCCTGACGTCGCGGACCGAGGACGTGAGCCTTTATCACAAGAACCTGCAGCCGGTGACGTACGTGACGGCGGACCTCGCGGGCGCGGACGAAAGCCCCGTCTACGCCATCCTGCGGATGAACGAGGCGCTCGAGTCGCTGACGCTGGCCGACGGACAGGCGATCGAGATCTTCAACGCCGTGCAGCCCACCGATACGTCCAGGCCGGCGCTGAAGTGGGACGGCGAGTGGCACGTGACGATTGAGGTATTCCGTGATCTGGGGCTCGCGTTCGCGGCGGTGCTCGTCCTGATCTACGTGCTCGTGGTCGGCTGGTTCGAGTCGTTCGAGACGCCGCTGGTGATCATGGTGGCCATCCCGTTCTCGCTGGTGGGCATCCTGCCCGCGCACGCGCTGATGGGGGCGTTTTTCACCGCGACGTCGATGATCGGATTCATCGCGGGAGCGGGCATCGTCGTGCGGAACTCGATCATCCTCGTGGACTTCATCGAGCTGCGGCTGTCCGAGGGCATGCCGCTCGAGATCGCCGTCGTGGACGCGGGCGCGGTCAGGTTCCGGCCGATGGCCCTGACCGCCGCCGCCGTCATCGTCGGCGCGGCCGTGATCCTGTTCGACCCGATCTTCCAGGGCCTGGCGATCTCGCTGATGGCCGGTGAAGTGGCGTCGCTCGCGCTGTCGCGCATGGCGGTGCCGGTGCTGTACTACATGGCAAAGCAGCGGCGCGCCGTCGTGCCGCAGGCCGAGCCCCTTCCCGTCAGGTGACTTCGAATGACGCTCGAACCAACGCTGAGGCTCATCGCAGGTACGTTCGTCATGGCGAGCGTGCTGCTCGGCATGTACGTCGATACGCGCTTCCTGTGGTTCACGCTGTTTGTCGGCGCGAACCTGTTTCAGTCGGGGCTGACCCGCTGGTGTCCGATGATGGCGATCCTGCGGCGGCTCGGGTTGAAGGAGGGGGCCGCCGCGGCGTGCGCGCCGGCGGGTGGCGCGTGATGGGGCGCCGGGGCGAGCCAGTGATGGCGCCGCCCCGGCAGCACGCCCGGCGTGTCAGACGAGCGTGCCGGCGTACTCGGCGTAGCTGCCCTTCCAGTCGGTCACGCCCTCGTGCGTGGCGTGCCACACGCGCGTGCCGACCCCTTCGATCAGATCTTCGTCGTGCGTGACGAGGAAGACGGTGCCCTCGTATTTCTGCAGCGCGGCGTTGAGCGCGCTGATCGACTCGAGGTCGAGGTGGTTGGTGGGCTCGTCCAGCACGAGCACGTTCGGCTTCTGCAGCATCAGCCGGCAGAAGAGCAGGCGGGCCGTTTCGCCGCCCGACAGCGCTGCCGTGGGCTTGTGCCCTTCCTCGCCGCTGAACAGCATCTGCCCGAGCAGCCCGTGGATCTCCTGCCGCGAGGCGTCGGGCGCGAACGAGTGCAGCCACTCGACGGCGGTCGTCCCGTGCGGGATGGCGCCCGTGTGGTCCTGGGCGAAGTAGCCGATCGACGCTTCGTGCCCCCAGCGTACCTGCCCGTCGTCGATGGCCGATGGATCGGGATCGACGCCGGGGGCGTCGGCGAGCAGCGCCTCGAGCAGCGTCGTCTTGCCCACGCCGTTCCGTCCGACGATGACGATCTTCTCGCCGCGGTTGACGACCGCGTCGAAGCCGCGCACGACGTCGAGGTTGCCGTAGCTCTTGCTCACGCCGCTGCATTCGAGCACGAGCCGGCCCGAGGGCCGCGCCATCGTGAAGCGGATGTACGGACGCTGGATGTTCGACCGCGCGAGCTCGGTGGTCTGCAGGCGCTCGACTTCCTTCTTCCGTGAGGTCACCTGGCTCGACCGGGTGCCCGCCGAGAAGCGCGCGATGAACTCGTTGAGCTGCGCGATCTTCTTCTCGCGCTGCGCGTTGTCGGCTTCGATCCTGGAGCGGATCTGCGTCTTCGCGACGACCATGTCGTCGTAGCCGCCGGTGTAGGTGATGATTGTCTCGTAGTCGATGTCGGCGATGTGCGTGCAGACCGCGTTCAGGAAGTGGCGGTCGTGCGAGATGACGACCAGCGTGCCTTCGTACCGCACGAGGAAGTCCTTCAGCCAGTGGATCGACTCGAGGTCGAGGTGGTTCGTCGGCTCGTCGAGCAGGAGCGCCTGCGGGTTGCCGAAGAGCGCCTGGGCCAGCAGCACGCGCACCTTCTGGCCGCCCTGCAGCTCCGCCATCCGCCGCTCGTGCAGCTCGTCGGGAATGTCGAGGCCGCTCAGCAGAATCGCGGCGTCACTCTCGGCCGAGTACCCGTCTTCCTCGCCGACGATGCCCTCGAGCTCGCCGAGGCGCATGCCGTCTTCGTCGGTCAGGTCGGTCTTCTCGTAGAGGCTGTCTCGCTCCTGCAGCGCCGCCCACAGCCGCGCGTTGCCCATCACCACCGTGTCGATGACGCGGAACTCGTCGAAGGCGAACTGGTCCTGTCGCAGCACGCCGAGCTTCTCGGGCCGCGTGACCGAGCCCTTCTGGGGCGCGATCTCGCCAGTGAGCAGCTTCATGAAGGTGGACTTGCCCGCGCCGTTGGGGCCCGTCAGCCCGTAGCGGCGGCCGGCCGAGAAGGTGGCGGTGACGTCCTCGAAGAGCACCTTCGAGCCGTACCGCATGGAGACGCCGTGCACTGAAATCATGAAGACAACCTGAGAGGAAAAGAGAACCGGGGCGGTTGAAACATTCCATGATACCAGAGCGGGCGGCGGCAGCGCACCGCGTGCGCTACGGGTCGGCCACGAAGCGGTACCCCACGCCGCGCACGGTGACGAGGTGCTTCGGCCGCGCCGGCACGTCCTCGATGTACTTCCTGAGGCGCGCGATGAAGTGGTCGATCGCGCGGGTGTCGGTGTCTTCGTGCAGGTTCCAGACGTCCTCGAGCATGCGCTTGCGCGAGACGATCCGGCCTTCGTGCTGCACGAGGTAGCGCAGCAGGTTCGTCTCCATCAGCGTCAGTGGATGCTCCACGCCATGGCGGCGCAGGCGCTGTCCGGCGAAGTCCACGACCGTGTCGCCGAACGCGAAGGGCTCAGGCTCGCCCGGGGTGTCCGGCGCGTCGTCGGTGGCCGCCGGCGCCGTCATCGCCCACGCCCGACGACGCAGCAGCGCGTGGACGCGCGCCACGAGGATCGACAGGTCGAATGGCTTGGGGAGGTAGTCGTCGGCCCCCGCCTCGAAGCCCTGCAGCACGTCCTCTGCGCGGCCTCTGGCGGTCAGCATCAGGATGGGGCCGAGCCAGCCCTTCTCGCGGAGGGTGGAGGCGACGTCAAAGCCGTCGATGCCGGGCAGCATGACGTCGAGCAGGACGAGGTCCACGGCCTGGGGCTGTGCCAGCACGTGTTCGACGGCGGCCTCGCCGGTGTCCACGACGTGGACGCTGTGGCCTTCGGCCTCCAGGTTGAAGCGCAGCCCCGAGGCAATGTGCGGTTCGTCCTCGACGATGAGCAGTGCAGACACGTCAGTCGATTTCGGGATGGGGCGCGAGGGGCAGGCGCAGGCTGAACGTCGCACCGGTGCCGGGCCCGTCGCTGGCGGCCTCGGCCGTGCCGCCGTGCCGTTTGGCGGTGCTCTGCACGATGAACAGCCCGAGTCCCGTCCCCTTGACGCGCTGGGTCTGGGGGCCCGGTACCCTGTAGAAACGCTTGAAGATTCGCCGGTGCTCGGTCGATGGAAAGCCGACGCCGCGATCACGCACGCTGAGGATCGCCTCGGTGTCACGCTGCCAGACGGTCACCTCGACGTCCACGCGGTCGGGCGAGTACTTGACCGCGTTGTCGAGCAGGTTCGTGACGGCACCCTGCAGGTCTTCTTCGTCCCCGAGCACGATCACCGGCTTCTCTGGACGTTCCGGGATGAGGCGCAGGGCGTCGTCGGGCAGGTGGAGACGCGCGCGCTTCCGTACGACGCAGGCCTCGGCGATCGCCCAGAGGTCCACCGGCACGGGGTGGAGCGGCGTCTGCCCGGCCTGCCCCGTCCGCAGCACCTGCTCGATGGTGTGCATCAGACGGGCGCTGTCCTCGAGCATGACGTCGTAGAACTCCTGACGCTTCTCGGGGGAGATCGACTGCTCGCGCTTCTTGAGCGTCTCGAGGTGCAGGCGGATCGACGTGACGGGGGTCTTCAGTTCGTGGGTGACGGCGTTCACGAAGGCGTCGTGCTGGGCGTTGCGCCGGATCTCGCGGACCAGGAACGTCGTGTTCAGGATGAGCCCCGTGATGATGGCGGCAAAGACCGGCAGGCCGAGGAGCAGGGGGACGACCTCGCGCCAGTTGAGCACCACCCATCCGACATTCAGCGCGACGGCGAGCGCGACGAGACAGATCCCGAAGGTGACGAAGAAGGCGATGGCGCCGCGACGTCCCTGGGCGGTGACCATGCGCTCAAGGATAGACGACGGCGCCATGACACCCGGTGCCGCGGCCGGAGCCGGCGACACCGGGATTGACGGGACCCGACTCAGGCCGCGGCTTCGACGTCGAGCCCGCTGTCGACGCGTGCGCGGCGGACCTGCGTGGCCAGCCCCAGCATCTCGAGCGCGCGAATGTGCAGGTACGTGATGTCGACCTCGTACCAGGCCAGCCCGTGCGCCGCCGACGTGGGATGCGCGTGGTGGTTGTTGTGCCAGCCCTCGCCGAACGTGAGCAGCGCCACCCACCAGTTGTTGCGCGAGTCGTCGGTCGTGATGAAGCGGCGGCCTCCCCACAGGTGCGTGGCCGAGTTGACGAGCCACGTCGCGTGCAGGCCGAGCGTCGTCCGCAGGAAGACGCCCCAGAGCACCCAGTTCCACCCGCCGATCGCCAGCAGCACGAACCCGAGCACCGTCAGCGGCAGCCAGTGGTACTTGCTGATCCACACGTGGAAGCGATCCTTGGCGAGATCCGGCGCGTACCGAGCCGTCAGCTTGGTGTTGTTGTGCTGCGGATCGCCGAACATGATCCAGCCCATGTGCGCCCAGAAGGCGCCGTGCCGCGGCGTGTGCGGATCGTGGTCGCTGTCGGAGTGCTGATGGTGCTTGCGGTGCGTCGCCACCCAGAAGAGCGGTCCGCCCTCGAGTGCCAGCGTCGCGCAGATGGTCAGGAAGTACTCGATGACCTTGGGCGTCTTGTACGACCGGTGCGTCAGCAGGCGGTGATACGCCATCCCGATGCCGAGCGCGAGCGAGACGTAGTACGTGGCCAGCAGCACCGCCACGCCCGTCCACGTGAAGTCGACGATGGCCCACACCGCGCCGATGTGGAACAGCGTCATGAAGAAGCAGGTCACCCACGACAGCTTCGAGTAGCGATCCGGCCTGGCGCCGGCCAGGCTGCCGGTGCCGCCGTCCCGGCGCTTGCGGATGGTAGTCGTGGCTTGGCTCACGTACGCGTCCTCCTGAACTTCACGCCCGCCTCACGCGGGCGTCGGCGCCATCGCGCCACCGGAGGACGATAACAAGTCGCGCGGCGCAGGATTGTAAGAGTTGCGTAAGCGGACCTGCGAGTGCGGCAACAGCCCGTTGACGGCGGGTCAGCGGGTCGGCGCCGCGGCGGGCCAGCCGCCCTGCGGCAGCCCGGGCGCCACACGCAGCGCATTCGCGTAGTAGACCTTCCGCAGGACCTCGTCGGGCAGATCCATGCCGTAGAGCTTCCAGAACGCGTGATAGTCGCGGTAGTAGTCGAAGTACTCGTCGGCGGTCTCGAACACGCGCCAGTAGTACGGGAACTCTGCGGGCGCATACGAGTCCTTCCCGAACAGGATGCGGTCCTGGTACCGGATGAAGAACTCGCGCGCCGCGCGCGGTGCCCGGCCGAACTCGTAGAGCACGGCCGAGACTTCCAGGACGACGTTGGGCAGGCGATCGAGCAGCGCGGCCGCCGCACGCAGGTCGTGACCGTAGTAGGCGAAGTGCGCGCCGATGAACGTCGTCTTCGGGTTGGCCGCGAACATCCTGTCGCGCTCCGCCTGCAGGGCTTCGAACGTGGGGCCGTCGGGGTCGTGGTTGCGGCGGCTGGGGAACAGGGCCAGTTCGAGCCAGCGCTCGTTCCTGTAGTCGAGCGGCGAGAAGAACTCCTTCGGTTCCGCCGTGTGGATCAGCACCGGGATGCCGAGCCGTGCGCACGCGTCCCACACGGGCTTCAGCACCGGGTCGTCCACGCGCAGGCGCGAGCCGTCGTGCTTCCTCGTCGTGAGGCCGAGGCTCTTGTAGATCTTCAAGCCGATGGCGCCGTTGCGGACGGAGGCCTCGAGGTCGGCCACGGCCTGCTCTGCCCACCCCGGTGCGCCGGCGCCGTCGAAGTCCACGTTGGCGAACACCGCGAAGCGATCCGCGTGCGGCGTGCTCCGGATGAAGCCCACCTTCCGTGCGATCTCGGCAGGGTCGCTGCCGCCACTCAGGTTCACCAGCACGCGCAGGTTGAGGGCGTCCATTTCGCCGACGAGGCGTTCGATCGTCTCGGGCGTCGGCCCGGTGTGGCTGTGGATGTCCACGACGGGGAACTTCGCGCGCGGCACGAGATGGGTCTCGCTGACGAGCGTCGAGCGCGGTCGATAGTCGAGGATGCTCGGCGGCGGGAGCTCGGGCGCCTGGCAGCGACCCGGCCGCACCTCGGTGGTGCCTGGCGGGCAGGTCCCGTCCTCCGCGAGCGGCACGCTGTTGCCCATCCCGCGCGGCTGCGCGATCACGCCCACACCGAGTGCCGTGACTGCCACCAGACCAAGCCAGGCCGTCGCCATTCCCCGCGTCATGCTCATGCTCCTCGACGTGCCGCCGGCAGCGGTCGCGTGGCCTTGTCGGCCCTGCCGTCCGGCGAGGGGCCAGCCTACCCGTATCGGAAGGCTGCCGACAACAGGGGTGTGGCGGTGGACGGCCGGGGGCGTCCCTGGCGGTCTTGTGCGGGCGGGGCTGTCTGGGGGAGGCTGTGTGCGTGATCCGGATTTCGGATGCCGTCGTGCTGCACGAACACGAACTCGACGAGCGGTTCGTGCGTGCGTCCGGGCCGGGTGGCCAGAACGTCAACAAGGTCGCGACGGCCGTTCAGCTGCGCGTGGACCTCGCGACGACCTCGCTGCCCGACGACGTCAAGGCTCGCCTGATCGAGCTTGCGGGCAGCCGGGTGACCGACGAGGGCGTGCTGGTGATCGACGCCCGCGAGTACAGGACGCAGACGCAGAACCGCGAGGCCGCACGGGCGCGGCTCGAGGCGCTGCTCCGCCAGGCAGCGCAGCGTCCGCGCGTGCGCCGCCCGAGCCGCCCCACCCGCGCGTCGAAGGAGCGTCGTCTCGCCGAGAAGCAGCGCCGCAGCGAAGTCAAACAGCAGCGGACCCGCGCCTCCGAGGACGAATGAGCGATGCCTGACGACCTCTCGCCGCGCGCCGCGCCGCTGCACATGACGCCCGAGGCGTTCAAGCGCGCCGGCCACGCGCTGGTCGACCAGATCGCCGACCTGCTGGCGCAGGTGCCGGACGGGCCGGTCACGCCTGGTGAGACCCCGCAGCAGGTGCAGGCGGCGCTCGATGCGCGCGCGCCGCTGCCCGAGGAGGGCCGCGACGCGGACGCGCTGCTCGAGGAGGCGGCGTCCCTGCTGTTCGCGCACTCGCTCTTCAACGGCCATCCACGGTTCTTCGGCTACATCACCTCGTCGCCCGCGCCCATCGGCATGCTCGCCGACCTGCTGGCCGCCGCCGTCAATGCCAACGTCGGCTCGTGGCGGCTCGGCCCCATGGCGACCGAGATCGAGGCGCAGACGGTCCGCTGGATTGCCGATCTCGTGGGCTATCCGGCGTCGGGAGGCGGGCTGCTGGTGAGCGGCGGCAACATGGCCAACATCGTGCCGGTGCTCGCCGCGCGCCGCGCCGCCGCCACCTGGGACCTGCGCGCGGACGGTGTCGGCCCCGCCGCCTCGCGGCCGCTGCGGATCTACGCCTCGCCCGAGACGCACACCTGGGTGCAGAAGGCCGCCGACATCAGCGGCCTCGGCACCGGCGCGATCCGCTGGATTCCGGCCGACGACGCGCAGCGGATGCGCGTGGACCTGCTGCGCGAGGCCATCGCCGACGACCGGGCGGCCGGTGCTGTGCCCATGGTCGTCGTCGGCTCCGGGGGCACCGTGAGCACCGGCGCCGTCGATCCGCTTCGCGCGATGGCGGAGGTCTGCCGCGAGATGGACGTCTGGTTCCACGTGGACGGCGCCTACGGGGCGCTGGCCGCCGCGGTGCCAGGCACGCCGGACGACCTGGCGGCCCTGGCGCTGGCCGACTCGGTCGCGGTCGACCCGCACAAGTGGCTGTATGCGCCGCTCGAGGCCGGCTGCGTCCTGGTACGCGACCAGCAGCGGCTGCGCGACGCCTTCGCGTGGCACCCGCCCTACTACCACTTCGGTGCGGAGGCGCTGAACTACGTCGATCTCGGGCCGCAGAACTCGCGCGGGTTCCGGGCCCTGAAGGTGTGGCTCGCCCTCCGCCACGCCGGAAGGCAGGGCATCGTGCGGATGATCGGCGACGACATCCGCCTGAGCGAGCGGCTGCACGCCAGCGTCAACGCGCATCCCGATCTCGAGGCGCATACGCAGGGCCTCAGCATCACGACGTTCCGGTACGCGCCTGCCGACCTCCGCCCGCGCACGCCGGGCGATGCCCGTGACCTGTACCTGGACGCGCTGAACGAGGACGTCCTCGAGCGCATGCAGCGGGGCGGCGAAGCATTCGTATCCAATGCCATCGTCCGCGGACGCTACCTGCTCCGCGCCTGCATCGTGAACCTCAACACCACCACGCGCGACGTCGATGCCCTGCCCGAGCTCGTCGTTCGGCTCGGCAGGGACGTGGACGAGGCGCGACGGACCTCCGGGGCGCGTCCTGCATGACGCCCCACGCTCCGACGCCACCGCCCGCGAGGCGCGGCCGTCGCGTCGTTCTCACCACGTTCGGCTCGTTCGGCGACCTGAATCCCTATCTCGGACTGGCCATTGGCTTGCGGGCACGCGGACACCGTCCCGTGCTGGCGACGATGCCGTTCTATCGCAGTGTCATCGAGCGCGAGGGCATCGAGTTCCATCCGGTCCGTCCGGACGGCGATCCTTCCGACACCCAGCTGCTGGCGCGCGTCATGGACGCGCGGCGGGGCAGCGAGTACGTGATCCGCGACGTGATGATGGCGCACCTGCGCCAGTCGTACGACGACCTGCTGCCGGCGGCGCGTGACGCCGACCTGCTCGTCTCGCACCCCATCACCTTCGCGACACCGGTGGCTGCGGAGAAGCTTGGCGTGCCATGGGTCTCGGGCGTGCTGGCGCCGATGTCGTTCTTCTCGCGATACGACCTGCCGGTGTTCCCGAACGCGCCGTGGGCCAAGTCGCTGGAGCGCGTGCCTGGTGCGGCGCGTGTGCTCGTCGCCATGGCCCGTGCGGCGTCCAGGGGATGGGTGCGCGACGTCGATCGGCTGCGCGCCGACCTCGGCCTGCCGGCCGGTGAGCACCCGGTGTTCGAGGGCCAGCACGCCCCCGGGCTCGTACTGGCGCTCTTCTCGTCCCTCCTCGCGCGGCCTCAGCCCGACTGGCCGCCGAACGCGCGCATCGCCGGCCCTGTCTGGTACAACGGCGCCACGCCTCCGGCACTCGGCGACGAGCTCGAGCAGTTCCTCGAGGCGGGCCCGCCGCCTGTCGTGTTCACGCTGGGTACGTCTGCCGTGAACGCGCCTGGTTCGTTCTTCGAGGAGAGCATCGCGGCCGCGCGCCGTGCCGGCCTGCGTGCGGTGCTGCTTGCCGGGCGGCATGCGCAGGTCAGCCTGACCGCGTCGGCGTCACCCGACGTCAAGGTGATTGACGCGGCACCGCACGCGGCGCTGATGCCGCGCGCCGCCGTGGTCGTCCACCAGGGCGGTGCCGGTACCCTGCATCAGGCGTTGCGCGCCGGCGTGCCGATGCTCGTCGTGCCCTACGCGCACGACCAGGCCGACAACGCGGCGCGCGCCGTCGCGCTCGGTGTCGGACGCACGGTGGCGCCGTCGCGCTATCGTGCCGCCCGCGTGGCTGACGAGCTGAAGCGCCTGACGAGTGATTCCGTCGCGGCCGCACGGGCGACGGAAGTGAGCGGCGTCGTGAGCCGCGAGGACGGCGTCGCCGCGGCCTCCGACGCGATCGAAGAACTGTTGTCGCGCGTATGAGACCGCTGCCCATGCCGATGCCCGAAGAGCTCACGACGCGCCGCCTGTTCCTGCGGCCCTACCACTGGCAGGACATCGACGACGTGATGGCCTATGCGACCGACGAGGCGTGGGCGCGCTACCTGCCGGTGCCCTGGCCGTACACGCGCAGGGACGCCGAGCAGTTCCTCGCCTCCCAGGTACTGCTCGACCCCGCGCGTGAGGCGCGGTGGGCCATCGTGCTCGACGGCACCGTCGTCGGCGGCGTCAACCTGCGGCGCTCGCCAGAGCACCGCCTGGCGGAGCTCGGCTACGCGCTGGCACGGGCGGTGTGGGGCCGGGGCCTTGCAACCGAGGCGGCACGTGCGGTCATTCGTGCCGCGTTCGAGGCCGACCCGGAGCTGAATCGCATACGTGCGGTGGCCGACCCGCGCAACGTCGCGTCCGTGCGCGTCCTCGAGAAGGCCGGCATGACGCGCGAGGGCATCCTGCGGCAGAACCGGATGTTCCGTGGCGAGTTGATGGACGAGGCGTGGTACGGAATCCTGCGCGAGGAACTTGACACCGACCGCTGACGGCGGCCGCGAACCGCGAACAGCGGCAGCGGAAGGAGACACCCTATGACCTTGACCCGACGTGCATTCGTGACAGGTGTGACAGGACTGGCGGCAGCCGTGCGGCTCGGCGCGCAGGCGCCGGGTGGCGACCGCTGGGCGGAGGCCATGCAGGAGTTTGCCGAGGCCGACGCGAAGGCGCCGCCGGCCAAGGGGGGCATCGTCTTCGTGGGGAGTTCCAGCATCCGCCTGTGGAACCTCGAGAAGTCGTTCCCCGGCCTGCCCGCGATCAACAGAGGGTTCGGGGGATCGCAGCTGCCCGATTCGGTCCGCCATGTCGAGCGGCTGGTGCTGCGGCACGCACCGAAAACCGTCGTGCTCTACGCCGGCGACAACGACCTCGCGGCCGGGAGGACGCCGGCGCAGGTCGTGGACGACTTCAAGACGTTCGTCGCGAAGGTGCACGAGGCGCTGCCGCAGGCGCACATCGCGTTTGTCGCGATCAAGCCGAGCCTCGCGCGCTGGGCGCTCATCGCGAAGGTGCGGGAAGCCAACGCCGGCGTACGCACCGTGTGCGACAGCGACGACCGGCTGGGCTACATCGACGTGGATGGGCCGATGATGGGTTACGACGCGCGGCCGCGTGCCGACCTGTTCGTCGCCGACGGTCTGCACCTCTCGGAGAAGGGCTACGCGCTCTGGACCGTGCTCACCCGGCCGTTCGTGGAGTGACCCATGGCGATCCAGATTGCGCTGCTGCGCGGCATCAACGTCGGCGGGCATCGCGTGCAGATGGCCCGGCTGCGCGAGGCGTTCGAGGCGCTCGGGCTCACCAGCGTGCGGACGTTCATCGCCAGCGGCAACGTCGTCTTCGACGGCGGCCGCCGGTCGGCGGCGTCGCTCGAGCGTGCCATCGAGGCGCACCTCGAGAGCGTCCTCGGCTTCGCGGTGCCGACGCTGCTGCGGACGCCAGCGCAACTGCGCGCGACGATCGACGGCGTGCCGTTCAGCGAGCAGGACATCGCCGCGGCCCACGCGGTGCACGTGATCTTCCTGCGCGAGGCGCTCGACGGCACGACCGCGGCAGCCCTTCCGGACCTCGACACCCCGCGTGACCGCTTCGCCGCCAGCGGCCGCGAGATCTACTGGTGGTGCGGCGGGCCGCTGAGCGAGACCCTCGTGCCCGCGAAGGCGTTCGGCCGCGTCCTCGGCCCGCGCGTCACGACGATGCGCAACATGACGATGCTGCGTCGCCTCGCAGCGACGCTCTAGGGGGTCAGGTCTCCAGAACGCGCGTTTCCGGGGTCAGGTCTCGGCTCCGTGACGTTGCAGTTTTCGCACCTCTGCGGCAGGTCGTTGTAAGCTCTCGCCCATGCACAGACGCGAGTTCATGGCCGCCGTGGCCGCGGCCGGCGGCGTGGCGTCGGCGGCGATCCCGGACCGCGCGCGTGCGGCGTCTCTCCAGGCGCCTGCTGCGGCGCCACGGCCCGATCGCGGCCCGACGCATTTCCAGCTCGCCTGCATGACCCTGCCGTATGCGGCGTTCTCCATGGAGCGCGCGCTCCAGGGCATCGCCAACGTCGGCTACAAGTACGTCGCGTGGGGCGTCACGCACACCGACGACGCTGGCCAGCGCGTGCCCGCGCTCGACGTGGATGCACCGCCCACGGCGGCCACCGAACTCGCGCGGCGCGGACGCGACCTCGGCCTCACGCCCGTCATGATGTTCTCGACGGTCTTCCTCGAGGAGCCCGAGGCCGCCGACGCGCATCGCAAGCGGATCGCGCAGGCGGCGGCTGCCGGCATCCCCTTCCTGCTCACGTTCGGACGGACGCGACCCGGCGAGTACGAGCGCGTCATCGCATGCCTGAGGGCCATCGGCCCCGTCGCCCGTGACGCCGGCGTCACCGTCGTCATCAAGCAGCACGGCGGCAACACGGCCACCGGCGCCGACTGCGCAAAGATCATCCGCGAGGTCGGCGACGAAGGCGTGCGGATGTGCTACGACGCCGGCAACGTCCTCGACTACGAGAGCCACGACCCCATCGCCGACATCCAGACCTGCGTGGACGACATCCGGGCCTTCGCGATCAAGGACCATCGCGACTGGCCGAAAGACCAGGACTGCGGCCCCGGCTTCGGCGAAATCGACCACTATCGCCTGCTGCACCCGGTGATGCGCACCGGGCTCACGATGCCGCTGGCCTGCGAGAACATCTTCGAACCGCTCG
>JBIQIB010000019.1:40976-46114 GCA_044508265.1 Acidobacteriota bacterium
CAGTACGGCAAGGTCGCCGCTGTGTGCGACACCCATGCGGGACGCCTGCAGAAGGGCGCCGAGGTGGCCGCTCGCGACACGCCCGCCACGTTCGACGACTACCGCCGCGTGCTCGATCGCAAGGACATCGAGGCGGTGGTCATCGCCACGCCGCCGTTCCTGCACGCCGAGATGGCCGTCGCCGCACTCCAGGCCGGCAAGCACGTCTACTGCGAGAAGCCCGTCGCGATTACGCCGGCGTCGGTGCAGCGCGTCGTGAAGGCCGCACGGGCATCGGACAAGGTCTTCATCACCGGCCAGCAGCTGCGGTCGTACCAGCGGCTCGGCGCCGCGGTGGGAAAGATTCGCAGCGGCGCCATCGGCGACGTTCTCATGGTGAAGGCGCAGCGGCACGCCGAGTCGGACCTGAGCCACACGGGCACGTCGGCCGAGTGGTTCTTCGACGTCGAGAAATCGGGCGGTTACCTGATCGAGATGTCGGTGCACAACCTCGACCTGTGCAACTGGGCGATCGGCGCGACGCCGGAGCGCGCGGCCGGCTTCGGCGGCATCCTGCTCTACAAGGACGACCCGCCGGGCCGCTCCATCATGGACGGCTACACCCTGAGCTACGACTATCCCTCCGGCGTGAAGCTGTACTTCACGCAGATGGTCTTCCACCCGAAGGGCCTGCCCGGCGGCGGACAGTTCGTCCACGTGTACGGGCAGAAGGGCGCGTGCGACCTGATGGGCGACACCAGCGTGTATCCGCTGGACGGCAACTCGGCGCCCACGCAGCTCGCCGACAAGGTGGCCGAGAACCCCAACGCCCACGTGCTGGCGTTCTACGACTGCATCCGCGGGACCGGCAAGAACCCGGCCGACATCACCGTCGGTGCGACGGGCGCCCTCACCGCCATCATGGGCCATCAGGCGATCACGACCGGCAAGGTCGTCGAGTGGAAGGACATCGCGGGCGACCTGTGAGCCTCGTACCTGTCCCCCAGGACAGACGGGAACGGCGCCCCCTCAGCGCGCATTGCATATGCAACGAATGGATGATATCGTTGCGTATGAAAGCATTGCGCCATGGCCCGTCCCGAAGCACCCGTCACCCGCGGCGCCCCTGAACCTGGGCAGGTCGTGCTCGATGCCGCGCGGCGCGCGGCGGACCTGCTCGGCCTGAACCAGGCCCAGCTGTCGCGCGTGCTCGGCATCGACCCGTCGACCCTGTCGCGACGGATCAGCGCCGGGCGCGGGCTTGCTGAAGGCTCGCGTGAGTACGAGTCGGCGCTGCTCTGGATCCGGCTGTTCCGCGGGCTGCACGCGGTGGTCGGCGGCCAGGATGCCGCCGCGCGGACGTGGCTGACCAGCCCGAACCTGGCGTTCGGCGGGCAGCGCCCGCGCGACCTGATCGAAGGCCTCGAAGGACTGGTGCGGGTCGTCCAGTACCTCGACGCGCATCGGGCGATGCTGTGAGCGGCGCTGCGGTGCCGCTGCCCGTCCGGGCCACGGTGCTGCGCGTCGTCGAGACGCAGTACGCGGCCGCCACCATGCGCCTCGTGGACGACGCGGAGGCGCAGGCCGTCCTCGAGGCTGCCCTCGAGACGAGCAAACCGCGCATCCCGGAAGCGTTCGCACACCTGCACTACCTGCTCGCCACGCCGTTCCGATACCCGCCGAGTCCGTGGCCCTCGCGGTTCCGCGGACCGACGGACGCGGGCGTCTTCTACGCGGCCGAACACGCCCGAACGGCGCTGGCCGAGGTCGCGCACTGGCGGCTGGCACTGCTGCGCGACGCCGTGGACCTCCCCGCACTCGAGCCCGCGGCGCACACGCTGTTCTCGGTCGCCGTCCACGCGACGATCGCCGATGCCAGCCGGCTGCGCCCGGCCGCACGGCGCGAGGCCGTGCTGCATCCGAGCGACTACACCGCTGCGCAGCAGTGGGCGCGCGACGTGCGGGCTGCCGGCCGGCAGGCGATCCGTTACCCGTCGGTACGCGATCGGCCGGATGGCGTGTGCTGGGCCGTGTTCGCCGCAGAGGCGTTCGCGTCGGCGCCGACGCTGCTCGGCACCTGGCTGATTCGCGTCACCCGGGACGTGGTCCATTGCCGCACGACCGTCGCCCCGTTCGAGCAGTACGCGTTTCCCGCCGGCCAGCTGGATGGGGCGTGCTAGGCTCTCGGCGTGATCCGCGCCATCGCGTGCCTCTTCCTCGCGACACTCTCGGCAGCGTGCGCCACCCGCGCCACCTCTGTGGTGCCCGCGGGCGCGGCGCCGGCTACCGCATCCTCGATACCCGACACACGTGCCTCTGCGCCCGGCGCACCGGCAGGTGAGGACGGCGATCCCTCCAGCCTCACCCGCCGCATCGAGTCGCACCTGCGCTTCCTGGCCAGCGACGCGCTCCACGGGCGGGGCAGCGGCACGCGCGACGAGTGGATCACGGCGACCTACCTCGGCGCGCAGCTCCAGCAGTACGGCCTCGACCCGATGGGCAACGCCGGATGGTTCGTGCAGGAGGTCGAGATCCAGCGCTTCGACGCCTCACGGCCCACGCTGTCGACAGGTGAGCGGACGCTGACGCATGGCGATCAGATGCTGGTGCGCACCGTCACCACGTCGCGCGCGTCGGGACGGCTGGTGACGTATGCCTCCGGCACGACGCCCGAGCCCGGCAGCGCGGTGGTGCTGCCGGCCGGGACGTCGCCTGCCGATGCCGCCTCGGCCGTCAGCCGCGCAGCCGTGGTGCTGCAGCGCGAGACACCTCAGGCGCGGGAGCGCTGGGAGGCCGCGGCCGCGCGGCCGGTGCCTGTGGCGCCGCACATCGTCGGCGTGCCGCCCGCGGCGGCGGGGCCCGTCTGGATCACGCTCGACGAAGCCAGCCACGACGCGATGCTGGCTGCCGCGCCGGGCACGGTCGTCTCCTTCAGCGCGGACCTGACGCCGACGACGCGCGCGCGGACGTGGAATGCCGTCGGCCGTCTCGCGGGCGCCGATCCGGCAGGCGCGTCCGAGGTGGTCGTGCTGTCGGCGCACCTCGATCACGTGGGGCGCCGCGAACCGCCGACCGACCAGCCAGGCGCCGACACGATCTACAACGGCGCCGACGATGACGCGTCCGGCGTCGTGGCGGTCCTCGAGATTGCACGGTCGCTCGCGGCGGGCCCACGTCCGCGCCGCACGGTGGTCGTGGCGTTCTTCGGCAGTGAGGAGGCAGGTGGTTTCGGTTCCCGCTACTTCGTCACCAGGCCCGTCGTGCCGCTCGGCGACATCGTCGCCAACCTGCAGTTCGAGATGATCGGGCGCCCCGATCCGCTCGTGCCGCCGGGCACGCTCTGGCTCACGGGCTTCGAGCGTTCCACGCTCGGCGCCGGCCTGGCGGCGCAGGGGGCGCGGCTCGTCGCCGATCCACGTCCCGACCAGCGCTTCTTCGAGCGCAGCGACAACATCCAGTTCGCGCGCCGCGGCGTCGTGGCGCACACCGTCTCCAGCTTCGGCCTGCACAGCGAGTACCACGAGCCGTCAGACGAGATCGGACACATCAACCTCGCGCACATGGCCGACGCGATCACGTCGCTCGTCTCGCCGATCCGCGCGCTGGTGGACGGCACCGACCGGCCTGCCTGGCACGAAGGAATGCGGCCATGACCTCGCCCCGGATCTCGCGCCGCGCGCTTTTGCACGCGGCCTCGCTCGCCACCGTCTCACCGTGGCTGGCCGGCTGTCGCCGCGACGCGGCTCCCGCCGTCACGGCATCGCGTCCGACAGACATCCGCATCGTGGAGGTCTCGCACGCGTTCGAGGAACACGCGTACCGGATGCCGTATCAGTTCGGCGGGCGCACGGTGGACCACGTCACCATCCTCAACGTCGAGTGCCGCGTGCGCGGCGGCGACGGCCGCGAGGCACGCGGGTTCGGCTCGATGACGCTCGGCAACGCGTGGGCGTTCCCGTCGGTGCCGCACGACGTCAGCCTGTCGGCCATGACGTCGCTTGCCGGCGACCTTCGCGACCTGACGGCAGATTGCGACGACGCGGGACATCCGATCGACCTGTTTCGCGTGCTGGAGCCCGCGTGGCTCGGGGCCGCTGACCGCCGATCCACGGCCGACGGACTCTCCACGCCCATCCCGAAGCTCTGCACCCTCGTCGTGGCAAGCGCGTACGACGCCGCCATCCATGACGCCTACGGCAAGCTCTTCGGGCTCAGCTGCTACGAGACCTACGGACGCGACTTCGTGCGCCACGACCTGTCGCGCGACCTCGGCGACGACTTCGCGGGCGAGTACATCGACGCCTACGTGCCTGCGACGCCGCGCGCGACCATCCCTGTCTTTCACTCGGTAGGCGCCAGCGATCCGCTGGAGGACGCCGACGTGCGCGTGCGTGTCGACGACGGGCTGCCGAACACGCTGGCCGAGTGGATTCCGCACGACGGGCTCACGCGCTTCAAGATCAAGCTGAACGGCGGCGATGCGGACGCGGACGTCGAGCGCATCGTGCGCATCGACAGGCTGGTCACGCAACTCGAGCGCCCGGGCCAGGACGACCCGCGTTACCTGCTCGACTTCAACGAAGGCTGCCCGAACGTCGACTACCTGCTCGACGTGCTGCGCCGCGTGCGCGAAGCGACGCCGGCCGGCTTCGAGCGCATCCTCTACATCGAACAGCCGACGCCCCGCGACCTGCGCGCTGCGCCGGACAACGTCATGCACGAGGCCGCGAAGCTGAGGCCCGTCGTCATCGACGAGTCGCTCACCGACCTCGAGACCCTGCTGCTCGCCCGCGAGATGGGCTACACGGGCGTCGCCCTCAAGGCGTGCAAGGGCCAGAGCCACGCCATGCTCATGGCCGCCGCGGCGCAGAAGTTCGGCATGTTCCTGTGCGTGCAGGACCTCACGTGCCCCGGCGCGTCGCTCATCCACTCCGCGGGCATCGCGGCGCGCGTGCCCGGCAACGCAGGCATCGAAGCCAACGCGCGGCAGTACGTGCCGTCAGCGAGCGCGGCGTGGGCGCCGAAGTTTCCGGGGCTGTTCGACATCAGCGACGGGGTCATGCGGACCGGGCAGCTGACGGGGAAGGGGTTGGGGGCGGTATAGGAGAGACACTCACGAGGACTGGAGGAAGGGAGGGGGGAGGAATGGAGGAGGAGGA
>JBIQIB010000019.1:46214-47547 GCA_044508265.1 Acidobacteriota bacterium
GAGAGACACTCACGAGGACTGGAGGAAGGGAGGGGGGAGGAATGGAGGAGGAGGAGCGGAGGAATGGAGGACGAAGACTCCCGCGTTTCCGTCGAACACCCGGCCTGCTAAGCTGCCGATGATCTGCTAAGCGACAAGCTGACTAGCCGACGAGCCGACAAGCTGATCCGCCGGCACGCCGACCGGAGTCTCCCGATGCGCCACCGACGTTTCTCCCCAGTGATCGTGCTCGCCGTCCTCTTGATTGCACCCGCCGGCGTCGCGCGGGCCCAGTCAGCGGACGCGCGGGCGGCCGAGCTCGTGGCGTCGCTCGGGCTGCGGGAGGACGACACGCCGGTGCGTGACCGTCAGGGCTGGTCGAAGCCTTCGCGGATCGTTGTCGTCGGTGCGCCACCGGAGCGCGTGGCGTGGCTGCAGGAGGCGGCGCCCGGCGTGGAGCTGGTGGGCGTCGGGTCGATGCGTGATGCGGCTGCAGCCGCGGCCGAGGCGGACGCGGTGATCGGCGCGTGCGACGCCAGCGTGGTGCAGTCGCCGCGAGTGCGCTGGGTGCAGACGTACAACGCCGGGATGGAGCGCTGCCTGGCAGCGGCAGACTTCACACGTCGGGACGTGCTCCTGACGAACATGCAGCGCGTGGCCGGACCGGCGATGGCCGAGCACGTGCTCGCGATGATGCTCGCGTTCGCCAGGTCGCTGCCTGCCTACTACGACGTCCAGCGCGAGGGCCGGTGGGAGCGCACTCCGGCGGGCGCGGCCGACGCCTTCACGCTCGACGGCAAGACGGTGCTCGTCGTGGGGCTGGGCGGAATCGGAACCGAGGTGGCACGCCGCGCGGCGGCCTTCGGGATGACGGTGCTCGCCACGCGTGCGACGCCACGGCCGGCACCCGAGTTCGTCAGCGAGCTCGGGCTCGCCGATGCCCTCACGCGGTTCACGCCGCGCGCCGACATCGTCGTGAACACGTTACCGCTCACCGACGCGACACGCGGGCAGTTCAATGCCGCCGTGTTCGCGACGATGAAGCGGGGGGCGTACTTCATCAACGTGGGCCGGGGACAGACCGTCGTGACGGACGACCTCGTGGCGGCCCTGCGCAGCGGCCAGCTGGCCGGCGCGGGACTCGACGTCGTGGATCCCGAGCCGCTGCCGTCGGGCCATCCTCTCTGGACCATCCCCAACGTGATCATCACCCCGCATTCGTCGTCCGACTCGGACGTGGACGAGGTGAGCCGCTGGCTCGTCGTCCGCGAGAACCTGCGCCGCTACGTCGCCGGCGAGCGGATGCTCTCGGTGGTCGATCCGGCGCGAGGATACTGATCGGCGGATCGGCTTG
>JBIQIB010000019.1:47647-49786 GCA_044508265.1 Acidobacteriota bacterium
TCCGACAGCCTGAACGACATCGACACCGTCATCACCACTTCGACGGGCGCGCCGTTGAGGAGCGTGGGCGAGAAGACCCACTGCTTCACGGCGTCGGCGGCGGAGAGTGCGAAGTCGGGATGCACGAGTGCCCCGAGGACGCGCACGGAGCGCACGGTGCCTTCACCGTCGATGATGGCCTCGAGCGTCACGTCGCCTTCGCGTCCTTCCGCGAGCATGGCGGGCGGGTAGACGGGCTTGACGTCCTTCAGCTTTCGCGGCGCTCGGATGTTCCCACCGACGCGGAGCCGCGTTGGCTCGGTGGTGGCGGGCGCGACCGCAGGCGCAGTCCGCTCGCCGACGATCCTGATGGTCTCCTGCACCGTACCGAGCTCGAGGGTGATCGCACGATTCCAGTCGGGTGCCGCAGCGAGCGTGATCTCCTCGGTGAGCGCCGCAAAACCGGCCAGGCGCGCCGACAGCGTGTACGTCCCTGCCGGGACGTTCGGATAGGAGAACGACCCGTCGCGGCTCGTGTAGACCACGAGCTTCTCCTCGTCGGACAGTGAGAGGGTGACTTCGACCTCCGGGACGACGGCACCTGTGCTGTCGTAGACGACCCCTCGCAAGTCGCCCTGGTCCTGCGCGGCGCGCACCGACCCGAGCGTGAGCGAGAGGACGGCGACGACGGTCGCCAGCGCGAGGGCCTTGCGGGGCGAGAGGGCATGACGGCCGTGACGTGAGCTGAGCATGATGCGGACTCTCCTTTCGAGCAGGGAGGACTGGGCCATCGGCACGGCACCCGACCAGCCGAGGTGCGTGCCGGCGCCGGTGCGTGCGAGGGCGACGAGGTGTGCGGCGTATTCGGCCGGGGCGACGCCCGACGTGGCGATGACGAACTCGTCACACGCGAACTCGCTCTCGCGTCGTATCCGGGCGGCGGCGAGCCAGACGAGCGGATGCCACCAGTAGACGGCGCGCAACGATTCGGCGACGAGCTGCAGGGCCCAGTCGGCGCGCGTGATGTGTGCGGCTTCGTGGGTCAGCACGAGACGCAGGCGTGCGGCGTCCCATGTCCGCGCGGCCGGAGGCAGGAGGATCGCAGGGCGGCGCAATCCCCATGTCGCCGGTGTCGGCACGCGATCGTGGTCGCCCACTTCGACCAGGCGGGGCCGAGGGACGGCAGGCCACACATCGCGCAAGAGCCCCTGTACGTGTGGCGCGTCGATCTGCCGTCCTGCGGCAGCCGCGGCCCGCACGCGCGTCGATGCGCGAGCCAGCAGCCCCAGGCCGACCAGCGCGCCGGCAGCCCAGATCCATGGCACTGCGTGAGCGCCGACGGGCCCGGCGTGTGCATCCGCACGCTCGTGGTCGCCGGGAGCCGCAGCGTCGATCGAGACGATGACCCGGGGCTCGGCAGCGCGGCGCCAGTGCGGCACGGGCACGGTCGGCGCGAGGGACGGCAGCGCGATCCCGACGACGGGCACGAGCGCCGCAGCCACCATGGCCGCCAGCAGCACGGCGTGGCGCATCGTGGCAGACCGCCTCCTGAGCAGCTCGACCAGCAGCAGGGCCGCACCGAGCACGAGTGACGAGCGCAGCGCGGCGTCGAGGAGCGGAGTCATCGCGCCTGCCTCTTCGCGTCGGCGATCAGGCTTTCGATGCGGTCGAGGTCGTCGGGCGACAGCCTGGACGTGTCGGGACCGAGCAGGGCGGCCACGACCTTGGCTGTCGACCCGTCGAAGAACGTGTCGACGACGTGCCGCAGGGCCGCGCGTCTGGCCGCGGCGCGCGGGACCGTCGGCGAGTACACATAGCGAAGGCCCACTTCCTCGTGCCGGACGTGCCCCTTCCCTTCGAGGACGCGCAGCTGCGTCCGTACCGTGGAGTAGCTGGGACTGCCGTCGAGCTCGGCCTGGACGTCGGCGGCCGTGGCGCGTCCGAAGCGGTAGAGAACGTCCATGATCTGTCGTTCCCGGCGGGACAGTCGTGCGTGATGTGCCATGTCGAGACCCGTTAGTTTTATCGCAGGTATGCGATAAACATCGCACCTTGGGCGGCGGGTGTCAAGGGAAACCGGGGGGACGGCAGGTCGGCGGATCAGCTTGCCGGGAGTCAGCTTGTCAGCTTGCCAGCAAGTCAGCTTGTCAGCTTGTCAGC
>JBIQIB010000127.1:0-8522 GCA_044508265.1 Acidobacteriota bacterium
TGCTGGACGGCCCGCGCCCGCCTCAGGCAGTATGCGAGAGCGGACTCGCGTCTGCTGCCCTGAATGCCTGAACCGACTGACCTGCTGCCGGTGGCCGAGCCGCCGTTTCGATGGTCGCAGGCCGCGTGGGGAGCCGTCCTCCTCTGCGAGGCGCTGTCGCCGCACGCGGATCACTTCTTCTCGACACGGGGGATCGACGTGCGCGGCCCCGAAGCGGGCCCGGGCTGGGACGACGTGGCCGCCGCGCTCGGCGTGGACGTCGCCCGCGTCTGGCGCGTGCACCAGGTGCACGGCATCGACGTCACGGTCGCCGACTCCTCGCCCGAGGGGCACGACGCATGGCCCGAGGGTGACCTGCTCGTCACCGAGCGTGACGACGCCGCGCTCGCCATTCGGACGGCCGACTGCGTCCCCATCCTGCTCGTGGATCCCGTGCGACGTGTCGTCGCGGCGGTGCACGCCGGATGGCGCGGCACGGCGCTGGGTGCCGCGTGGCACATGGTGTCGCTGCTGCGCGAGCGCTACGACGTCGAGCCGGCGTCGCTCGTCGCGGCGATAGGCCCGAGCATCGGACCCGACAGGTACGAGGTGGGGCCGGAAGTGCCCGCGCACTTTGCCCGGCGGTTCGACAGCGACAGCGTCGGACGCTGGACGCGGCCCGGACGTGACGATCGCTACCTGCTGGATCTGTGGCGAGCCAACGTCGACCAGCTCGCCTGGGCCGGCGTGCCCGCCGGCGCCGTGCACGTCGCACGCCTCTGCACCGCGACGTATCCCGAGGTCTTTCACTCCTACCGCGTGGACGGCCCGCGGGCCGGCCGCATGGTCGCAGGCATCCGGCTCCGCTGACGCGCCTCAGTCGTCGTTGAAGTCGAACGTCGTGGGCCGTGCGCCGTGCAGGGCAGGGCGGGGCAGGCGAATCGTCCGCGGGGCAAGCGGCTCTGATGCGTCAGGACGTGCTGACGCATCGACGCGCGGCGCCGCCGGCCCGGGCGGCTTCCCGGAGGCCAGGTCCATCGCGAGGTTCGACAGCCGATCGGCCTCGCGGTTGTCCTCGCGGCGGACGTGCTCGAACTCGACGCGGCCGATCCGCCTCACGAGCGCGCGTGCCTGTGCGTGCAGCGGCTGCAGCCCCGGATGCTTGACCTTGTAGACGCCGAGCATCTGCTTGACGATCAGCTCCGAGTCCATGCGCACGCGCAGCGCCTTGACGCCGGCCTCCAGCGCCCACTCCAGCGCGGCGAGCAGCCCGCGATACTCGGCGATGTTGTTGGTGGCTCGGCCGAGCGGCTCGTAGAGCTCGGCCACCACCGTGCCCTGATCGTCCACGATCTGGACGCCATAGCCCGCGGGTCCGGGATTCCCTCTCGCCCCTCCATCGGTGTAGGCGGTCAACATGGCTGACATTGTCGCATCGGGCGTCGCCGGCGCATATGACACGCGGCGCGCTTGCGCTGCCGGCGCCAGTGCAGTCACCATCACGTGTCGCCACACGACCATGACTTTCCAGGTGCCCTTCATGTGTACGCGTCGAATCAGCTGCTGCTGCTGCAGCTGCGGAGACACGTGCGGATGAACAGGCGCCCTTAGCTGTACACGCTGATTACCGACCAGCGAGGCCATCATCCGACACGGATGGCGGCCTCGTTGTCGTTTCGGGCAGCACGAGTGCCACCCTTCGTCGTCGGATGGGCATCGCCTGGTCTCCAGGAGGATGACCATGCACACCCGACGCCTCACCGCCGGACTCGCCGTCTGGCTCGCGACGCTGGTCCTGACGTCCACATCGTCGGCCCAGAGCACCACAGCCGTCCTGCAGGGGCGGGTCGTCGATCAACAGCAGGGCGCCGTTCCGGGCGTCACCGTGCTCGTGCGCAATGTCGAGACAGGCTTCACACGCGAAACGGTGAGCGACGGCGACGGCCGGTACCGAGCCACGGCGCTGCCTCCGGGCACGTACGAACTGCGGGCCGAGCTGCCCGGCTTCGCGGCGTTCGTCCGTACGGGGCTGGTCCTGACCATCGGCCAGGATGCCGAGGTGGAGGTGAAGCTGGCGCTGGCCTCCCAGACGGAGGAGGTGGTGGTGACCGCCGCCGCCCCGCTCGTGGACGCCACGTCCAATGCGCTCGGAACCACCGTCACCAAGCAGCAACTCGACGACCTCCCGCTCTCAGGACGCGACTTCGCCGGGCTGGCCAACCTGGCCCCGGGAGTGACGGGCGTCGGCGGAGGCGGCATCAATGCCGGCGGGCAGCTGAGCCGCAACAACAGCATCCTCATCGACGGCGCCAACACGGACGACAACGGGATCTCCGACCAGCGGGGCTCGCTCTCACTCGAGACCGTCCGCGAGTACGTCGTTTACACCAACCAGTTCTCGGCGGAGTACGGACAGGCCTCTGGCGCCATCGTCAACGTCGTGACGCGCGCGGGCACCAACGCGATCGAGGGGCGCCTCTTCGCCTTCCAGCGCAACGACAGCTTCGATGCCCAGGATTCGTTCTCGAAGGCACAGGGGTCCGGCAAGGCGCCCTTCAGCGAGTACCGCGCGGGAGGGTACCTCGGCGGCCCCATTCTTCGTGACCGCCTGCACTACTTCGCGTCGTACGAACGCTTCGCCAACAGCGCCACCAGTGTCGTGACGTCGCCGCTCGTCCCGGTGGACGACAGGGAACAGCCTCGTGATGCCGATCGCGACCAGTTCTTCGCCCGCGTGGACTACCAGCTCAATCGCGCCAACAGCCTCTCGGCCCGCTACAGGCTCGACGATGCGCTGACGAAGGGGCTGGGGATCGGCGGGCTCAACCCGCGGGAGCGGGGCTACGACCAGACCGGCCGCTTCCAGGACTCGACGCTCGCGCACACGGCGGTGCTCTCGTCGCGGGCAGTCAACGAACTGCGCGTGCTCTACGGCCGCTCCAAGCGATGGTACTCGGTGGACGGCTATGCCGACCCGTCGAGCGTCAGCATCAGCCGTCCGTCGATCAACCTCGGCAAGGCGAGCAACATGCCACAGGGCTGGAACACCAAGCGCTATCAGTTCACCAACAGCCTTGGCTACAGCCTCGGGCGGCACGAGCTCAAGGCCGGCGTGGACGTCCAGATCGACAGGACGCCCGTCTGGTTCCTCGGCAACAAGGACGGGACGTTCACCTTCAGGACGGATGCGCCGTACGACGCGGCCGACCCCGCGACCCATCCCATCCAGTTCACCCGGACGACAGGCGACTGGTTCGACGACCGCCGCAACGAGATGTACACGGCGTTCGTGCAGGACAGCTGGCGTGTGCACGACCGCCTCACGGTGAACCTCGGCCTGCGTTACGACACCGAAACCCTCTTCAGCCAGGCCCCCGGCGTCGACGTCGCGCGTGACGCCGACAACGTCGCGCCAAGGGTCGGGTTCGTGCTGTCGCCGCTTGCCGACGGGCGCACGGTGGTACGGGGCGGGTACGGGCGCTACTTCGATCAGGGCTTCAACAACATCACCGGCAACATCGGCATCGCGTTCCGCTCGGTGCAGGTCACCGTGGTGAACCCGGGTTACCCCGACCCGTATGCCGGCGGCACGATCGTGCCGCAGCTGCCGAGCAACACGATTGCCGCGCCGCGCATCGACACGCCGTGGACCGAGACGTTCAGCCTCGGCGTCAAGCGTGAGCTGCTGCCGGGGCTGGCGCTGTCGCTGGACGCGACGCGGACGCGTGGACACCACCTGTTCAACGCCGTGGACGTGAACGCGCCTGACCCGGTGACGGGCCTCCGTCCGAACGCCGACTACCTGCGCATCACGCAGTACCAGACGACGGGACGCAGCTGGACGGATGCGCTGCTTGTCGGCCTGGAGCGCCGCGCGGGTGACGGGCTGCTGTTCAACGTCGCGTACACGCTGTCGCGCACGATTCGCGACGTACAGGACTTCGGCTCGACGCCGGCCGATCCCTTCAACCCCGCGGCGGAGCGCGCGCTTGCCAACAACGACCGGCGGCACCAGTTCGTCGGCTCGGTGGTCTACCGCCTGCCGTGGGACGTGCAGCTCGCCGGGCTGGTGCAGGCTCGCTCGGGCCTGCCCTGGACCGTGACGACCGGCGTGGACAACAACGGCGATACCAACATCAACGATCGCCCGGACCTCGCCGTTCCCGGCGGCGACCCGACCGACAAGGCGACCTACGACGCGGCGTTCACAGGACGCGCCGGAAACCTGGGCCGCAACACGAACACCGGCCCGGCCTACGTCTCGGTGGACGCGCGCGTGTCGAAGTTCGTCCGGCTGGGGTCGCGCAGCGTCGAGGGGTTCGTCGAGGCCTTCAACCTGCTCAACAGCGTGAACCTGGGTGTGCCGGTGGGGAACCTCCGGTCGGTGGTGTTCGGCCAATCCACCAGCCTGGCCTCCGGCGCGACGCCGCGGCAGGTCGAGATCGGCGTGCGCTTCAACTTCTGATTGGAACGACGCCGCCGACGGTGCGACCCGGCCGGCGCGGCGCTCTCGCGACAAGGAACCAACACCATGATCAAACCCATCGCCTCAGCCGCCCTGGCGGCCCTGCTCCTTGCCGGCTCGTCACCCCTTGCGCGTGCCCAGCGTGCAGCCACGGTCGACGACCTGCTGCGCATCGCTGCCGTGTCCGATCCGCAGCTGTCGCCCGACGGCACCACGGTGGCCTACGTGGTGACGACTGCGGACTTCGACGAGAACGTGCAGAACTCCGAGATCTGGCAGGTGTCGACGGCGGGCGGTCCGGCCGTCCAGTTGACGCGGCACGTCAAGGCCGACACCTCGCCGCGATGGTCGCCGGACGGCACGACCCTCGCCTTCCTCTCCACGCGTTCGGGCAAGGCGCAGATCCACCTGCTGGATGCGCGCGGCGGTGAGTCGCGTGCGCTCACCTCGCACAAGGAGGCAATCAGCAGCTTCGAGTGGGCGCCGGACGGGTCGGCGCTCGCCTTTACGTCGGTGGTGCCTCGGCCCGACGACCTGGAGCAGCGTGTCAAGGATCGCTGGGTGCCACGCGTCGTGGGCGAGGACCTGCGACCGGCGGCCCTGTGGACGGCCGACGCCACGACGGGCGCCATCGCGCAGGTCACCGACGGGAAGCGCCACGTCACCGCCTTCGACTGGTCGCCCGACAGCCGGCGCCTCGTGGTTTCGTCTGCCGTGTCGCCCGACCTGGTGCAGGCCGAGACGGCCGACCTGTTCGTGGTGAGCCGCGCCGGGGGCGACGAGCGCCGAATCGGCGGATTCGCGAGCGCCGACTCGCAGCCACGCTGGTCTCCGGATGGCACGAAGATCCTGTTCACCTCGCGTGGCGACCGGGAGGGAACGGCGTGGAACAGCCACGTCTACGCCCTCGACGTGGCGAGTGGTGCCGTTGCGCCGCTCGTCGAGGGATTCGACGAGAACCCCTCGCGCGTGGAGTGGGGACCCGACAGCCGTCAGGTCTACTTCGTGGGAACCCGGAGGACGCAGCGTCACCTGTTCGACGGCAGCGGGCGGGCGCTCACGAGCGGCAGGCAGGTCGTGAGCGGTTACTCGTTCGATGATGCGTACCAGACGGTCGCGTACGTCCGCGAGGCGCCCGGCGAGCCTGCCGACGTGTTTGTCGCGCCGGCGTCAGAGCCGGGAGAGGCGCGCCGCCTGACCAGCCACAACCCCGCCGTCGCCGAGCTGGCGCTGGGGGAGCAGGAGGTGATCCGCTGGACCAACAGCGGCGGTCAGGAGGTCGAGGGCATCCTCGTGAAGCCCGTCGGCTACACGCCCGGGGCGAAGGTGCCGCTCATCGTGGTCATCCACGGCGGCCCGGCAGGCGTGGACACCGACGGCTTCATCGGACGGAAGTCGGCCTACCCGGTGCAGGTGTATGCCGGGCTGGGCTACGCCTCGTTGCTCGTGAACTACCGCGGCAGCACCGGCTACGGCGAGGCCTGGCGGCGCGGCAACGTCGGCAGCCTCGGCGCCGCGGAACATGACGACATCGAGTCGGGGGTGGATGCCCTCGTCGCCCGCGGCTTCGCCGATCCCGACAGGCTCGGGTACTCCGGCTGGAGCTACGGCGGCCACATGACGTACTGGGCCGTCACGCATACCACGCGCTACAAGGCGGCGAGCTCCGGCGCGGGCGCGACGAACCTCATCAGCATGTACGGCCAGACCGACATTCCGCACTTCTACACGAAGACGTACTTTGGCAAGGCGCCGTGGGACGACTTCGACTTCTACGTGGAGCACTCGAGCTTCTTCAGAGTGGGGCAGGTGCAGACGCCGACGCTGATCCAGTACGGCGAGAACGACGCGCGCGTGCCCGTGCCTCAGGGGCTCGAGTTCCATCGCGCGTTGAAGGAGCGTGGGGTGCCGTCACAACTGGTCATCTACCCCGGGCAGGCGCACGGCATCCTCGAGCCGCGCTTCCAGCTGGACCTGCTGCAGCGCAACCTGGACTGGTTCACGCGATGGATTCCACGAGGTGCGGACGGCGCGGCGCCGACGTCCACGGCGTCGCAGTAAGGCGCCTCAACCTTCGGCTGGGGGAGAGGCAGGCGCGGGCGCGGGTGGCGGCGGGACGTACACCACCAGGCGTGCGCAGCTGTCGCACTGCACGACGGTGTCCTGACGCCGGAGTTCGCTGACGACCATCGGGCGCAACCGCACGTTGCAGGCGGAACACGACTCGCCCTTCAACTCGGCGACGGCGCCGAGCGGGTAGCGCTTCGAGACGCGGTCGTACCGGTCGAGCGTGTCAGGCGGCAGCGCGGCACGTTCAGCCTGCACGTGTCCCTCGGCGGCCGCGAGCTCGAGCCTGTCCTTCTGTTCCTCGTCGGCCAGTCCGGCGATGGCGACGTCCGCGGCGGTGCGGGCGGCGGCGACCGCCGCCCGTGCGGTCTCGACCTGTGCCTGGAGCTCGTCGATCTCCATGAGCCAGCCGATCACCTCGTCGTCGACCGCCTGGCGCTGCCTGTCGGCGCTGTCGATCTCGTGCTGCATCGCGTCGTATTCGCGGCCAGTCGTGACGGTCATCAGCTGATCGCGATACTTCGCGACGCGTGCCTGGAGCGCGGCCGCGTCGCTCTCGCCCTTCCGCCGCTTCGCCTGCCGATCGTCGAGCTCGGTCTGCACCGTCGCGAGCGCGCGCTCGGCTGCCGCGACCTCCGCGTCGATTTCCGCACGGCGGGCCGGCAGCGCGGCCAGCCTGGCGCGCACCTCCGCTGCGTCACGCTCGAACGCCTGCAGCCGGCGCAGTGCTTCCGTTACCGAAGCCATCGGCGCCGATTGTATGGCATGCGACTACCGCGCGGGCGGAGGCCTCGACCATACTGGAGGGATGGTGGACGTCATCGTCATCGGCGCTGGCCCGGTCGGACTCGCCTGCGCCATCGAGGCGAAGCGTGCCGGGCTGACGGCACGCGTCATCGAGAAGGCCTCGCTCGTCAACTCCATCCAGGGCTATCCCGCCGGCATGGAGTTCTTCTCGACGCCCGATCTCATCGAGATCGGCGGCTATCCGTTCCCCGTCCGCGGCTACAAGCCGACGCGCGAAGAAGCCATCGAGTACTACCGCGGCGTCGCCGCCCGCGAAGACCTCGACATCCGGCTGTACGAGCGGGCGCTCGACCTGCGCGGCGAACAGGGCGCGTTCGCGCTGGTCACCGACAAGGCCGTCCACGAGTCCGCCCACGTCATCGTCGCGACGGGGTTCTTCGACATCCCCAACCTGCTGCGCGTACCCGGCGAGGACCTGCCGAAGGTCACGCACTACTACCAGGAGCCCTACCCGTACTTCCGGCAGCGCGTGGCGGTCGTCGGCGCGCGGAACTCGGCGGCGAAGGCCGCGCTCGACCTGTATCGCCATGGCGCGGAGGTCACGCTGATCGTCCGTGGCGCCGCGCTCTCGGACACGGTCAAGTACTGGATTCGGCCCGACCTCGAGAACCGGATCAGGGAGGGCAGCATCACGGCGCTGTTCAACAGCACCGTCATGGAGATTCACGACACCTCCGTCGTCGTGCAGACGCCCGATGGCACAAGAGACCTGCCGAACGACTTCGTGCTCGCGCTGACCGGCTATCAGCCCGACTTCGCGTTCCTCGAGCGTCTGGGTGTCGCGTTCGCCGACGACGGCTGGCGGACGCCCTTGTATGACGAGGTGACGTTCGAGAGCACGCGGCCAGGACTGTACCTGGCGGGAACCGTCTGCGGCGGCCTGAAGACGAACCGCTGGTTCATCGAGAACGGCCGGTTTCACGCCGCGCAGATCGCCCAGCACATCGTCGGACGGCAGCCGCAGGCCGTGCCGTTCGAGGAGCTGCACTGGAAGACCGCGGAGTGAGGACGGCCGGGCTCGGATGACCGCGTGCGGGTGTGATCAGTAAGGGCAGGACGCCCGGCTGGGGGCGGCTCCGGTGCGGCCGCCGGCTACGCTGCGCCGTCGCCCTCGGTGATACCGGCCCGACCACATCGGCGCCGGCGTCACGTTCACGCCTCGTTACGGTCGGGCCGGGCTCCGGGCGCCTGGCGCGCGTGGCGT
>JBIQIB010000127.1:8622-11338 GCA_044508265.1 Acidobacteriota bacterium
CTCGGCGTCCGCCACGCCCCCTACTGCGGCAGCACGACGAAGTCCACGCCTGGTGCCTTCGCGTCGTCGCCGATCACGAGGCGGCACGGCCCGGGGACCAACTCGGCCAGCGGCAGGTCGAACTGGCGGATGGCCTCGTCCGATGCCAGGGCCTGCTGCCACAGCACGGCGTTCCGCGCGTCGCGCACCACGACGGTCGTCGGCGACGACATTCCGGCGATGGTCACCTGGAGCACGTCCGACTGCGGGAACACGCGCATCACGGTGGGCGGAACCTGCAACCCGGCGGCCGCGCGCGGCTCGACGAACGCCGTCGGCACCATCGTCCAGGCGCGCGACCCGATGGCGATACCCGGCGACAGTCCGGCCTCTGGTACTTCCACGTCCAGATACACCGACCCGGTCAGCGCCGAGGTGGTTTCCATCACGGCCATCCGCACCTGATGCCAGCCCTTCGGAAGCGCGACGTCCCAAACCGTGCGCAGCGCGCTGGCTCCCAGCAGGCGTGCCTGGGCGTCCGACAGCTCGACTCTCATCGCCTTCCGCGTGGCGTTGGCGATGGTTCCCGTGGCATCGACCGAGAGCAGCGCCAGCGACAGCTCGAGCGGCCCGTCCTCGGCACGCACGGCGAGCGGGGCACCGCCGATCTCCGCGACGACGGCCATGTGCGTCGTCCCGTCGGCTTCGCGCCCGAGGGGGATGGCTTGCGCACGAATGAGCAGGCGGTCGGACGGTACGGCTGCAGACAGCAGCGACTGCAGCTCCTGCGCGGCCGTGTCGGCCGGCGCTGGCGCGGCGACTTTCGCGGGCCGCACGCCCCGTGGCGCGGTGTAGCCACGCCGCACCACGACGCGGACGTCAGGCCGTGCGACGTCGACGGCGATGCTGCGGAACTTGTCGTTCTTCGCAGGATTGTCCGGCTCGTAGGCCAGCACGTAGTACTCGCTGGCCTCGTCCAGGATGCGCCCGAGCGCCCGTGACGCGTCGTTGGTGTCGATGAGCGCCAGGCCACCCGTGAGCCTGGCGATGTCACGCAGCTGCGTCTTCGTCTGCATGTGCTCTGCGATGGCGGTGGCCAGATCCTCGGACGTGAGGATGCGATGGGTGCCGTACTCCTGACCGCGGCCGTTCGACTCGATGAAGTACTCACCCGGCACATCGAGGCCTGTCGGCGTGACGGTATAGACGACCATGTCCGCCACCGTCGCTGCTGCCAGCGCGTCCCGCAGGGCCAGGCTCGCGCTGCTGGAGCCGATCATCCCGCCTGCCGCGTTGACCGTCGCCCCGACGGGTGAGCCTTCGCTTACAAACAGCAGCGTCTTCCGGCGACCCTCGAGACCCATGGCCGCTGCCGCGGCGCGCGCGATCGACTCGTACGCCATCTCCAGTTGCATCACACGTTGCTGCTGCGACTCGGCCAGCCCCGGAATGGCGTAATCGCCGGTGCCCAGGTGACGCGCCGGCGACTTCATCAGCTCCGCGGTGGCATCGGGCAGGCGCTGCCCGAAGACCGATTCAATGATCTGCAGCGCCCTCGTCCTGTCGCGCGAGAACGTGTACGACGCCATCCTGCCGCTCGTCGTGGCCACCAGCAGGAGGTCGGACGGGTGCAGGCGGTCCACGAACTCACGGCCTATGGCCCTGGCGCGCTCCGTGCGGCGGGGGTGGATGTGGAGGTCGTCGATGACGAGCGCGAAGACGCGCGCGTCGCTGCTGTGGACGTTGGTGGCGACGGCGGCCGCCGTCGTGACAGGTCCCAGCGCCGGAACGTCGGCGAGCGTCATGCCTGCGTCGAACCGGTACGCGTCGAACGCGACGATGTCCTGACGCTTGCCGTTCTCCGACACGGTGAAGTCGGCGGCCGTGAGGCCGCGCACGAACCGACCCTCGTCGTCGGTCACGCGAACGCTCACCTGGACGCGCGTGACCTCGGTGCGGAAGGTCGGCTGCCTGTTGGGTCCGAGATCCGTCTCGAGGGCCAGTGTCGGGACGCCGCGCGTCTGGGGGGTGCGGCCCCGTCCGGACATGATCTGGGCTTCCCCCGGCAAGGCGGACAGGACGAACGCGCAGACGACGAGTAACAGCAGTCGCATCGACCGCTCCCTGGTGGCGAATCCTCAGGCTGGCGTTGCCAGTCTACTTGCAGATGCGGAAGAGCTACAAGCGGGTGTCGTGGATCGGCCCGATCACAGCATGGGCGTGGCACGACGCGCGAGCTGCACGGAAAGACCCCACGGGTCGCGCAGCATCACGAGGTACGACCCGTCGTCGAACGTGACCTGGTCCACTCGCGTCGCACCGGCGGCGACGAGGCGCGCCGCGTCCGCGTCGGGGTCGGCGGACGAAAAGGCGACGTGGAGCTGCGCCGGCGGCATGGCCGCGTATGCGTCAACAGGAGCTGACGCGTTGCAGTACAGCTCGATCATCATGCGCCGGCCGGCGTCGGCGAGAAAGTGCATGTGCACCGGCGGTTCGCCGCGCTTGACGACCTCCATGCCGAGGTGTTCGACGTACCAGGCGGCAACGGCCACCGGATCGGAGACGTTCAGGGCGACGTGCTCGAGAGGAAGTGCAGGCATGGCGGACATCATGCCTCATCCGTCGCGTCGTGAGTTCGTGGCGGGCAGGCATGACAGTCTGCCTGGCGACGTTGCCGTGGTCTTGGGGAGACAGGACTGCCCGACCGAAGCGCGCTGTGCTGGCCAGGCTGGGGCTT
>JBIQIB010000128.1:0-3947 GCA_044508265.1 Acidobacteriota bacterium
GTGGCACCAGCCGACGACCCGTACGGCGCGCTCGTCTATGCCTGCCGCGCCTCCGACGTCCGCGCGACGATCGTGGACGGCCGCGTCCTCATGGAGGGAGGCGAGGTCTCCGATTTCGATCCCCGCGAGGTCGTCACGACGGCTCGCCAGGAGGCGGCGCGCGTGCTGTCGCGCGCCGGCCTGTCGCGCTGACCGTCCAGCTGTCCCCAGGGCCTTCGGTATAATGAGGTTGGCACTCGGTGGTGCCGACTGCTAATGTCTGAGCGCGATCCCTCCCGCCGCCACACGTCGGCAGCCGAGCTGCCGGAACGTTTCCAGCGCTTGCTGGCCGTCCTCGTGCGCATCTACATCGAGCGCGGGGAGCCCGTGTCGTCGCTGCGGCTCACCCGCGAGAGCGGGCTGGGCGTGTCGTCGGCCACGGTGCGCAACATGCTGGCCCGGCTCGAAGAGCTCGGCTTCGTGAGGCAGCCGCATACGTCGGCCGGCCGCGTGCCGACCGACCTCGGCTACCGCTTCTACGTGGACCTGCTGCTGCAGAGCCGGCGGCCGCAGCGGGCGCTGTCGCAGCTCGAGCGCCGCCTGCGGAACACGCGTGGCCTCGAGGACACGCTGCTCGACAGTGTCTCGCATGAACTGTCGCGCGTCTCGCAGCACGTGGGCTTCGCGCTCGGCCCGGCCACGGACGCGACGACCCTGAAGCACATCGACTTCGTGTCGCTGGATGCGAGACGCGTTCTCGTGGTGGTGGTGTCGGGGTCGAATCAGGTCACGCACAAGCTCATCGAGCTCGAGGAGGCCGTTGGCCCGTCCGAGCTCACGCAGGCCGCCAACTACCTGAACGCCGAGTATGCCGGCCGGACGCTCGCCGCGATCCGCCAGGCGGTGATCGACAGGCTGCAGGAAGACCGCGCGTTGTACGATCGACTGCTCGCCCGGGCGCTGCGCCTCGCGGGCGAGACATTCGACGACGTCGGTACCCAGGCGCAACTCTTCGTCCACGGCACGTCGTCGCTCATCGACGCCGACCAGGACGACGAGATGCGGGTGCCGCTGGCCACCCTGCGCACGCTGCTGGCGATGATGGAGGAGAAGCACCGGCTCGTGCAGATCCTCTCGGAGTATCTTGACGGGTCGGGCGTCACGGTCGTCATCGGCACGGAGCACAGCGACCCGGAGTTGCGCGATTTCAGCCTCGTGGCATCGACCTACGAGGACAACGGACGACAGGGCGTGCTGGGCGTCATCGGTCCCACACGCATGCGATATTCACGGTCGATCGCCGTGGTCGACGGCGCCTCGCGCGCCATCACCCGCGTGCTGATCGGCAGTAGTTCCCCCGGAGATCAGGCATGAACGATACGACGCACGACGCTTCGACGGACGAGACGCGCCCCGATGGCGGCGCCACGTCGGAGCCCGTGACGCAGGAGGCCGCAGCCGCCGACGGCGACCTCGCGGCGCTGCGGCAGGAACGCGACGAGTTGCGTGACAGGCTCCTGCGACAGACGGCGGAGTTCGACAACTTCCGCAAGCGCACCGAACGCGAGCGGCGCGAGCTGCTCGATCACGCCGCCGGCGACGTCCTGCTGGAGATCCTGCCGATCATCGACGACATCGAGCGCGCCATCGGCGTGGCGTCGGCCTCCGATGAGCCGGCGGTGATCGCGTACGGCGAGGGCCTCGAGCTCATTCGGCAGCAGTGCCTCGAACTGCTGGCGAAGTTCAACGCCCGACCCGTCAAGGCGGTCGGCGCCCAGTTCGACCCGAACGTGCACGAGGCGGTCGAACAGGTGACGAGCGACACGCACGAGGAGGGAGAGGTCATCGAGGAGCTGCGCCGCGGCTACCTGCTGAAGGACCGCCTGCTCCGTGCCGCGATGGTGAGGGTGGCCACGCGTGGCTAAGCGCGACTACTACGAGGTGCTCGCCGTCACGCGGACGGCCTCCGACAAGGAGATCAAGAGCGCCTACCGCAAGCTGGCGCTCCAGTATCATCCCGACCGCAACCAGAACGACCCCGAGGCCGAAGAACGGTTCAAGGAAGCGGCCGAGGCCTTCGCCGTCCTGGGCGACCCGGAAAAGCGCGCCCTGTACGACCGGTACGGTCACGCCGGCGTGAGCGGCCCGGGGGGTAGCGGACCGGCCTTCGATCCGAGCGTGTTTGCCGACTTCGGCGACCTGTTCGGCGGGCTTGGCGACATCTTCGGGTTTGGCGACGTGTTCGGGGGAGGCCGCCGGCGTGGCGGACCGCGCCGCGGCAGCGACCTCCGTTACGACCTCGAGGTGCCGTTCGAACAGGCCGCGTTCGGACACGAGACGACGCTCCAGATTCCGCGCGAAGAGACGTGCGAGACGTGCCGCGGAACGGGCGCGGCAGCCGGGACGTCGGTCGAGAGCTGCGCCCAGTGCCGCGGGACGGGACAGCTGCGCTTCCAGCAGGGGTTCTTCACCGTCGCGCGTCCGTGCGGCACCTGCCGGGGCACCGGCCGCGTCATCACGTCGCCCTGCACCACGTGCCGGGGCGCGGGCCGTGTGACGCAGGAACGCAAGATCACCGTCAAGATCCCGGCTGGCATCGCGACCGGCCAGCGTCTGCGTCTCGTTGGCGAAGGCGAGCACGGCACAGGAGGCGGCCCTCCAGGCGACCTCTACGTCGTCATGCACGTCGCCGAGCACCCGCTCTTCCGTCGCGAGGAAGACGACCTCTACCTCGAGGTGCCCGTGCAGTTCACGACGCTGGCGCTGGGCGGGTCGATCGACGTGCCGACGCTCGGCGGCGGCACGGCCACCCTGACGATCCCGGAAGGGACGCCCGCCGGCAAGACGTTCCGCCTGAAGGGCAAGGGCATCGCGAACGTGTCGGGCCGCGGCGTCGGCGACCTCCACGTCACCGTGTCGGTGCTGGTGCCGAAGAAGCCGTCGCGGGACCTGCGCACGGCGCTCGAGAACCTCCGGCAGCACCTCCCCGCCGAGACGGGCGTGCCCCGCGCGTCAGACGACGCCGAGGACGGCGACAAGCCCTTCTTCGAACGGGTCAAGGACATCTTCGGGTGATCCGGACGGCCTTCCGTGGTTGACTCCGCTCGTACCTGGCCCGCGCTCCGCATCGACCTACAGGATCCGCTGTCCGACGAGGAGCGCGACCGGCTGCTCGTGGACATCGACGGTGCAGGCGTCATCGGCCTCGAGGAGGATGCCGGCGGCGTAAGCCTTTACTTTCAGGATGCCGCGGCGCGCGACGCGCTGCTCGCGGCACTCGCCGACACGACGTGGGCCGCCGGAGGCCTCTCCGCGAGCGACGTGCCCGACGACGGGTGGGCGGCGCGTTCGCAGGCGGACCTGCCGGCCGTCCGCGTAGGCGCGCTCGTCATTTCGCCGCCGTGGGACGTGGCGCGCGTCCGCGCCGACGTGGCCTCGCTGCCGGCCGACCAGCAGCCGGACGTCATCGAGATCGAGCCGTCCACCGGATTCGGAACCGGGCATCATCAGTCGACGCGCCTGTGCCTGCAGGCGCTCCAGCGGCTCGACGTGCGCGGCCTCGACGTGCTGGACGTCGGCACCGGTTCAGGCGTGCTCGCCATCGCGGCCGTGCGCCGCGGCGCCACGCGCGCCCTCGGCATCGACCCGGACCAGGACGCGATCGACGCGGCAGCCGACAGCATCCGTCGCAACGACGTCGGGTCGGTCGTCGAGCTGCGGAAAACGGGGCTCGACGATCCCGCGCTCACGCCTGCCCCGCTCGTGTTCGCCAACCTCACGGGCACGCTGCTCCGCCGCGAGGCTGCTGCCATACAGCGGCTGATCACGCCAGGCGGACGCGCCATCCTCAGCGGGTTCACCGCGGACGAGGCGCCGTGGGTCGCGAAGGCATTCACCGGGTGCGAGGTGGAACTGCGGCTCGAAGAGGAGTCGTGGGAGTGCTTTGTAATGCTTAATGCCTAATGCTT
>JBIQIB010000128.1:4047-11331 GCA_044508265.1 Acidobacteriota bacterium
ATGCTTCATGACTGATGCGTGCTGCCTGATGCCTGGCGCTACGCGTCGGCGTTGCCGGGCGGCGTCGTGAGCCAGGCGTGACGGACGACGGCCAGGGCGGCGAGGGTCATCTGCTCGGCGCGCAGCGTGAACGGGCCGAGGGTCCATGAACGCCAGCCGGCATCGAGTGCGGCGCGGACCTCTTCTGCCGTCCAGCCACCTTCAGGACCTATCGCAAGCGCAAGGCCGTCACTGTGCGTAACGGCCCGGTGTGACGGCTCGCCTGTAACTGCCCCGCCGGCCGACATCGAGCCGCTGACGATCGCGTGCACTGAGGGCTCCACGAGCCAGCGTCTGTCCCACGTGTGCCATCCGGCGTCGTCGATGACGTCTGTGACGGGCCGCACAGGCGCGATGTCGGGAATCCGCGCGCGGCCGCACTGCTTGGCGGCGGCGATGGCGACGCGCACCCATCGTTCCTGGAGGCGTCCGGAGCCGATGCGCGCGGCGGGGACGTTCGTCCGGGCCGTGCGCATCGGCACCACGAGCGTCGCGCCGAGCACCGTCGCGTCGCGGACGACGGCGTCCATGGCGTCACCCTTCAACAGAGCGGGACACAGGACGAGCGGCAGCGGCGGCTCGGGCTGGGCGGCGGCGTCACCGACGACCTCGACCGTGGCGGCTCGATCGTCCGGCTGCACCACGCGGGCCGCCGCCATGCGGCCGCGGCCGTCGAAGATCTCGACTTCGTCGCCGTGGCGCAGGCGCAGCACACGGCTCAGGTGTCGGCTCTCGTCGGCATCCAGTGCGACGACAGTGACGTCCGAAGCAAGCGAGGGAGCGTAGAACCGGGGCGGCACGACGGGACGGGCGCGACAGTTCGCGTATACTCAGCGGGCGGCATGCTGTTCAAGGGCCAAACCCTCGGCAAGTATCGCATCCTCTCTCCCCTGGGCAGCGGCGGATTCGGCACGGTCTACCTGGCACGCGACACCTGGCTCGACAAGCAGGTGGCCATCAAGGTGCCGCATCGCCAGAACCTCGATTTCAGCGAGCTGCTCCGCGAGCCGCGGCTGCTCGCCAGCGTCAACCATCCCAACATCGTCGCGATCACGACGGCCGAGAAGCAGGACGACGTCTTCTTCATCGTGATGGAGTACGTGCCCGGGCAGACGCTCGAGAGCGTGCTCGAGGCCGAGGGGCCGCTCGACCTCCCGCGGGCGCTCGACTACACGGTGCAGATCGGCAACGCCGTGGATCACGCGCACAAACAGGGCGTCATCCATCGCGACCTGCGTCCGGCCAACGTGCTCGTCTCCGACACCGGCGTCCTGAAGGTGGCCGACTTCGGCACGTCGCGCTTCCTCGAGATTGCCGCGCACGGGACGACGGTGATCGGCAGCCCGGCGTTCATGGCACCGGAGCAGTTCCAGGGGAAGGCCGTGTTCGCGTCCGACCTCTACTCGGTGGGCGTGACGATGTACCAGATGCTCACCGGCGAGCTGCCCTACGACCCGCCGCCGCCGTCGCAACTGGGCAGGCTCCTGACCGGCGAGCTCGTCTCGCCGCCGCGGCTGAAGAACCCCGTCATCCCGCGGCGTCTCAACGACATCGTGATGAAGGCGCTCGCGCCGCAGGTGGCCGACCGCTACACGCGCGCGTCCGACCTGCTCGACGACCTGCTGGCCGCCAAGCCGGTGATCCTCGGCACGCCGATGCCGCGCGCGGTGGCCGACCTGTCGCCCGACGCGGCGCCGCATTCGCCCCGAGGCAGCGTGCCGCCCCCACCGCGGGCCGTCCGCTACCACGACCGCGAAGCGGCACGATCCTGCTGGCACTGCCGGCGCCCCCTGCACAACCTGGCGACCCGCTGCCCCTTCTGCGGCGAGCAGCAGTAACGGGGTCAGGTCTCGAAAACGGGGCCTGCATGGGGTCAGGTCTCGACACTCGAACGTCGCAGAATCTGCCATTCCTCCTGTCGCCGCGCGCCCTATGGCTCAAGCGCGCGACGCTCCGGCCGATTCAGAAGCAGCGGCACTCCGTCCGCCGGGGATACTCGATGCACCTGAACGACCTGCTCACGCATGCCGTCCGCAGCGGCGCCTCGGACCTCCACGTCAAGGTCGGCAGCCATCCGATGATGCGCGTGGACGGCACGCTCGTGCCGGCCAGCGAGGAACGCCGGCTCGAACGCGACGACACCGAGACGATGGCCGCGACGGTGCTGAACGTCGAGCAGCGCAAGCACTTCATGGCGAATCAGGAGATCGACGTCGCCTACAGCATCCCCGGCCTCGGGCGCTTCCGCTGCAACGTCTTCACGCAGCGCGGCACCATCTCGCTCGTCATCCGCGTCATTCCGACGCAGGTGCCGTCCATCGAGGGACTCGAGCTGCCTGCCGTGCTCCGGCGCATCGCGACCGAAGAGCGTGGCCTCGTCCTGGTGACGGGCACCACCGGCTCCGGCAAGAGCACCACGCTGGCGGCGATGCTCGACCACATCAACCAGACGCGCGCCTCGCACATCGTCACCGTCGAGGACCCGATCGAGTACCTCCATCGCGACCACCGCTCGTTCGTCAACCAGCGCGAGATCAACGTCGACACGAAATCGTTCGCCTACGCGTTGCGGTCGGCGCTCCGCCAGGACCCCGACGTCATCCTCGTCGGCGAGATGCGCGATCTCGAGACGGTCGAGACGGCGCTGCTGGCCGCCGAGACCGGGCACCTGGTCTTCTCGACCCTGCACACGCTCGACGCCCCGGAGAGCATCAACCGCATCGTCGCGGTCTTCCCCCCGCACCAGCAGCGCCAGATCCGCCTGCAGCTGGCGAGCGTGCTGAAGGCCGTCATCTCGCAGCGCCTCATCCCGCGCGCCAACGGCGCCGGACGAACGGCCGCCGTCGAAGTGATGGTCAGCACCGCGTTCATCCGCGAGTGCGTCGCCGACAAGGACAAGACGCACCTGATCCACGGCGCCATCGCGGCCGGCACCTCGCAGTACGGGATGCAGACGTTCGACCAGCACCTCTTCCTGCTCTACGAGGCCGGCACCATCACGTACGAGGACGCGCTCCGCTACGCCTCGAACAAGGACGAGTTCAAGCTGAAGGTGCAGGGCGTGTCGACGACGGCCGACATCTCGCGCGACGAGATGCTGCAGGCCGCTGCCGCGAGCAACGCGGCGCCTGAAGTCATGCGCTTCGGGCAGTAGCCGACGGCCACACGTCACCGGAGACGCGCGGACGCTACACTGGTCCCGTGCGCGAGCGGACGCCTCCAGACCCGTACACCTATGCGCTCGCGGCGCTCGGCCGGCGGGAGCTGACGTCGCGCCAGCTGCGCGACAGGCTGCGCCGCCGCGGCTGCGATGCCGACGCGATCGACGCCGCGCTCGCCCGCCTCCAGCGCGAGGGCGCGCTCGACGACGCCCGCGCCGCACGCGCGTTTGCGCGAACCGAGGTGGTCGTCAGGCGACGCGGTCCAGGCAGGATCCGCCGGGCCCTCGAAGCGATGGGTGTGCAGGGGGACGCGGCCCGCGATGCAGTGGCGGCAGGATTTGCCGAGCAGTCGGTGGACGACGTGCTCGAAGCGGCGCTGGCCCGGCGTGCGCGAGGTCCGATTGCGGACCCTGCGCAGGCGAGGCGGCTGGTGGCATATCTCGTCCGGCAGGGCTTCGACCTGGACGCCGCGGTCACGGCCGTGCGACGGCGTCAGCGTCAGCAGCCATCTGCGGGAGATGACGGCTAGACGCCGGCGCCGCGACCGGCCTGCGGCGCGTCAGTCGCCTACGAACGTGAACCGCCGGAACGCGTCCGGCACGTGGAAGCTCGGCTTCCCCGTCGGCGACCACGCGACCGACACGTTGCCCTTCCTGGGCTCCGCCGGGCCGTTCGGACGCTCGATGCGGAACACGTTGAAGCCCCACACGTCGCCTGGCCGCGGCGGCAGCGCGACGCCGGCGTCGACGGGCAGCTTCGCAAACCCGGTCCACGGCGCGAACGCCGTCGCCACCCAGCGGACCGGCTTGCCGTCAGGGCCCGGCACCTCACGCGCGCGCGTCTCGAGCCCCTCGTGGTCCCACGTGAGGTCCGACGTCACGTTCGGATAGACGTCCACCATCCGCACGTCGCAGACGACGTTGGCGGGGCTGATCTCCAGTTCCCAGTAGCCGGTGCCCTTCCAGGAGGGGTCGAGGAAGATCTCGACGACCTCTTCTTCCCAGAGGTGATCGTCGCGGTTGGTCATCGTGTGCCAGGGCGCCGTGTCGTCCGCGTCCCACCGGAGGTAGAGGCCGGTGGGGCTCCAGAGGGCGCGGAAGCGCGTCTCGTACGGCGCCGGCCCCCAGCTGATCACCTGTGCGCGCTGCCAGGCGCCGTCGTCGGCGGCCAGCAGGTCCGCGTGCGCGTCGGGCGCGCGGCGGACGTCGTAGGACGGACCCGCCGGGATACCGGCGGGGACACGGCTGGCCTGGGCGAGCGCGGTGCCGGCCGACACCGCGCAGATCAGGGCCGCGAGGGTGAGCGCGCGAGAGATGGTGGCAGACATTGCCACCAAGTGTAATCGAGACCTGACCCCGGAAACGGGCATGGTGGAGACCTGACCCCGCGCCATACAATGGGACGTTATGACGTCGCGCGAGATTCGCCGCAGTTATCTCGAGTTCTTCCAGTCGAACGGCCATCGCCTCGTGGCGAGCGCGCCGCTCGTCCCGGCCGACGACCCCACGCTGCTGTTCACCAACGCGGGGATGAACCAGTTCAAGGACGTCTTCCTCGGACGTGAGCGCCGCGACTACCAGCGCGCGACCACCGCCCAGAAGTGCATGCGCGTGAGCGGCAAGCACAACGACCTCGACAACGTCGGGCCGTCGCACCGCCATCACACGTTCTTCGAGATGCTGGGCAACTTCTCGTTCGGCGACTACTTCAAGGCCGACGCGATCCCCTTCGCGTGGACGCTCCTGACCGAGGTGTGGAAGCTGCCCGCCGAGCGCCTGTACGCCACCGTCTTCGAGGGCGATGCCAGCGTGCCGCGCGACAACGAGGCGTACGCGCTCTGGCAGCAGTTCCTGCCCGACGACCGCATCGGCGCCCTCGGCGCCGACGACAACTTCTGGCAGATGGGCGAGACGGGCCCGTGCGGTCGATGCTCCGAGATCTACTACGTCCGCGACGACGGGACGATGCTCGAGATCTGGAACATCGTCTTCATGGAGTTCGATCGGCAGGCCGACGGCTCGCTGCTGCCGCTGCCTGCGCCGTCGATCGACACGGGCATGGGTCTCGAGCGCATCACGGCGATCGTCCAGTCCGTCGAGAGCAACTACGATACGGACCTGTTCCAGCCGCTGCTGCAGGCGACCTCCCGGCTCGCCGGCACACGCTATGGCGGCGACGACCCGGCGAGCATCTCGATGCGCGTGGTGGCCGACCACGTTCGCGCCATGACCTTCCTCATCGGCGACGGCGTGGTGCCGAGCAACGAGTGGCGCGGCTACGTGCTGCGCAAGATCATGCGGCGCGCGATGCGCCACGGGAAGAAGCTCGGGCTGATGCAGCCGTTCCTCCACGAGCTGGCTGACGTGGTCATCGACGAAATGCACGAGGCCTATCCCGAGCTGCGCACCAGCCGCGACGCCATCGTCCGTGTAATTCGCGCCGAAGAGGATCGCTTCGACGCCGTGCTGACGTCGGGCCTGGGTCGCCTCGAAGAAGCCGTCGAGCGCGCCGCGGCGTCGGCCAGCCGGACCATCCCCGGCGATCAGGTGTTCCGGCTCTACGACTCGCTGGGGCTGCCGCTCGACTTCATCGAGGATCTCGCGAGCGAGCGCCAGGTGGCCGTCGATCGCGACGGCTACGAGGCGGCGATGGCGCAGCAGCGCGAGCGCGCGCGGGCGTCGAGCGCGTTCGAGATGGAGGCGCAGGCCGGGTTCACCTACGCGTCCGACGGTGCACGCACCGAGGCCGAGGCGCTCCCCGACCGGTTCGAAGGCTACACGACGACGGCGGTCGACGACGCGGCAGTCGTCGCGCTGTTCGACGAGACACGGCGCCAGGCCGAGACGCTGCCCGCAGGTGCGACCGGCTTCGTGGTCCTCGACCGGACCCCCTTCTACGTGGAGGCCGGCGGGCAGGTGTCCGACACGGGCATGCTGACGGCCGAGGGCGTGTCGGCGGCCGTGGAGAACATGTCGCGAGTGCGCCCCGGCGGCGCCCGCGTCCATCACGTGCGCGTCACGGAGGGCGCGCTCACCGCAGGGACACGCGTGCGCGCGGCGGTGGACGCCGACAGGCGCCAGGCCATCCGCCGCAACCACACCGCCACCCACCTGCTGCACGCGGCGCTGCGGCAGGTGCTGGGACCACACGTGAAACAGGCGGGGTCACTCGTGGCGCCCGACAGGCTCCGTTTCGACTTCCTCCACTTCTCGCCAATCCCGCGCGACGAGCTCGCCGCCATCGAGTCGCTCGTCAACGACCACGTCATGCGCAACACGGTGGTCGAGACCACCGTGCGCAACACCGACGACGCGATGGCGCTCGGCGCCATGGCGCTCTTCGGCGAGAAGTACGGCGACCGCGTGCGCGTCGTCGACATCCCGGGCTTCAGCCTCGAGCTGTGCGGCGGCACCCACTGCGGCGCGACGGGCGAGATCGGCCCCTTCACGATCGTCTCTGAAGGCGGCGTCGCGGCCGGCGTCCGCCGCATCGAGGCGCTCACCGGGACGGGCGCGCTCGAGCGCCTGCGGGAGGAACGCCGCCATCTCGTGACCCTGGCCGAGGAGCTCAAGACGACGCCGGCGCAGGCGGCCGAGGCCGTGGCGCGCCTGCAGCAGGAGGTCAGGCGGCTGCAGAAGGAACTGCACGACGCGCAGCTGCGGGCGGCGATGGGCGGCGGGAGTCAGGGGAGCGGCGAGGGCGGCGCGCGCGTGGACGTCTCGGGCATCGCGCTGCAGACCCGCCGGGTGGACGGGCTCGATCGGGCCGCGCTCCGCGACCTGGCCGATCAGCTCCGGCAGCAGCTCGGCTCGGGTGTCGTGGTGCTGGCGGCACGCACCGACGACAAGGCCTCGCTCGTCGTGTCGGTCACCAAAGACCTCACGGGCCGCGTGAAAGCCGGAGACCTCGTGAAGCGGCTCGCGCCCATCGTCGGCGGCGGCGGTGGCGGCCGTCCCGACTTCGCGGAGGCCGGCGGCAAGCAGCCCGAGCACATCGACAAGCTGCTGGCCGACGCGCCGGAAGCGCTGCGAACGTTGATCAGCTAGTCGGCTTGTCGGCGTGCCAGCTTGTCGGCTTGTCGGCG
>JBIQIB010000129.1:0-4487 GCA_044508265.1 Acidobacteriota bacterium
CTGCAACACGGTTCGAGTCTCCTGTCGACGTACCAGCCGCTGGGAATCGGCTTCCGTCTGGAGCAGGAGCAAGGCCTGTTCCAGCCCTGACAGAGACTCAACAAGTCCTGTGCTGTCAACGATTAGATCGGTATCCAGGATTGAGGCGTGCCGCTCGAGACGCAAAACCGTCAAGTGGTTGGCGCCCGGGCAGGCGCCTTCCGTCAACTTTTTGGCGCCTGAGAGCCCGCGGATTCGGTGGGCGTGATCTGCTGCCGGATCGTGCGAACCGCCTCGAGCGCCGCGACAGCGGCCGCGACGATGTCGGCCGCGCGCGTGCGGGTGGCGGCATCGGGCGCGCGCTGTTCGATGAGCTCGGCGTTCACCAGCACGATCCCGAGGTGATTGTTGAGGCGATGGAACGCGTCGGCGAGGGGGTCGGGACTGGTCATCGCACCTCAGGCAGTGGTATCGGCCGGTGTGCGGACAATCTGTAGAGGGCCTGCTGGCGCACTCGGGTGGACGTGTCCGCCGTGCGATGTCAAAATCCCGACACCCATGACAAAGCCACTCAGGCCGCTGCTGCTCGTGGACGACGAAGGAGCGTTCCGGCGCGCAGTCGCGGACTATCTGGAAGGTGCGGGCTTCGAGGTGACTCAGGCCTCCAACGTCGCCGAGGCAACGGAGCGGCTCCAGACCTACGCGTACGACGTGGTACTCACCGACCTCCGCCTGCCGGACGGTGACGGCACGACGGTGCTGCAGGCCGCCTGCGCCCTTTACCCCGACATCGTCGTGCTGGTCGTCACCGGCCATGGGTCGATCAGGGCGGCCGTGGACGCCATCCGGCTCGGCGCCGCCGACTTCGTCACGAAGCCGTTCCAGCTCGACGAGCTGCAGCTCGCGATGGACCGCGCGCTCGAACGGCAGGCACTGAAGGCGGAGAACACGTTCCTGAAGCAGCAGCTGCGGGATCGCTTCCGGCTCGACCAGCTCGTCGGACGCAGCGCCCGCATGCAGGAGGTTTTCACCCTCGTCGAGACCGTCGCGCCGACCTCGAGCACGATCCTCGTGACAGGCGAGACGGGCACGGGCAAGGAACTGGTGGCGCGTGCTCTCCATGCGCTCAGCCGGCGCGCGTCGGAGCGCTTCGTGGCCGTCAACTGCGGGGCCATCCCCGAGGCGCTGCTCGAAGCCGAGCTATTCGGGCACGTGCGGGGCGCGTTCACGGGCGCCGTGAGCAACCGCGTCGGCCGCGTCGAGCTGGCGCACCGCGGCACCCTGTTCCTGGACGAGATCGGCACCATGCCCGCGCCTCTCCAGGCCAAGCTGCTGCGCGTCCTCCAGCAGCGCGAGGTCGAACGGGTGGGCGAGAGCCGGCCGGTGCCGATCGATGTCAGGGTGGTCGCCGCGACCAACGCCGACCTCGACGACATGGTCGCGCGAGGCGCCTTCCGCGAAGACCTGTACTATCGACTGAACGTCATTCCGCTGCGGCTGCCGCCGCTGCGGGAGCGGCGCGAGGACATCCCGCTGCTCGTGCGCCACTTCCTGATGACGCTCGGCGAGCAGGCGGTACCGCCGCGGCGCGACGTGGTGTTCTCGCAGGAAGCGATGAGACGGTTGATGGCATACGACTGGCCCGGCAACATCCGGCAGCTCGAGAACACGGTCGAGCGCGCGCTGGCGCTCAGCCCGCAGCGGGCGCAGATCGACGTGAGCGTCCTGCCCGCGGAGATTCGAGGCGACGTGGACGACGCGCAGCCGGTGCCGCTGGTGCTGCCGGACGGCGGCTTCGATCTCGATCGCACGCTGGCGGCCGTCGAGCGGGGGTTCGTGCAGCAGGCGCTGGCGCGCACCGAGGGGAACCGCAGCCGTGCGGCCGACCTGCTCGGCGTCAAGCGCACGACGCTGGTCGAGAAGGTCAAGCGGCTGCAGCGCCTGGGCCTGGGAGTCGAGTAAGTGTCTCGTCACGCATTCTGGACCATCATCATCGCCGACAGCCCGACGGCCTTCCGCGCGCCGACGCGGGAAGACCTCGAGCCGACGCTCGTACAGCTGCGCCGCACCCAGCCCGACGCCGCGATCCGGTGGTTCGAGCGGGGACGGCTCTGGGAGTCGCCGGGGCAGGCGCAGGACGCGGCCATGGCGAAGCACACGACGAACCGTCCGCGGCGCGGCGCGTCGTGGCGTCCGGGCGGCGAGCACAAGGACCCGCGCGACAAGTACAAGGTGCCGCGCGACGTGAAGCGCAAGCGGTGGGCCGCCCAGGCCGCCGAAGGCCGCGGGCCATGGGTGGACGCGAAGAAGCCGGGGGGCAGGGCGCCGGCCGGCGAGGCCGGGAGCCGTCGTGCGCCAGGCGCGCACAAGGGAGGCAGGATGGCGGGCAGGCAGCAGGACGGCAGCAGGTCCGGCGAGCGGACGGCGTCAGCAAAGCCACGCACCGGAACGGGAGGCAAGACGGATCGCCTGCTCGAACGCCGCTCGGCGGTGGTCGGCGGGAGGCGGCCCCGCCCGGGCGACGTACCCATCCCCGGACGGACGCCGAACGTCAAGGGGACGGAGCGGGCGGAGGAGCCGCCGCGGCCGCCGAAGCACCACCTGCCAAAGGGGCCACAGGGCGGCGACGGAGCACCGGCGCGGCGCAGGAAGCGCGACGACGACTGATGCCGCGGTCAGGGGGCTGACGTGACGTTCCACCTCGTGCTGTTCCGTCCGCGCCGCGGCCTTCCGGACGAGGACCGCGACGAGCTCGTCGCGGCCATGCGTGCCGCAGCGGCGGGCATTCCCTCGGTGCGCCGCTTCGTGATTGGCGAGCGCGTGGCCAATCCGCCCCAGTACGTGCTGAGCGGATTTCCCGATTTCCCCTACATGGCGTGGCTGGAGTTCGACGACGAGGCGGGGCTGCACGCGTACCTGTCGCACCCGCTGCACGTGGATCTCGGACGGCGGTTCAACGAAGCGGCGGAGGCGGCGCTGATCTATGACTTCAACGGAAACGACAATCTGAGAGAGCTGGAGCGGTGACGAGGAGTGGAGGAGCGGAGGAGGAGGACGGGAGGAAGGGAGGAGCGAAGGAACGGAGGAGGATGAGGACGGCTCGGCGAGCCGTCCCTACCGAGCCGTTCCTACCGGGGGTCGGGGGCGAAGAAGAACGCGGTGATGATGTCGCGGAGCTCGTCGATCGACTGGGCCTGGTTGACCGCCGTCCGCAGCTGTGAGCCGCCGTCGAGCCCCTTCGTGTACCAGGCGTTGAGCGCGCGGAGCTTGTTGACGACCCAGCGGGCGCGGCCCTGGGCGGGCGGCGTCGCCTGGTGCGCGATGGCGTCGACGCCGTCGGCCGCGATGGGTGCAGCGTGGCGGAAGCCCTGCTCCTCGTCAACGCGCTCGGCTACGAGCAGGTCGATGTAATCGAGCAGGAACTGGCCTCGGTCGCGCAGCGTGACCTCCCGCACCGGCCGTCCTGCCGCGAGGTCCCGCGCCTGGGCCAGGATGAACGGGTTGCGCAGCACGCCACGGCCCACCAGCACGCCTTCGGGCCCGTGCCGCATACGCTCGACCAGGTGCTCCGGCTCGATGCAGTCGCCGCTGCCGAACACCGGAATCGACAGCCCTTCAGCGACGGCAGTCACCAGGTCCCAGTCGGCCTGGCCCGTGTAGGCCTGCTTCGCCGTCCGGCCGTGCACCGTCACCGCAGCCGCGCCGGCATCTTCGACCATCTTTGCCAGCAGCGGCGCGTTGCGCTCGTCGTCGTTCCACCCGGCCCGCATCTTGACCGTGACGGGGATCCGCACCGCACGCGCCATGGCGGCGACGATCGACGCGGCATGCGCCGGATCGCGCATCAACGAGCAGCCCGCGTTGTGCTTCGAGATCTTCGGGACCGGGCAGCCCATGTTGATGTCGACGATGTCGGCGCCCATCCCTTCGACGATGCGCGCAGCGTCGGCCATGCGCTCCGGATCACCGCCGAAGATCTGGATGGAGACGGGGCGCTCCTCTTCGGTGTACTCGGCGTACTCGAGCGTGCGATCGATGCCGCGGACGAGGCCCTCGGACGACACCATCTCCGTGACGACCAGCCCGCAGCCACCCTGCCGCTTGACCAGGCGTCGGAAGGCCGTGTCGGTCATGCCGGCCATCGGCGCCACGCCGAACGGGACGTCCAGCGTCACCTCGCCGATCTTCACGGCGGCGGCCGGCGCGTCCGTCGTCACCGCCGCTGTCGCCTGACTCATCGTGACGCCACCTGCCCCTCGGCCTGGTCCACCGCCGCCGCGGCGTCGGCCTTCCCCTTCAGCCAGGCTTCCCTCAGCTCGGCGCTCTTCCATTCGATGATGGCCTGCGAACGCAGGCGCTCGAGGAACTTCAGCACCTCGCGCGCACGCCGCTGCTGGAAGATGCGGTCGGCGATCTGATCCCGCGCCTGCTCGAACGTGGCCTGCCGCTTGGCCACGCGCGTGTCGAGCTTCAGGATGCGGTAGCCGTTGCCGGCGTCGAGGATCTCG
>JBIQIB010000129.1:4587-11219 GCA_044508265.1 Acidobacteriota bacterium
CACGCGCGTGTCGAGCTTCAGGATGCGGTAGCCGTTGCCGGCGTCGAGGATCTCGGTCACCTGTCCCTGCTGCAGCGGCTCGAGCACCTTCAGGATGTCGGGGTTGACCTCGTCGGCCTTGATCGGCCCGATGAGTCCGCCATTGGCCTTCGACGCGGCATCGGACGTCTCGCCCGCGACGGCAGCGAAGTCTTCCTTGCCGGTGGTGACGCGCTCACGGATCGCCTCGATGCGGGTGCGCGCCTCCTGCATGGCATCCGGCGGCGGCGTCTCGCCCGCCGGTCCTGCCTGGACGAAGATCTCGCGCAGCGTGAGCATCTCGGGCGTGAGGAAGTCCGTCGAGTGCTTCTCGAAATAGGCGCGCGACTCCTGCTCCGAGATGCTGATGCGCTGGAACACGTCCTGTTGCTGCACCTGCTGGATCATCATCTGCTTCTCGAACATCTTCCGCAGGCTGTCGAGCGTCATGCCTTCCTGCGCGAGCGCCGCCTGGAACTTCTCGTCGGTGTCGAGGTTGTTCTCCTTGCGGATGTTCTCGATGATGCGGTTGAACTGATCGTCGCCCATCTTCAGCCCGAGCTCGCGCCCGCGCTGCACCATCAGCATCTCGTCGATGGCGTTGACGATCACGCGCGGCGTGACCTCGCGGAGCATCGCCGCGAGCGTCTCGTCGCTGCGCAGCGCATCCGCGTCGAGATCGGGCCGGGTCTGCCGCAGGGCGGCCACCTGCAGCTCCTCGAGGTCGGACATCGCGATGATCTCGCCGTTCACCTTGACGAGCACCTGCTCGACGACGACCTGCGCCCCGGCGGGGGCGGCGCACAGCAGCGTGAGAACGACGGACGTCATGAAACGCATGGTTGATCCCTATTGTAGAGAGTCGCCGAGATCGTGCAGGACGGCCGCGACGCGCGCGAACAGGCCGTCCTCTGCCAGCGGGTCCTCGGGCAGCGGCTTGAGCACCTGCGCCTTGCTGAACCCCGGCGTCACCTCGCCAGCGGTCGCCCGCGTCGTCCACCACGACGGCCCCCGCGCGGAGCCGTCCGCGACGGGCGGACGCACCGGCGGCCTGCCGGCCATGCGCGGGGCCACCACCGGCGGCGCCAGATCGAGTTTCAGATGCCCCGGCGGGACCATCCGAAGGTCGGAGCGCCGGTTGACCACCGCCAGCGCCTTGACCGGATCGATGGGCGCGCCGTCGCGGAAGCGGAAGACCACCGCCTGGCCTTCCCGATCGACGGCGTCGAGCTTGAGACGGTCGGCAGCCACGCGCAGTCGGGCAAACGCGGCAAGCTGATGCATCGAGGGAGGCAGCGGACCGTACCTGTCGCGCACCTCGGCGACGATGCGCTCGAGCTCGTCCTCGCTGCGCGCCTGCGCCACCTGCCGGTAGATGCCGAGGCGCTGATTCGTGTCGGGCACGTACGCCTCGTCGATACGGAACTCGATGCCGAGGTTGACGGCCGCGCGCCTGTCGTCTTCGAGGTCTTCGCCCTTGAGCTCGCGGATGGTCTCCTCGAGGAGCTTGGTGTACATCTCGAAGCCGATGGCCTCGATGTGGCCGCTCTGCTCGCCGCCGAGCAGGTTGCCCGCCCCCCGGATCTCGAGGTCGAGCGCCGCCACGCGGAAGCCCGCGCCCAGGTTGCTGAACTCCTTGATGGCCGCGAGGCGCTTGCGGGCGACCGGCGTCAGCGCTTCGGCCGGCGGCACGAGCAGGTACGCGTACGCGGGTCGATCCGACCGGCCGACGCGGCCGCGCAGCTGGTAGAGCTGCGACAGGCCGTAGCGATCCGCCCGGTTGATGACCATCGTGTTCGCGTTCGGGATGTCGAGGCCGTTCTCGATGATCGTCGTCGCGAGCAGGATGTCAAAGCGGCGCTCGATGAAGTCGATCATCACCTTCTCGAGCGCTTCCTCGCCCATCTGCCCGTGTCCGACGCCGATGCGCGCCTCCGGCACGAGCCGGTGCAGGAACGCCGCGATCGAGTGAATCGACTCGACGCGGTTGTGGACGAAATACACCTGCCCGCCGCGCTCGATCTCCTTGCGGATCGCCGCGGCGATCACGTCGGGTTCGAACGACACCACGCTGGTCTGCACCGCCTGGCGATCGCGCGGCGGCGTCTCGATGACCGACATGTCGCGAATGCCGACGAGCGACATGTTGAGCGTGCGCGGAATGGGCGTCGCGCTCATGGTGAGCACGTCCACGCGCTTGCGCATCTGCTTGATGCGCTCCTTGTGCGCCACGCCGAAGCGCTGCTCCTCGTCGACGATGAGCAGGCCGAGGTCGCGGAAGACGACGTCCTTCGACAGCAGCCGGTGCGTGCCGACGATGACGTCGAGCCGCCCCTCCTCGAGCGCCTTGAGCGACTCCTGCTGCTCGGCCTTCGAACGGAAGCGGCTGACCATGTCGATGCGCACGGGGAACGCCGCAAAGCGCGTGCGCAGCGTCTTGAGGTGCTGCAGCGCGAGCACGGTGGTCGGCGCCAGAAACGCCACCTGCTTGCCGTCCATCACCGCCTTGAACGCGGCGCGCATGGCGACCTCGGTCTTGCCGTAGCCGACGTCGCCGCAGAGCAGCCGGTCCATCGGCATCGGCGACTCCATGTCGCGCTTCACGTCGGCGATCGCCGCGGCCTGGTCGGGCGTCGGCTCGTACGGGAACGCCGCCTCGAACTCGTGCTGCCAGTGCGTGTCGGCAGGGAAGGCGTGCCCGGTGACCGCCTTGCGCGCGGCGTACAGCTTCAGCAGCTCGTCGGCCATGTCGCGCATGGCCTTCCGGACGCGCGACTTCGCCTTCTCCCAGCTCGCGCTGCCCAGTCGGTCGAGCGTCGGCGCCGCCCCGCCGGAATACTTCTGGACGAGGTCGAGCCGATCTACCGGGACGAACAGCTTGTCGTCGCCGGCGTAGCGCAGCTCCATGAACTCGCGCGTCTCGTGGCCGACGTCGATCTGCTTGAGGCCGACGAACACGCCGATGCCGTTGTCCACGTGGACCACGTGGTCGCCGACCTTGAGGTCGCGGAAGTCCGACAGGAACGCCCGCGCTGCCGACTGTCGCCGCTGCGCGCCCGCGCGGTCATCGTCGAAGATGTCGGCTTCGGCGTAGAGGCGCAGCCGCGCCTCGGGCAGCCGGAGGCCACGGGAGAGGTCGCCCGTGGTGATCAGGAGCGACGCCCCCGGCGCGTGCATCTCGGCCGACGCCAGGTCGGTCGAGGCGACGCCGTAGTCGCGCAGGATCTCGCCGATGCGTTCGGCGCGGCCGGGCGTCTGCGCGATGAGCACCGACGTCTCGCCCTGCTCGCGTGCCTGACGCAGTTCCTCCACCCAGTCGGGGACCCGCCCGCGATACGCCTGGATGGCCTGTGCCGAGATGCCCGTCACGCGCCCGTCGCCGGCATCGACGGCAAACGTCTCGAGTCGGGTGGCGCCGGTGAGCAGCGTCGCGATCTCGGGCCACGGCTGCAGCAGCCGCGCAGGCGGCACGGGCGAGTCGCCGCGCGCGAGCGCGTCCTGGTAGCTGTCGAGAATCGCCGTGTACCGCTTGTCGCCGGCGTCGCGGACCGCGTCGAGTTCGGCCACGAACAGCCGCGTGCGGGCCGTGCGTCCGAGATAGGTCGCCCATGTCGCCGGCGGCGGGTCCTGCCGGGCCTCGAACGTGTCGGGCCGCTCGCGCACGGGCGAGATGAGGACGCGGTCGAGCGAGGCGACCGACCGTTGGGTGCCGGGGTCGAACTGGCGAATCGACTCGATGGTGTCGCCGATGAACTCGAGGCGCACCGGCAGGCGCTCGCCCGCGGGGAAGACGTCGGCGACGCCACCGCGCAACGAGAACTCGCCGTGCTGGTCCACCGGGTCCTCGCGCGTGAAGCCCGCCTGCACGAGCGTGTCGGCCAGCGCCATCGGGTCGATCTCGAGCCCGGGCGTGAGCTCGAGCGCGGACGACACGATCTGGTCCGGCTCCGGCAGCCGAGGCAGCAGCGCCGCGGCCGAAGCGACGACGACGCGCGCGCGGCCGATGGCGAGCGCGTGCAGGGCGCGAGCACGCGCCGAGGCCACGCCGAAGTGCGGCGTCAGGCTGCGGTACGGGTCGACCTCGAGGGACGGCAGCGGCAGGACGCCCTGCGCCGCGATGTCGTCGGTCAGCCCCTCGAGACGCGCAAGGAAGAAGCGGATGTCACAGACGGCGGTCTCGATGTCCCTGTCGGCGGGCACCACGAGGACGCACGGCCCCTGCGCCGCGGACGCGGCCACGGCAAAGGCGCTGGCGACGGGCGTCAGGCCCGCCAGGACCGGCGACGTGGCCGTCAGCTGCGCCGACGCAGCGGCCTGCTTCAGAAGGGCACGAAGCGAGAGAGACGAGGTTGCAGCGAGACTCATGGGGGCGAGACCGACTCCTCAGAATAGCACCTGCAGGCTGCTCGGATTACCATCTGGCGCATGGTCGAGACGGTGAGCTCGGGGCTGATGGCGCTCCTGCTGACGACACGGAGCGGGCCGGGCGTGCTGCACGAGGTGTCGGGCATCATCGCCAGGCGCGGCGGCGACATCGCCTGGGTGACGCTCCACCAGGGGCCGGGCGTCGATCCGCAGCTGTCGCTCGAGGTCCGTGTGGAGGATCGTGCGGGCCTGCTGGCCGACCTCGAGGCCGCGGCGTCGGTACTGACGGTCTCCGAGGTGCAGACGCTGGATCGCGTGTTCGGGAAGCGCGTGATCATCATGGGCGGCGGCGCCCAGGTAGGTCAGGTGGCCGTCGGCGCGATTTCCGAGGCCGACCGCCACAACATCCGCGGAGAGAAGATCTCCGTCGACACCATTCCGCTCGTAGGGGAGCAGCCGCTGGCGGAAGCCGTGCGTGCGGCGGCCCGGCTGCCGCGCGCCAGGGTGCTGGTGCTGGCGGGCGCCTTGATGGGCGGCGACATCGAGCTCGCGGTCCGTGAGGTGCGACAGCGGGGCCTGCTGGTCTTCAGCCTGAACATGGCGGGCAGCGTGCCCGACGCGGCAGACCTCGTGGTGACCGACCCGGTGCAGGCGGGCGTGATGGCGGTCATGGCAATTGCCGATACGGCGAAGTTCAGGCTGGAGCGGCTGTCGCGGCGCCGGTTCTGAGGGGGACCGGACCGAACCCAACCTCCAATCAGGAGAGTGCACGTGAACGAGTGGACGAGAAGGAAGTGGCTGTCGGCGGCGGGAACGGGGTTGGTCGGGACCACACTGGCCGGGTGCGGCAGCTCGGAACCCGCCGCGACGGCAGGCGACGCGCAGGCGCCGGCCGCGACGGAAGACGACATCCTGCCGCTGAGGCTGGCGGAGTTCGAGCCGCGCAGCATGCTCCACGTGCCGGAGACGCAGGTCCCGCGGTCACGCTACCCGGTGATCGACTTTCACACGCACGTGTCGTCGCGCGGCCGCAGGGAAGGGGTCCCTCCCGCGGAGATCGTCCAGACGATGGACAAGGTCAATCTCGGGACGATGGTCAACCTGACCGGCGGGGTGGGGGAGCGGCTCGAGCAGAACATCGCGGCCTTCGACAAGGCCTTCCCGAAGCGGTTCGTCACGATGACCGAGCCGACCTGGTCGCGGGCAGGCGAGGCCGACTACGCGACGTGGCAGGCCGAGGAGGTCGCACGCGCGAAGGAGGCGGGGGCAGTCGGCGTGAAGGTGCTGAAGACCCTCGGGCTCTACCTGCGCGACGGAGGCGACTCGGGTCCGCTCGTCAAGATTGACGATCCCCGTTTCGACCCGCTCTGGGAGCAGTGCGGCGCGCTTGGGCTGCCTGTCGCGATCCACGTCGGTGACCCGGAAGCGTTCTTCCTGCCCATCGACAGGTTCAACGAGCGCTACGAGGAGCTGGGCGCGCACCCCGACTGGTCGTTCCACGGAAAGGACTTCCCGTCCTTTGCCGAGATCCTCGAGGCGCGCGACAGGGTCTATGCCAGACACCCCAAGACGACCTTCGTAGGTCTGCACGTGGGTCACTGGGCCGAGAATCTCGCGGCTGTCGGGGAGACGCTGGACCGCTTCCCGAACGTGCATGTGGAGATTGGCGCACGTATCGGCGAGCTCGGACGTCAGCCGCGGGCGTCGCAGCGGTTCTTCGACAAGTATCAGGACCGCATCCTGTTCGGCACTGACGCCGTGCCGCTGGGATTCCAGACCCCGCAGCAGGTCTTCGGCGAGGAGCTGTACCACATCTACTACCGGTTCCTCGAAACCGAGGACGAGTACTTCGACTACGCCCCCGCGAAGGTACCGCCCCAGGGCCGCTGGCGGATCTACGGGCTCGGCCTGTCGGATCAGATCCTGCGGAAGGTGTACCACGCGAACGCCGAGCGCGTGCTCGGCATGTCGCTGGTCTGAGCGCCGGATCAGCGCGGCGATGGCAGGCGTTCGGCAGGGATGCCGAGCGCCTGCGCGACTTCGCGCAGATGCGCCTGGACGGCCGCCGCATGGTCGGGCCCCAGTCGCAGCAGGTGCTTTTGGGCGGGTGACAGATTTTCGGTGCGACTGTCGGCCCAGCCATACGTCGTGCCCTTCACCGGGACGACCGTTCCCCTCGCCATCGACGGTGACACGCTCAGCAGATGGGCGAAGGCGCGCTCGACAACCGCGTCGAAATCCTCATCCGG
>JBIQIB010000267.1:0-1596 GCA_044508265.1 Acidobacteriota bacterium
CCCTTCCGTATGTGTCACGGACGGCACTCGGGGAACAGGTACGCGCCGTTGTGCATCACGTCCCGATACCGGCTGCAGAGCGGCTCCGTCGTCCAGCGGCCGATTGTGCCGGCCTGGCGCGTCGGACCGGTCTGGTCGATCCAGAACGGATTCGGATTCGAGCCGCAGTGGCCGCCGATGATGTCGAAGATCCACACCTGGCTGCTGTTGCGCATGTCGCCGCCTTCCGGCCCGTAGTAGTAGTTGACGATGTCGTGCGACAGGTCGCCGACATTGCCGCGCTTCCAGTTCAGGCCCCAGCGGTTGGTGCCGTCGCGGCGCCGCAACTCGGCCACCACCTCGTACATGAAGTTGTGGTTCGAGCACGACGTGATCAGGTAGAAGGGGTTGGCCGCGGCCACGGCGGACACGTCGGCGTACCGTGACGACATGCTGCCGCGCGGCGCGCCCGTCGCGGCGAACGGATCGAAGTACTCGAACGCGCCGGGCAGTTCGACGGTCGCCCCGCGCGTCGAGACGACGACGTTGGCGACGCCCTTGGCGCTCGGCGGCGTGACCACGCGGATCTGGTTCGCGTTGAGCACCGTGACGTTGTGCGGGGCCGCCTGGGCGGCGCCGAAGTGCACGGTCGTCTGCCCGGCGGGCGAGTCCGAGAGGCCGAACCCGTTGCCGGTGATGATGACCGACGTCCCGCCGCCCGGCGCACCACGCGCGGGCGTGATCGACGTCAACGCCGGCGCGCCAGGCGCCGCCGGGGCGGGCAGCGTCGGCAGGCTGTCGGGCAGCGCGGCGCCCGCGCTCGCGTGGCCGCCGACGAAGCCGGCGCCCCAGTACAGCGCGCGCTCGACGATGACCTCGGCAGAGGCCTCGAAGAAGGCGGCGAACTTCTGGTTGTGCAAGCCGGGCAGCGCAGCCGGGGCGATCGTCCCGCGCGAGAAGGCCGGCACCTGGAGCGTGGTCTGCTGACCGACACCCGACTGCCCCTCGATGTAGAACACGCCGCGCACGGTCACCGGGTTCGGCGTGTTGTTCAGCACGAGGTAGTACGTCGAGAAGTGGCGCGGATCCGGATCGGCGGGGTTCTGGAACTGGAGGAACCCGCCCTCCTGCCCGTCGGCGAAGCCCCACTTGCGGGCGGCCTTCGGCGTGCCCGCCGATGCCGTGCCCTCGCGCATGTTCTTCCAGTAGACCGCGCGCTCGGCGACGAACGGCTTGCCGAGCACGTTGATCGCACGCACGGAGAACGGGTTGTTGTCGCCGGCCAGCTCGGGAACCTGCGCCGTCCAGACGTTGGCGCGGGTGCGCGGGTTCAGCCTGACCGTGCGGGTGGCCGCCAGGCCCGACTTGCCGAAGAAGTCCACCTCGACGTCGATGGCTTCGCTGTCGCTCGGGTTGTAGAGCAGCACGAACGTGTCGAAGTTCACCGGCGGCAGGCCCTGCACGCCCTCGGAGAAGTACCACACGCTGTCGGGCTGCACGCCTGTCGCGGCGTGGCCGCCCTGGAAGTTCGGTCCCCAGTACATCGCGCGTTCGGCCACTACCGGCACGCTGTTCTCCGACGTCACCTCGATGGCGAAGTCGTACTGCGGCCGCGAG
>JBIQIB010000268.1:0-1585 GCA_044508265.1 Acidobacteriota bacterium
CCGTTCGTCGAGCGGTGCGCGCTGGAAGCGCTCCCAGGTGACGTTCTGCTGCCCGAGCACGCCCCGCAGGAGGCCGACGGCCGCTGCCAGGTGCACCATGCAGAAGTAGTAGCAGACGCCAATCGGCGCGAACCGGCGCAGCGTCTGCGAGCACCCAAGCAGACCGAGCACGAGCGCCGCGAGGGTAGACCACCAGACGGCCGTGTACGCCCAGCCTTCACCCCGCAGCGCGTAGCAGGTCGTGAGCAGCACCGCGCCGATGATGGGTGAGGCCCACCGCAGCACCTTGTGCGACAGCAGCGACACGACCACCTGCGGCGAGCGCCACGGGATCTGCCGGCGGCCGCGCTTCAGGAACTGCACGGCCCCCGCGACGATCCGCACCTTGCGGGAGAACTCCTCCCACGCGCTTCGAGCGCCGTGCTCGAGCGCCGTGGCGTCGGGCTCGAAGACGACGCGGTAGCCCTGCCTGACGATGGCCATCGGCACCGCCATGTCGTCGAGTACCGTGTCCGGCGGCGGCGCCTGGAAGAGGGACCGCCGCACGGCGTACAGCGCGCCGTCCACGCCGACCATGGAGCCGAGCTCCGACTCGACACGCTGCAGCCAGCGCTCGTAGGTGTAGTAGAGGTCTTCCGACATCGCCAGCGCCGCGCGCTCGCCGGTGAGCACGACGTCGCCGCTCACCGCGCCCACGTCGGGGTCTTCGAAATTGCGCACCAGGCAGGACACGGCGTCGGGCCGGAGGAACGCGTTGGCGTCGGTCAGGAGCACGATGTCGGATGCCACCTGCTCGACGGCGTCGCTCAGGGTCGCCATCTTGCCCCGGCGCCGCGGGTAGGCCAGCAGCGTGACGCCCGCGTCTGCGTACCGCTTCACGATGGCGTTGGTACGGTCGCGTGAGCCGTCCGAGGCGATGACGATGCGCAGGCGGTCGCGTGGATACGTCAGTTCGAGGCAGTTCTGGATCTTCCGCTCGATGACGTCCTCTTCGTCGTGTGCCGCCACCACGATGCAGACGGACGGCGGGTCGCCCGTGCCGGTGGTCTGCGTGGGGCGGCGCCACGGGCGCGCCGCGACCAGCAGCAGGGGATACCCGACGAAGACGTACCCCAATGTCAGCAGGGAGCCCCAGAACACCACCCGGACCATCACCGAGTGGGTCTCCAGCACGACACCGAGCCAGATCATGAGGCAGACCACGGCGACGAGCGCACTGCCCGTCCAGAGATCGGCCATGGGCTGGCCGCCAGCCTGCGCGTTGTCGCGCGGCGGCGTCCAGATGCCCGAGACGCGTCCGACCGACCCCTTGAACAGGCCGACCATCGACGCGACGTTCAGCACAGCGAAGTACCAGCCCACCTGGAGCACGCGGCGGACGGGCGCGACGGCCATGGCGCCGATCACCGACGCGGCGATGACGGCCCAGATCCACGGCCGTGCCTGCGAGACGAGGGGCAGGATCAGCGCCGCGGCGGAGATCAGCATGCCGAGGACGAAGACGCCGGCCCACCACCGGAGCACCTTGTGCGAGATGACCGACAGGGCGAAGAACCCCACCTTCCACGGCTTCAGCACGTCGGCC
>JBIQIB010000130.1:0-11086 GCA_044508265.1 Acidobacteriota bacterium
CCGTCCGCGACGGCGTGCTGCCGGCCGACGGGCTGCTGATGCAGCTCGGCCGGGCGTCGGCGCGGGCGGGCAAGCCGGCCGAGGCGCGCGCCGCCTTCCAGCGCGTCATCGACGAGTTCCCGGAATCGCCCTTCGTCGAGACAGCGCGTCAGCAGGCCGTCGCGCTGAACTAGCGCGGCTTTCAGTTCCTGTAGATGGAGGCCGGGGGCTTCGGCCCCTGGCGCTGCCGCACGGGCTGAAGCCCGTGCGCTCCATCTGACAACCGTCCGGCGTCGCACTACATCCCGGTGAAAACCGCCCTGGGCGCGGCGTCGAGGCTGAAGCCTCGACCTCCGGGTCGAACTCTCGAGGCTGATGCCTCGATCACTGGATGCGCTCGACCGAGCGCAGGAAATCGAAGTCGCCGAGCGGCGACAGGCTGATGCCGCGCAGGTCCGACTGCGCCACCGCCACGTTGTCACGCACCCACAGGCTGATGATGGGCACGTCGCGCGCGACGTGGCGCTGGACGGCGAGGTAGTACCCCCGCCGCTCGTCCTCGGTGGCCGCGGCCGTTGCCGCGTCAATCAGCGCGTCGACCTCGGCGTTGGCGTAGTGCGCGCGGTTGAACCCGACCGGCGGTATCTGCGACGAGTGGAAGACCCGCCGGAGGATGTCCGGATCGGCCACCGACCCGCCCACGAAGATGAGCGTGTAGAGCTGCACGTTGCCGCGGACGACGTCCGCAAAGAGCGTGACGAACTCGTATGACCGCAGCTCGAGGTCGATGCCGACGCGCCGCAGCTGGTCCTGGAGCACGGCCGCCTGCAGCCGGTAGGCCTCCGTCGTCGACGTCTTGAGCGTCAGCCGCAGTCGCGGCGCCGGGCCATCGCCGTCCGGATCGGGAAACCCCGCCTGGTCGAGCAGCGCCATCGCGCGCGTCGGATCGTAGTCGAACGCCTGCAGGTCGTCGGTATGGGCCCACGACATCGGCGGGATGATGCCGGCGGCCGCGCGGGCCTGTCCGCGCCGCAGGTGCTGCACGATGTCCTCGCGGTTGATCGCGTAGGCGAGCGCCTGCCGGACCCGCACGTCGGCCAGCACCGGATCGCGCAGGTTCAGGCCGACATACGCGTAGTCGGTTCCCGGAGCGGTCACGACCTGCACGTGATGGCGTTCCTGCAATCCGTGGATGAGGTCCGGCGACAGGTCGTTGACGACGATGTCCACGCTGCCATTGCGGAGTTCCAGGCCGCGCATCGTCTCGTCGGGCACCACCTTCACGGTCAGGCCGCTGTTGAGCGGACCGCCGCGATAGTACCCGTCGAATGCGGCAAGCTCGACGCGGTCGTCGGGCACGAAAGCAACGATGCGGTAGGGACCGCTCCCGACCGGATTGCGCGCCAGCTCCGCCCCTCCGCCCTCGGGTACGATGCCCATGTTCGTGAGGTTGGCAGGGAAGGCGGCCGACGGCGTCTTCAGCGTGAACAGGACGGTGTGCCGATCGACGGCCTCGACGCTCTCGACGTTGGTGTAGGCGCCTTTGCGGCCCGAGACGAACGTCGGATCGAGAAACCGCCGGTAGGTGTAGACGACATCGGTCGACGTCAGCTCGCGCCCGTCGTGGAATCGCACGCCGGGCGGGAGCGTGATGCGATAGTGCTGCGCGTCGGTCGTTTCGATGGATGTCGCCAGGTCCGGCATGACCCGCAGGTCGGGGCCGATGCGCGCAAGCGAGCTGTAGAGCAGCTGGTGAATGCGCTGCGACGTTTCGTCGAGCCCGACACCGGGATCCAGATTGGTCGGCGAATTGGCGACCGCGACGACGAGGTGATCGGCGGCAGGCGCGGGCGGGGCCGTGCAGGCCGCGAGGGCCAGCAGCACGGTGACCGCCGAGGCGAGCCGCATCAGTCGCCGGCCTCGCCCTTGAGCGTCGCCAGCAGGTTCAGGGCCTCGATTGGCGTCAGCCGATCGATATCCAGCTGGCGCAGCCGCTCGACCACCGGGTGGATCTCCACCGCCGGCTGGAAGAGTGCGAGCTGTCGCTGCTCGGCCGCCGGCGCGCCGCTCAGGCTGGGGCGCCCGCCGCGCTGCAGTTCGTCCTGCTCGAGCGACTTGAGAATTTCCGAGGCACGCCGCACGACGGTGGGCGGCAGGCCGGCCAGCCGCGCGACCTGGATGCCGTAGCTGCGATCGGACCGGCCCGGCACGATCTTGTGCAGGAAGACGATCTCGTCGCGGAACTCGCGGGCCGCCACGTGCTGATTGACGACGCCGGGCAGGCTGTCGGCCAGGTCGGTCAGCTCGTGGTAGTGCGTGGCGAAGATGGTCTTGGGGCGGGCGCGGTCATTCGACGCGAGATGCTCGGCCACCGCCCACGCGAGGCTGAGGCCGTCGAACGTCGCGGTGCCGCGCCCGATCTCGTCGAGGATCACGAGGCTCCTGCTGGTGGCCGCGTGAAGAATCGCGGCCGTCTCCTGCATCTCGACCATGAACGTCGACTGGCCGCGCGCGATGTTGTCCGAGGCGCCGACGCGCGCGAAGATGCGGTCGATGGTGGCGAGTTTGGCGCTGCGCGCCGGGACGAACGAGCCGGCCTGGGCCATCAGGGCCAGGAGCGCCACCTGCCGGAGGTAGGTCGACTTGCCACCCATGTTCGGCCCGGTGAGGATGACGACCTGCGAGGCGACCGCGTCGAGGTGGACGTCGTTCGGGACGAAGGCCCCCGACACCGTGCCTTCGACGACCGGATGCCGCGCATCCACCGCGTGGAACTCGTCGCCGTCGTGCAGGAAGGGTTTCGTGAAGTTCGACGAGTGAGCGGTGTCGGCGAGCGCAGACAGCACGTCGAGCGTGGCAACGGCGCGCGCGGTGTCGAGGATACGGGGCGCTTCGGCCGCCACGTCGCGCCGCAGCGCCTCGAACAGCTCGATCTCGCGCGCGACAAGTTTCTCGTCGGCGCCGAGGATCTTCTCCTCGTACTCCTTGAGTGCCGGGGTCATGAAGCGCTCGCCGCCGGCCACCGTCTGCTTGCGGATGTAGTCGGCGGGGACGGCGCCCAGGTTCGACTTCGAGATCTCGATGTAATAGCCGAATACGCGGTTGTACCGGATCTTCAGGGACGCGACGCCGGTCCGTGCGCGCTCCTGTTCTTCCATCGCGGCAATGGCCTCGCGCCCGCCGCGGCTGATGGCGCGGATCTCGTCGAGGTCGGCATCGAACCCGTCGCGGATCAGTCCGCCGTCGCGTGCGAGGGCAGGTGGTTCGTCGACCAGGGCCGCTGCGATCCGGTCGCGCACGTCGGCGAGCTCGTCGATCTCGGCGCGCAGGCTCGTGGTGAGCGGCGCCTGCAGTTCGGCGATGACGCTGCGCACGCGCGGCAGCAGCCGCAGCGATTCGGCCAGCGACGTCAGGTCGCGCGGGCCCGCGGTGCCCATCGACACCCGCGCCACGAGCCGCTCGAGGTCCTGGACGCCGCGCAGCGCCTCGCGCAGTTTGCCGCGTTCGGCCGCCCGATACGCGAAGTCCTCCACGGCATCGAGCCGATCCTGGATGCGGGCCAGCGTCACGAGGGGGCGCACGAGCCATTGGCGCAGCAGCCGCCCGCCCATCGCGGTGACGGTGCGGTCGACCGCGTCGAGCAGCGACCCGCGGCGGCCGCCGTCGACGCCCTCGATCACGTTCAGGTGCTTCAGCGTCACCGGATCGATCAGGACGGCGTCGGACGCCACGAGCAGGCGGATGTCGCGCACGTGCGTCAGCTCGATGCGCTGCGTCGCCGCGAGGTAGGACAGGACCGCGCCGGCGGCCGACACGGCAGCCGTGGCGCGTTCGAGCCCATGCCCCTCGAGCGAGGCGGTGTGCAGTTGCTGGCAGAGCACTTCGCGGGCGCCGGCCGGCTCGAACGTCCAGGCATCGACGCGCGTGACGCGCGTGTCGGGCAGGTGCGCCAGCAGCGGCGTGACATCCACGTCCTCGGCCGTCAGCAGTTCACGCGGCCGCAGCAGTGAGAGCTCCGCGGCCAGCGCGGCGTCCCGGCCGGCGCCGGCGAACTCGGCCGCCGAGAACTCGCCCGTCGACACGTCGAGACACGCCATGCCCCAGGTCGTTGCACCGACGGGCGCGACGGCCACGAGAAATGCCGGTTCGCGCGCCTCCAGGTACGAGGCATCGGTGAACGTGCCGGGGGAGACCACACGCGTCACCTCGCGCTTGACGAGCCCCCTGGCCTTGCGCGGGTCCTCCACCTGATCGCAGATCGCCACGCGATAGCCCTTCCTGACCAGCCGCGCCAGGTAGGTATCCATCGCATGGAAGGGCAGCCCGCACATGGGAATCGACGTGCCGTGGGCGTCCTTCGCGCGGGAGGTGAGGGTCAGTTCGAGCACGCGCGATGCCGTCAGCGCGTCCTCGTAGAACATCTCGTAGAAGTCACCCATCCGGAAGAACACGATCGCGTCGCGGTGCTCGCGCTTCACGTCGAGGTACTGCCGCATGGCCGGCGTCGCCGTCGTCACGGCGGGGGCGGAAGGTGGCGAAGGAGGCGATGTGGACACGGACGGGAAGAACCGGGAAACACGCGGTCGAACGGGGGTAACGGTACAGGCGGAGTATAACATTCCGTCATGGTCGTTCTGGCGCTCGAGACAGTCACACGCGACGGCAGCGTCGCGTTGTGGCGCGATGGACCGGTCGAGGCCCGGCAGGGTGATGGCGCGCGGAGTCACGCCGAGCGGCTTCCCGGAGCGCTCATCGACCTGCTGGCCGCACACGGGTTGTCGCTGCCGGCCGTCGACATCTTCGCCGTCGTGACGGGCCCCGGGTCGTTCACCGGCCTGCGCGTCGGGCTGGCGGCCGTGCAGGGTCTTGCCCTGGCCGGGCACCGACGCGTGGTGGGCGTCCCCACGCTCGATGCACTCACGACCGTGTGGCGGCTGGCCCATGACGACGACGCCCAGGTGGTGGCGTGCCTCGACGGACAACGCGGCGAAGTGTTCCTGACGGCAACCGACGTGATGGCCGGACGGCGTATCGACGATTGTCCGGTGCTCGTGGCGCCGATCGCGGCGAAGCCCGACGAGGCCGCGGCGCTCGTGGGCCGCGCCACGACGGCCGATCGGCCCATCGTCATCGTGGGCGACGGGGCGGTGCGATATGCCGACACGTTCCTCGCGCGCCTCCCGGGCGCTGTCATCGCCGGGGCGCCGCGACCGCTTGCCGAGGCGGCTGCGCGGCTGGCCGTCGAACGCGCCGACCAGGCCGGCGGGCCGCACGCCCTTCGTGCCGTCTATCTGCGGCGGCCGGATGTCGAGATCGCGCGCGATCGACGCGCCGGTCGCGCGGCGTCCGGCGTTGCGGAATCTCCCACCATCCGCCGCGCCGACGGCGCCATGGATCTGCTGGCCGTCGAGGCATTGCAGCGCAAGACGTTCACGAACCCCTGGGGCGCCGAGGCGATCCGCTGGGAGCTCGAGAACACGGACGTCGCGCGCCTGTACCTCTGGTGCGAGCCGGAAGGGCCACCGGTCGCGTACTGCGCATGCTGGGTGATCTTCGATGAGCTGCACATCAACAGCCTGGCTGTCGATCCGGCCTGGCGCCGTCGCGGCATTGCGCGCGAACTGCTGCAGCACGTGATTGCGGAATCAGCCGCAGGCGGCGCGGCCTCGGCGACGCTCGAAGTGCGCGCGTCGAACGAAGCGGCCCGCGAGCTTTACGAGGGCCTGGGGTTTCACGTCGAAGGCGTGCGACGCGACTACTATCGCGACCCGCGCGAAGACGCGCTCATCCTGTGGAAGCGCGCGCTGTGAACGGGCGTGACGGCAACGCCAATCGGGGGCACTCATGAGGATCGACCCGGCAGCCTGGCCATTCGTGGCGCTTGCCGCCGTGCCCGCGCTCGTCTCGGCGTGGTTCGGACCACCCGTCCTGACGGCTGTCCTGGCCGTAGTCCCGGTCCTCATCGCGCTGTTCTTCCGTGACCCCGATCGCACGAGTCCGAGCGCCGCCGGTGCGGTGCTCTCGCCGGCCGACGGGCGCGTCATGCACGCCGGACCAGCGCGGCCGGCCGAGGCTCCGCCCGGCGAGTGGCTGCAGGTGACAATCTTCCTCTCGGTTCTCGACGTTCACATCAACCGCACGCCCGTTGCCGGCCGTGTCACGAACGTGGAGTACGTGCCGGGGACGTTTCACGCGGCGTTCAAACACGACTCGCACGCCAACGAACGCTCCGAAATCTGGATCGACCATGGTGGTATCGTCATCGTCGTTCGCCAGGTGGTGGGGCTGCTCGCCCGACGCGTGGTCTGCCGGGTGCGCCCGGGAGACGTGCTGGAGGCGGGGCAGCGCATCGGGTTGATGAAGTTCGGGTCGCGCATGGACGTGTTCGTGCCGACGTCATCCACCCTGTCGGTGCGTCCCGGAGATCGGGTCGTCGCCGGACACACGGTGATTGCGCGGCTGGCGGCGCCGCAGGAGAACGCATGACGATGGAGCTCGACGAGTCGGCAGGAACCCTTCACGACCGGCGCCACTACCGGCGCGGGATCGTGCTGCTGCCGAGCATCATCACCGTCGGCAACATGTTCTGCGGCTATGCCTGCGTGGTCTTCACCATGCAGGGCAAGCTCGACACGGCGGCGTTGTTCATCGGCTTTGCCATCGTGCTCGACATGCTCGACGGCCGCATCGCACGCATGACGAACACCAGCAGCGCGTTCGGGCTGGAACTCGACTCGCTGGCCGACCTCGTCTCGTTCGGCGTGGCCCCGGCGGTGCTGGCCTTCGGGTGGGGACTGTCGGAACTTGGCCGGGTCGGCTGGGCGGCCGGGTTCGTCTATCTGGTCGCGACGGCCATGCGGCTCGCGCGTTTCAATATCCAGACGACGAACCCCCACAGCGACAAACGGTATTTCGTCGGGATGCCGTCACCGCCGGCCGCTGGTGTGGCCGCCGCCACCGTCTATGCGTGGCCGTATCCACTCGTCGGATTTCCGCAGGCGCTTGCCGCCGTCGTCGTACTGCTCGTGCCCGCCGCGCTGATGGTGAGCACGATCCGCTTCCGCAGTTTCAAGACGATCAACTTCGGGTGGTCGCGCTCCTACATGCACATCATCGTGGTGGCGATCGTCATCGCCCTCATCGCCCTCGAGCCCCGGATCACGCTCGTCGTCCTCGCCTACACGTACCTGTGCTCGGCGTTCATCGAGATGGCGCTGGGTCGTTTCCGGACGCAGCGGATGGAGCCGGCGCCGCCGCCGGAAGCGTAACGGTCACTGTCGCGCCGCGGCCCGGTTCGCTCTCGATGGTGACCGTGCCGCCCTCGCGTTCGATGTTGCGCCGCGCATTGGCGAGCCCGAGGCCCGACCCCGCCGTCTTCGTCGAGAAGTAGGGCTCGAACGCGTGTTCGAGGGCGAGCGCGTCGAAGCCCACCCCCGTGTCGACCAGCGTCAGCACGATCCGCCCGGGGCCCGCGGGGCGTGCCGTGATCGTCAGCGTGCCCCCGGCGGGCATGGCCTGGACGGCATTCTCCACCAGGTTGGTCAGCGCCCGCGACGCGAGCGTACGGTCGGCGAGGATGGGCGGCAGGTCGGGATCGACATCGATCTCGAAGGTGACGCGCGCCCCGAGACCGACGCGGTACGGTTCGACGATTTCGCGGATGAATGGCGCCGCATCGATTGCCGAGGGACGCCGGGTGGGCTCACCGGCGAAGTTGGCGAAGTCGGAGGCAATCTGCCGCAGCAGCCGGACCTGGGTGAGCACCGTATCGATGCAGCGATCGAGCACCGCGCCGAGCGGCCGGCCTCGATCCTCGTGCACCTGGCGGAGGTGTTCAGCGGCCAGCTGGGCGGGCGTCAGCGGGTTCTTGATTTCGTGGGCGACCTGCCGCGCCATCTCGTTCCACGCCTTCAGCTGATTGGCCCGGGCGAGTTCGGCGCGCTGCGCGCCAAGCGTGGCGGCCATGCTGTTGAAGTCGCCGACCAGGCGCCCGAGCTCGTCGGCCGTATCGGTGGCCACGCGGACGTCCAGCCGGCCGGAGGCAATCTGCCGTGTGGCGCGCGACAGGTGCGCCACCGGATCGGAGATGCGGCCGGCCAGCGACGCACCGACGCCGGCCGCGAACAGGACCACGAGAACGGCGCCCACGAGGACGCGACGGTTGAACGTGTCGAGGTCGCGCGCCATCTCGCGCTGTCGCGGGGCGAGCGGCACGGTGAGCACGGCGTTGCGTCCTGACAGGGCGACCGGTGCGCCCACGACGAGATAGTTGAACGTGCCCACACGATCGTCGGCGAGTGTCACGGGGCGCCGCTCGAGCGCAATCGCGCGGTAGACGCTGGCCGGCGTGCGCGTTGGCAGGAAACCCGAGTCGAACAGGTCGCGCTGGCTGGTGGCCAGCAGTTCGGGGCCGTCGAACAGGTTGACGTCGTGATTGATGACCTGCCGGATCCACACCATGACGTCGTCGGAGGCACTGGCCTGCAGCTGCACGGCGCGCTCGCCGGCCGTCAACTCCTCGAACACCCGCCGTGCGATCGTGACCGTCGTTGTCGATTCGTGCTCCACATCGGCCCGAAACCGCGCGGTCATGTAGCCGCCGAAGGCCACGGCCGCTGCCAGGACCGGCACCACCGCGACGATGACGAACGAGAGGAACAGCTTGCGGTAGAAGCTCGTGCGCACCTCGTGGAAGACCTGGCGCAGCGGCGCGTCGGGCTGGCGGGCGAGCCGCGCGAAGACGAGCAGGCCGGTCTGCCAGAGGACAAAGAAGGCGAAGGCGAGCGCCGCGATCTCGGCGAGACGTGTGGCGTGCTCGACCAGTGTCAGGCGCGGGACACCAAGCGCGTAGAGGCCGCTGCGATTCTGCGAAAAGTGCACGTCGTACGTGCTGCCGTCGGCGTCGAGCGTCGTCCAGAACGATTCGCCCGTCCGATACAGCCGATCGAACGTGTCCGGGGCCACTGACCATGTGGCCGGACCCGACGTGAACAGCGGCTGCCAGCTCCAGCCGTAGACGGCGAGCGCGAGATTCGGCAGACGCGGAGCCGCATCGCCCACATCGAGCATCTCGTAGTACGGGCTCGGCGAGGAGATGAAGGGCAGCGCCTGGTAGTCGTCGTCGCTTGCCACGTGCAGGACCACGCCGCCGATCAGCTGGCCTTCCGCGTCACACACGCCACGCTCGGCATGCAGCATCCGCCGGTTCTCGGCCCCGAAGGGGATGGCCTCACCGAACACCTCCCACGAACACTCGCTGCCCTGCCAGGGCTGGAGCGTCGTCCGGTAGACGTACTCCGGGAGGTTGAAGGCGAAGCGGCTGACGAGTTGCCGGTCGCGCCCGTACAGTTCGACGTCGGAGATGACCCGCGATTCCTCCAGCCCGGTCTGGCTCCAGACGACATAGGCGGCAAGGCTGTCGGTCGACGGCATGGCGCTGACGAGGTCGGGAAGCGCCGCCATCTCGTCGACGCGCTGCTGGGCGCGCGTCAGTTCGGCGCGCAACTGCTGCGGGTGCCCCGCGGTTGCCGGTGCGTACTCGAACTCGATGACGCGACGGGTGGCCCGGTCGGCCGTCACCGCGGCCACGGGATAGAGCGTGAAGAGGGGCGCCAGTCCGGCGACCAGCGCGATCATCAGGCGGAGCGACTGGGTGCTGCGGCGATACCGCCGACTGAGCGATACGGCCGCGAGCGCGAAACCGACGGCCACGACGGCAGCGAGGATGGGGGGCCAGCCTGCGGCGCCGGCGAGCGAACCCGGCACCACGAGCAGGAACACCGAGGGCAGCAGCCACAACGCGGCCGCCGCCATCGCGCGCCGCAGGTCGGTCGTGACGCGCCAGCGAATGGCGAGCGCGGCAAGCGGCGCGGCGACAAGCCACGCAATCACCGCCTCGGTCAGCAGCAGGCCGCCGATTGACAGTGTGTGCTCGAGCGAGAACGGAAACAACACGAACGGTCCGCGATCGAGCACGTCGATTGTCATCCAGCGCTCGACCAGTCGCGCGATTGCCTCGAGGCCTGCAGAGAGCAGCAGGCCGCCGGTCAGTTGCGCGACGGCAAACCCGGACGTGCCGGCAGGGGGCGCGCGGCGGCGTCCGGCCCACCACCACATCGTCGCGGCCGCGTTGATGACCACGACGAGAAGGCCGATGAGAAGAATGATGCGCCCGACGCCGTACGGCAGCCGGGCGAGCTGCGCAGTGGCCGCAATGGCGGCGGCGGTGATCATGGCGACCGCCCCATCGGCGAGCATCCGGCGCCAGCGTCCTCCGGATGATGTGATCCCGCCGCGCGGGCCGCGTCCGGCCATGAACAGCAGCGGCAGCGCCAGGGCGAGGGGAAGCAGGGCAAGGGCCAGCACTCGGCGCTGGAACGCGGTGCGGCGGGCCGCGAGGGCGTCGGGATCGAACGCCACTTCAATCAGCGGCGCCCCCGAGGCGCTCGCCACGGCAAAGCCTCGTGGCGAGGTGACGTGGCGCGTGCTTGCGTACTGCGCAATGACCGTGACCGGTCCGTACGCGGTGTCGAGCCGTCGCTCGGCACGCGCCGACGTCCGGTCCACCGGTGCGAGCACACGCTCGGCAACGGCCACGGCAATGGCGCGCCCATCGAGTTCGATTGGTTCGACAGCCACCAGCCGGAGCCCGACGTGCCCGGGCGCCACGAACAGCGCTGACGGGCCCGACAGCCGGTCGGCCGACAGATCCTGCTCGCCGGGACCGTCGCTCCAGGCGAGTACGCGGTACTCGCGCGACACGCCCGTCGGCACGTAGACGGTGAGCGCCACGGCGCCCTCGTCGGTCGTCGCGCTCAGCAGCTGCAGGTGCCCGAACAGGGCGCCAAGCTCCTCGCGTGATGCGGCTGCTCGCGCCACCAGGTCGGGTTCCGCCGCCATGCGTCGAGCGAGCGTTTCGACCGACGCCGACTGCGCTTCGACGGTCCGGCGCACGTCACGCTCGAGGCGCCCGGCCAGCGCGGCGTCCGAGGCGCCGAAACGCAGCAGGCCCAGCGCGATTCCGGCCACGGCGATGACGGCCGAAAACGCCACCGAGGCGACGACGACACGCGGGCGGGACAGCAAGACGGTTACTATACGCGGCGGC
>JBIQIB010000131.1:0-2858 GCA_044508265.1 Acidobacteriota bacterium
TGATGCCCACGCCGTTCATCGATCCGCGCCTCGAGGCATGGACCGACGCGGTGCCCACGGCAACGCGGGTGTTTCCCGCGGGCGATGCGCTGCTGGTGACCGTGCCCCACGACGCTGCGGCCGCGTCCGCGCATGCGCGACTCGAGACGGGCGAAGGACGCCAGGTGTGGCAGGGAGAAGGCGAGCCGATGGACGGACACGCGACGACGCGGTTCGCCGTGCCGCTGGACGAGATGGCGGCGGGCGTCGGCACGCTGGTCATCGACACCAGCCACGGGACGCAGCGGATAGCGGTGGGAGTGGTCAGGTAATGACTAATGACTAATGACTAATGACTAATGACCAATGCTTCATGCTTCATGACTCATGCTGTCGATGCTTGACGGCTCGTGCCTGATGCCTGATGCGTGATGGCTGATGCATGGTGCCGAATGTAGACTGTCGGCGTGCGACCTCCCGATCCTGCCGCTGCCCGTGCCGCGTGGCTGCGTGACGTCCGCGGGCCTGCCGTCGCCCGGGCACCGGAGCGCGCGGCGTCGTTCACGACGGTGAGCGGACGCGAGATCGGGCCGATCTACGACGCCGTTGACACCGCATCCCTCGATTACGCGTCCGACCTCGGCGACCCCGGCACGTTCCCGTACACGCGCGGCATCCACGCTTCGGGCTACCGGGGCAAGCTCTGGACCATGCGCCAGTTCGCCGGCTTCGGCGCGGCGTCCGAGACCAACGAGCGGTATCGGGCGCTGCTCGAGGCGGGCGGCACCGGCCTCAGCGTCGCCTTCGACCTGCCCACGCTGATGGGGCGCGACCCCGACCACGAGCTGTCACGCGGCGAGACGGGCAAGTGTGGCGTGAGCGTCATGTCGCTCGCCGACATGGAGACGCTGTTTGCGGGCATCGACGTCGCCGCCGTGACGACGTCGATGACAATCAACGCGCCGGCCGCGATGCTGCTGGCGATGTACCTCGTCGTGGCGGAGCAGCAGGGCGTCGCGTGGGATCGGCTGTCGGGCACGATCCAGAACGACATCCTCAAGGAGTACATCGCCCAGAAGGAGTACATCTACCCGCCGCGCGAGTCGATGCGGCTCGTGACCGACGTGTTCGCGTTCTGCACGGCGCACGTGCCCCGGTGGAACACCATTTCGGTGAGCGGGTACCACATCCGCGAGGCGGGGGCGACGGCCGCGCAGGAGCTGGCCTTCACGCTGCGCGACGGCGTCGAGTACGTGCAGTGGGGCGTGGCGGCCGGCCTCGACGTGGACGCGTTCGTGCCGCGCATGTCGTTCTTCTTCAACGCGCACAACGACTTCTTCGAGGAGATCGCCAAGTACCGCGCGGCGCGGCGGCTGTGGGCACGCCTCATGCGCGACAGGTTCGGGGCGCGCGACCCGCGCTCGATGAAGCTGCGCTTCCACGCCCAGACGGCCGGCGTGTCGCTGACGGCGCAGCAGCCGTACAACAACGTCGTCCGCACGGCGGTCCAGGCGCTGGCGGCGGTGCTCGGCGGCGCCAACTCGCTGCACACCAACTCGCTGGACGAAGCGCTCGCGCTGCCGACGGCCGAAGCGGCGACACTGGCGCTCCGCACGCAGCAGATCCTCGCGCACGAGAGCGGCGTAGCCCGCATCGTCGATCCCCTCGGCGGGTCGTACCTCGTGGAATCGCTGACCGATCAGCTCGAAGCCGAAGCCCTCCATTACTTCGACGTCATCGACGGCATGGGCGGGATGGTGGCCGCGGTCGAGGAGGGCTACCCGCAGCGCGAGATTGCCGACAGCGCCTACCGCTTCCAGCAGGAGGTCGAGTCGGGCACCCGTCCCATCGTCGGCGTCAACACGCATGTGAACGCGGACGAGGAGCCCGTGCCGATCCTGTACATCGACGACGCGACCGAGCGCGCCCAGCTCGCGCGCCTCGCGGAGCTCCGTCGCACACGTGACGCGGCCCGCCACGGCGCGGCGCTGGCGGCCATCGAACGCGCCGCCCGCGACGGGAGCAACCTCATGCCGCCCATCATCGAGGCCGTGCGCGCGTACGCGACGGCGGGCGAGATGTGCGACGTGCTTCGGGATGTCTGGGGAGAGTATGTTGAGGAAGGGTAGATCAGCTTGTCGGCAGGTCGGCAGGTCGGCAGGTCGGAATATCGGCTTGCCAGCTTGCCAGAAGGTCGGCGCGTCAGCAGGTCGGCTCGTCAGCGCGCCAGCGCGGCCACAGCATCAGCCATCAAGCATCAGCCATCAAGCATTAGGCATTAAGCATTAAGCATTAAGCATGAAGCATGAAGCCTGACTCCCCCGTGTCTCTTCGCGTACTGATTGCCAAGCCCGGCCTGGACGGGCACGACCGCGGCGCCCGGGTCATCGCGCGCGCCTTGCGCGATGCCGGCATGGAGGTGATCTACACCGGCCTGCGTCAGACGCCGGAGCAGATCGTCGCGGCCGCCGTTCAGGAAGACGTGGATGTCATCGGCCTGTCGATCCTGTCGGGCGCGCACAACCACGTCTGCCCGCGCGTCATGCAGCTGCTCGCGGAAGCCGGCATGGACGATGTGCTCGTCGTGCTCGGCGGCATCATCCCCGAGCAGGACATCCCGGGCCTGCGCGACATCGGCATCGAGGGCATCTTTCTTCCCGGCACCCCGATGCAGGCCATCGTCGACTACATCAGGACGCACGCGCGCCCGCGCGGCGTGGATACATGATCAGCAAGTCAGCAGGTCGGCAAACCGGCAAGTCAGCAAGTCCGCAGAACTCGCCGGCGCGCTGACAACCTGCGATGCCGAGACGCCGGCAAGCTGGCCCGGCCGACAAGCTGGCGTGCTGACCCGCCGACAAGCCGACCCGCCGACAAGC
>JBIQIB010000131.1:2958-8605 GCA_044508265.1 Acidobacteriota bacterium
GACCCGCCGACAAGCCGACCCGCCGACAAGCTGACATGCCGATCCGCTATTTCGCTTCCATCGTCACCACACGATTCGCGACCGGCGGCAGCGTCCGGAGGTAGGCGTAGATCGCGCGGAGGTCCTCGTCGGTCATGCCGGCGTAGTTGGCCCAGGGCATGATCGTGTTGACCGCGCCGGGGGCGACCGGCACGTGCAGCGAGCCGTCGCGGTAGCGCGCGAACCGCTCGAGGAAGTCTCCCTCCGTCCAGTTGCCGAGGCCCGTCTCGTGGGGCGTCAGGTTCGCCGCGCGTGCGACGGCGCCGCCGGGCAGCAGGAACTCCTGTCCGCCGGAGTAGGCGCGGTCGAGGATCGGCGCACGCGACTCGTCGACCGGCGTGTGACACTCGCCGCAGCCCGCGATGGTCGTCAGGTAGCGGCCCTGCCCGACGACGTCATTGCCGTTGGGGCGCGGGCTGAAATGCGCGGCCGTCGGCAGCGTCCGGACCAGGAGCGACACGGGGAAGTGGAGCTCGCGGGCCGGCAGGTCCGACGCGATCGACGGCAGCGTCCGCAGGTACGCCACGATTGCCAGTGCGTCGTCCCTGTCCATCTGGCCGAACGCGCCGTACGGCATCAGCGGAAAGAGTGCCGTCCCGTCACGCGAGACGCCCTCGGTGAACGCCCGGAGGATCTCGCCGTCGGTCCAGTCGCCGAGCCCCGCCGGCGTGATGTTGCGCGAGATGATGCGGCCAGGCAGTCCGACGCTCTCGTCGAAGACCTCGCCGCCGGCGCCGAAGCGTGTCGCGTCCATCGGGCCCGCGTAGCGCGTCCAGTCGCGCGGCGTGTGGCAGTCGATGCACATCGACACGTGATTGGCGAGATAGCGGCCGCGGGCCACGGCCTCTTCCGTGCGCGGTGCCGCCACGAGCGGGGCAGGTGCCACGTTCGGATAGGCCGCCAGCAGGTAGCCGAGGCCGGCCAGACCCACCACAACGATGACGGCCATCGCGACGGCCGCCCACCTGATGACTTTGCGCATGTGCGTCTCCTCTGGAGGAACCCCCAGGTCACGACTCGGCGCCGCTGGGGCGCCCGCACACCCGCCTCTGCCGGGCCTGTGGGGGGACTACTCTAGCAGAGCCGTTCATCCTTGACGCCCCCCGCACGCACGACTACGCTCACGTCCATGAGTCACACCCTGCTGCTGGCCGACGACAGCGTGACCGTTCAGCGCGTGATCGAGCTCACCTTTGCGGACGAGGGCTTCAAGGTGGTCTCCTTCAGCGACGGCGACGAGGTGGTCGGCTACCTGGAGGCGGGGAACGCGCCGGACGTCATCCTCGCCGACACCACGATGCCCGCCCGCGACGGCTACGACGTGGCCGCGTGGGTCAAGGAGAACCAGACGCTCGCGCAGGTGCCGGTGGTGCTGATGACCGGAGCCTTCGAGCCCATCGACGACAAGCGGGCCGAAGCGTGCCAGGCGGACGCCGTGCTGGTGAAGCCGTTCGAGCCCCAGCAGGTGGTGTCGCTCGTGAAGCGGATGCTCGCGGGTGAGCGCGGGCCGATGCTCGGGGAATTCGCGCCGCCGCAGGCATCCGGCACCACGCCGGCCGGCGAGGAGGTCACGCTCGCTCCCGGGCTCGACACCTACGCGCAGCGCCTCGACAAGCACCTGGCCGCCCGCCAGCGTCGTCCTGTCGTGGTGGCTGGTGACGGCTCACTGGACGATGCACGCGAGGACGACGACGTGGAGGCCGGCGCGAGCGGCGACGAGGCTGCCGACGCTGCCAATGCACCCGAGCCAACGGGCGAACAGGCCGAGGCGTCGGGCGGACGGGAGTCGCTCGCGGAGACGTTCTCGGCGATCCTGGCCTCGGAGCGCGGCGAAGGGCCCGCCCCCGGCGTCGGCGCCGCCGCCACGCCCGAGATTACCGATGCCCTCGTCGAGGCCGTCGCCGAGCGCGTCGCCCGTCGTCTGAGTGACCAGTACCTCCGGGAAATGGTCTCGCGCCACGTCCTCGACGTCGCCGAGCGGCTGGTCAGCGAAGAAATCGAGCGCATCAAGTCCGGCCTGCCCTGAGGGGACGCCGCACGCCCCGGGCGGCCCTGTGGCCCAATCCGAAGAACCTGCCCGGGGCAGGGCCCGGCGTCGCTCGCCGCATGCCGGACCCGTAGTACGATCGCCGGTTATGAGTGTCGTGCCCGCGCTGCCCCGTCCTGTGTCCGTTCCCGACAAGCCCGCGCTCGAAGGCCTGGAAGCCCGCTGGGCGCCGGAGTGGGAAGCCCGCGGCATCTACCGGTTCGACCGTACCCGTCCTCGCGACGAGGTGTTCTCGATCGACACGCCGCCGCCGACGGTGAGCGGGTCGCTGCACGTCGGGCACGTGTTCTCGTACACGCATACCGACGTCATCGCGCGGTTCAAGCGCATGCGCGGGCTCGAGGTGTTCTACCCGATGGGGTGGGACGACAACGGCCTGCCCACCGAGCGCCGCGTGCAGAACTACTACGGCGTCCGGTGCGATCCGTCCCTGCCGTACGATCCGGCGTTCGCGCCTCCGTCCACGCCGCCAAAGCCGCCGGTCTCGGTGTCGCGCCCCAACTTCATCGAGCTGTGCACGCGCCTCACCGAGCAGGACGAGCAGGCCTTCGAGCACCTCTGGAAGCACCTGGGGCTGTCGGTCGACTGGTCGATGACCTACGCGACGATCGGCCGGCGCGCGCAGCGGATCTCGCAGCTCGCCTTCGTGCGGCTGCTCCGCAAGGGCGTGGCCTATCAGCTCGAGGCGCCGACGCTCTGGGACGTGGACTTCCGCACCGCGGTCGCGCAGGCCGAGCTCGAAGACCGAGAGGTACCCGGGGCGTACCATCGCATCCGGTTCGCGCGTGCCGACGGCGAGGGCTACGTCGAGATCGACACGACCCGCCCGGAGCTCATCCCGGCGTGCGTCGCCCTGGTCGCGCACCCCGACGATGCCCGGTACCAGCCGCTGTTCGGCACCGAGGTCATCACGCCGCTGTTCGGCGTGCGCGTGCCGATTCGGCCGCACCGCCTGGCCGACCCCGAGAAGGGCACCGGCATCGCGATGATCTGCACGTTCGGCGACATCACGGACGTCACGTGGTGGCGCGAGCTGCACCTGCCCGTGCGGTCGGTGATCGAACCGAACGGGACGTTCAGGCGCGTGACGTGGGGCAGCCCCGGCTGGGAGTCGGTGGACGCCGACGCCGCGCAGCAGCGCTACGAGGTGATCGCCGGGCGGTCGCCCAGCCAGGCTCGCACACGCATCGTGGAGCAGCTCGGCGAGTCGGGCGATCTGATTGGCGAGCCGCGGCCCATCGTCCACGCGGTGAAGTACTTCGAGAAGGGCGACAGGCCGCTCGAGATCGTCACGAGCCGCCAGTGGTTCATCCGCACGATGGACCAGCGCGAGGCGCTGATTGCCCGCGGCCGGGAGATCGCGTGGCATCCGCCGTACATGCGGGCACGCTTCGAGAACTGGGTGGAAGGCCTGAATGGCGACTGGTGCATCAGCCGCCAGCGGTTCTTCGGCGTGCCCTTCCCGGTCTGGTACCCGCTGCGCGCCGACGGATCGATCGACTACGCCTCGCCGATCGTCGCAGACGAGGCCCAGCTGCCCATCGACCCGTCCACGGACGTGCCTGCCGGCTACACGGCGGACCAGCGTGACGTCGCCGGCGGCTTCACCGCCGATCCTGACGTCATGGACACGTGGGCGACATCGTCGCTCACGCCGCAAATCGCCGGACATTGGGAAGAGGATGCTGACCTGTTCGAGCGCGTCTTCCCGATGGACGTCAGGCCCCAGGCGCACGACATCATCCGGACATGGCTGTTCTCGACGGTGCTGCGCTCGCACCTCGAGCACGGCGGCATCCCGTGGCGCAACGCGGCCATCTCGGGCTGGGTGCTCGACCCCGATCGCAAGAAGATGTCGAAGTCGAAGGGCAATGTCGTGACGCCCCTCGGCCTGCTCGAAGAGCACGGCTCCGACGCGGTGCGGTACTGGGCGGCCAGCGGCCGTCCCGGCGCCGACACGGCCTTCGACACCGGGCAGATGCGCGTGGGGCGGCGGCTCGCCATCAAGCTGCTCAACGCGGCGAAGTTCGCGCTGTCGCGGACCGAGCCGCTGGGCGAGGTGACCGAGGCCGTGGATCGCGGCCTGCTCACCGGCCTGGCGACGCTCGTCGACGAGACGACGGCCGATCTCGAGGGCTACAACTACACGCGCGCGCTCGAACGCACCGAGGCGTTCTTCTGGAACTTCTGCGACAACTACCTCGAGCTGGTGAAGGCGCGGCGCTACGGCGAACGCGAGGCGGCAGGCGCGGCCTCGGCCAACGCCGCGATGCTCGTCACGCTGAAGACCCTGCTGCGCCTGTTCGCGCCGTACCTGCCGTACGCCACGGAGGAAGTCTGGTCGTGGTGGCAGGAGGGCTCCGTGCATCGCGCGTCGTGGCCGACCAGCGCGGAGATCCTCGAGGTCATCGACGCGGCCGATCCCGGCGCCGTGCGCGCGCTCGACGCGGCGACCTGGGTGCTCGGCGAGGTGCGGCGCACGAAGTCGGAGGCGCGCAAGCCGCTGCGTACGCCTGTGGCGTCGCTCGTCGTACGGGCACCGGCGGCCGACCTCGCCGCGTTCGCTGCGGGACAGGCCGACGTCGTCGCGTCGGGCGTCGTGCAGCAGGTGGAGGTCGCCGAGGCGGAGGCTCGTGAGGCGCTCGTGACGCTTGGCGAACTCGAGGCGAGTCCGGCTGCGACGGCATCGGCCAGGGACGACGGGGCAGCCTCGTGACGCCGTCCCTCCAGCCGCTGGAGAAGGCCGTCTACCGCGAGCTCGTGCGGCGCGCACTGGCCGAGGACATGGGCTGGGGCGACGTCACGACGGAGGCGACGGTGGACGAGCAGCAGCGCGCCCGCGGCCGGCTGCTCGCGAAGGAGCGTTGCGTCGTGGCGGGCTTGGACATCGCCGAGGAAGCGTTCCTCCAGCTCGATCCCGGAGTCGTCATGACTCGCCACCGGCAGGACGGCGATCTCTGCGACGCCGGCACCCTGGTGGCCGAGGTGGACGGCCGCGCGTCGGCGCTGCTCGTCGCCGAGCGCACCGCCCTCAACTTCATGCAGCGCCTCAGCGGCATTGCCACACTCACACGCGGGTACGTGGACGCGGCTGCCGGGCGCATCACGATCCTCGACACCCGCAAGACGACGCCCACGCTGCGGGCCATCGAGAAGTACGCCGTCCGTGCGGGCGGCGGCACCAACCACAGGATGGCCCTCGACGACGGCATCCTGATCAAGGACAACCACATCGCGCTCGCGGGCGGGATCGTGGCGGCGCTGGAGCGGATGCGCGCGGCCGATCACGACCTGCCGATAGAGGTCGAGGTGCGTACGCTCGACGAACTCGACGCCGCGCTCGGCGCCGGCGCGACGCGCATCCTGGCAGACAACATGGACGCGGACACGCTGGCCGAGACGGTGCGGCGTGCCCGCGGACGCGCGCAGGTGGAGGTCTCCGGCGGCGTGACCCTCGAGCGGCTCGACGAGATTGCCGCGAGCGGCGCCGATTTCGTGTCGATTGGCGCGCTCACGCACTCGGCGCCGAGCGTCGACCTGAGCTTCAAGATCGAGCCGGTG
>JBIQIB010000131.1:8705-11023 GCA_044508265.1 Acidobacteriota bacterium
GGAGCGCCGGAAGGCACGCTGGTCATCGCGCGCACCCAGCGCCGCGGGCGCGGCCGGCGGGGGACGACGTTCCATTCGCCCGCCGGCAGTGGACTGTATTGCTCCACGATCCTGCGCCCACGCGGCTGGCCCTCGATGCAGACGCCGCCGCATGCCGCGACCGGCTGCCTCACGCTGATGGCCGGCGTCGCGGTCGCCCAGACAGCGCACGAGCATGGCGCGACGGCTGCCGAGCTGAAGTGGCCGAACGACGTCGTGGTGCCGCTGCCCGACGGTCAGCTCCGCAAGCTCGCGGGCGTGCTCGCGGAGGCCACTGCCGGTGAGGACGGGCTCCAGCACGTCGTGCTCGGCATCGGGATCAACGTGACGGCGGTACCCGAGGCGGACGGTCTCGAGGCGACCGCGACGTCCCTGCAGGCGTGCGTGCGCCGCGCGGTGGCCGTCGAGGACGTCGCCGTCTCGCTGATCACTGCGCTCGGGCAGTGGACGACACGTCTGCAGAACGCCGGCCCGGATCCCGTCATCGAGGCATGGCGGCGATACGCGCCGTCCACTGAAGGCCGCTCCGTTTCGTGGGTGCACGAAGGGCGTCGCGTGATCGGCATCGCGCGCGGCATCGACGACAGCGGCGCCCTGCAGATCGATTTGGGAGGAACGCGGACCCGCGTCGTCGCCGGCGCCGTCGAGTGGGAGGGCTATGGCGCCTGACGCACCAGACACCGCCGCATCCGGCGTGGACGTCGGCGCCTACTGCCGCCAGGTCGAGAGCTACCTCTGTCAGCGCAACGGAGGGCACCTGATTCGCCTCGTCGGACCGGCCTTTCAGCTCGTCGCGCAATGGGCCGCCGACGGCGTGCCGCTGCGGGTCGTGCAGCACGGCATCGACAGGACCGTGACACGCCGCGAGGCGCGCGGCACGCAGCGGCGCCCCGTGCGCATCGAGTTCTGCGAGGCCGATGTGCTCGACGCCTTCGATCAGTGGCGCCGTGCTGTCGGCCCGGCCGCCGGGCGGGCGGTGTCGCGGCAACCTGAGGTCGCGACGTCCGCCGGATCGGCGCGACGCGGCCCGTCACTCGCGTCACACCTCGAGCGCGTGATCATGCGGCTGTCGTCGGTGCGCGCCGGGACGGCTCTCTCTCCGGAGGCTGGCGCCGCTGTCGACGAGGTGCTGCGGCGGCTCGATGCCGTCGCGTCGCAGGCGCGAACGGCGCGCGGCGAGCAGCGCCAGGCTCTGCGCACCGAGCTGTCACGCATCGACGAGTCCCTGATGCTCGCGATGGCCGCCGCGCTGGACGCCGATCTCCGCGCGCGGCTCGAGGCGCGGGCCGACGAGGAACTGCGCCCGATGCGCGACCGCCTGGCAGACGACGTCCATCGTGAGGCGCGCGATCGCCTCGTGCGGCAGCTCCTCCGGCAGGAACTCGGGCTCCCCGAGATCGAGGTCCCATGAGCGCCGGTGAACTCGCTGTCGACATCGAGCGGATCGTCCCGGGCGCGTTCGGCCTCGCGCGCGTGGACGGGCGCGTGCTGCTCGTGCGCGGCGCGATCCCTGGGGAGCGCGTCCGTGTCGTCGTGGAGCGGGCGGGGAAGGGCGGCGTGCAGTTCGGCCGTGTCACGGACGTCATCGACGCGTCACCCGATCGGGTCGACCCCGCCGACGACCCTCGCTGTGGCGGCCTGGCGCTGTCGCACGTCCGGTACGCACGCCAGCTGCAGCTCAAGGCCGACATGCTCGCCGATGCGCTGCGGCGGACGGGCCGGTTGCACGACGTGCCCGACGTCGATGTCGTGCCGTCGCCGCCCGCGGGATGGCGCATGCGCGTGCGGCTGCATCTCGCGGATGGTCTCCTCGGCTTCTACCGCGAAGGCACGCACGAGCTGTGCCGTCCCGGGCCATTGCAGTGTCCCGAGGCGCTGATGGACGCGGCGCACGCCACGCTCGACTGGCTGCCGGACGTCGTCAGGCAGGACGTCGCGGCGATTGCGGTGTCGGAGGACCTGGCCGCGACGCAACGCGCCGTGCTCGTCACCACGCATCGGGCAAGCGGCGGCAGGACATGGACGGGCGCGCCGCCGGATGGCGTGGCCGGCGTGTCGGTCGCGCCGGAGGGTCGCGCGCCGCGTGACGTGGCCGGCGAGCCCGTGCTGAGCGCGACGCTGCACGACCTGTCAGTGGCGTCGGCCCCGGCCGGCAGCCGGCTTCGCTGGCATCCTGCGGCGTTCTTCCAGGCGAACCGGGCGATTGTCCCTGTCCTCGTGGCGCGCGTGCTCGACGCGCTCGACGAGCGTCCCGTCGTGGATCTCTTTGCCGGCGTCGG
>JBIQIB010000132.1:0-1779 GCA_044508265.1 Acidobacteriota bacterium
CGCGCATCGGCGACGCCGCGCGGCAGGGCGCCACCATCGTCTGCCTCCAGGAGCTCTTCAGGTCGCAGTACTTCTGCCAGACCGAGGACACGGCGATGTTCGACCTCGCCGAGCCCATCCCGGGCCCCACGACCGACAGGCTCGCCGAGGCGGCGAGAGCCCACGGCATCGTCCTCGTGGCGTCGCTGTTCGAGCGGCGCGCGGCCGGGCTGTACCACAACACCGCGGTCATCTTCGACAAGGACGGCAGCATCGTCGGCCGGTACCGGAAGATGCACATCCCGGACGATCCGCTGTTCTACGAGAAGTTCTACTTCACGCCGGGCGACCTCGGGTTCAGCGTCCACGAGACGGCGCAGGGCAGCTGCGGCGTCCTGGTGTGCTGGGACCAGTGGTTCCCCGAGGCGGCGCGCCTGACCGCCCTGCGCGGCGCGCAGTTCCTCTTCTATCCGACGGCGATCGGCTGGCTGCCCGGCGAGTCCGACGAGATGAACCAGGCCCAGCACCAGGCCTGGGAGACGATGCAGCGGGCGCACGCCATCGCCAACGGCGTGTTCGTCGTGGCGGTCAACCGCGTGGGCAAGGAGGGCGAGCTGACCTTCTGGGGGCAGTCGTTCGTCGCCGACCCGTTCGGGCGCGTGCTCGGACGCGCGTCGAGCACCGACGAGGAGATCCTCCTCGTGGAGTGCGACCTCTCGCTCATCGAGAAGACCCGCCAGAACTGGCCGTTCCTGCGCGACCGCCGCATCGACGCGTACGGCAGCCTGACGCACCGGCTGATCGAGTCATGATCACGCCGACGCCGGCCTCGCTCGGCTACCGCATGCCGGGCGAGTGGCATCCGCACGCGTCCACGTGGCTCACGTGGCCCAAGGATCCGGTGACGTGGCCCGACCGGGTGCCGCAGGTCCAGGAGATCTATCTCGCGTTCATCGAGGCGCTGACGCCGCACGAACGCGTGGACCTGCTCGTCGACGACGCGGAGGTCGAGGCCGACGTCCGGGCGCGGTGCCGTGCGCGCGGCGTGGACGCCGCGGCGCTCGTGTGCCACCACGTGCCCACGGCCGACTCCTGGATTCGCGACTACGGCCCGAACTTCCTCCTCGACGAGGGCGGCAGCCTCGCGTTCAACCACTGGGGCTTCAACGCCTGGGGCGGTAAGTACGAGGCGCTGCTGCGCGACGCCGACGTGCCGCGGCGGCTGGAGGTGCTGAAGGACGTCCGCCGCTTCGAGCCCGGCATCGTCATGGAGGGCGGGTCGATCGACGTGGACGGGCGCGGCACGGTCTTGACGACCGAGCAGTGCCTGCTGCATCCGAACCGGAACCCCGGGCTGACGCGTGACGACATCGAGCGCTACCTGCGCGAGTTCCTCGGCGTCCGGCAGGTGCTCTGGCTGGGCGAGGGCATCGCCGGCGACGACACCGACGGCCACGTGGACGACATCACGCGGTTCGTGTCGCCCGACACGATCGTCACCGTTGTCGAGGACGACCCGTCCGACCCGAACCACGCGCCGCTGGCCGACAACCTGCGGCGGCTGCAGCACGCGCGCGACGCCGACGGGCAGCCGTACCGGATCGTCAGCCTCCCGATGCCCGGGCCCGTCGTGGACGACGAGGCGGGGCGCCTGCCGGCAAGCTACGCGAACTTCTACATCGCCAACGGCGTCGTGCTGCTGCCCGTGTACGGGCATCCCAACGACACCCGCGCCGTCGAACTGCTGGCGCCGCTGTTCCCGACGCGGCGGGTCGTGCCGATCGACTGCGAGCCGCTCGT
>JBIQIB010000132.1:1879-4354 GCA_044508265.1 Acidobacteriota bacterium
CGCGGTCCGCGGTGAGCTGATATACACTGCGACACGCCCGTCATTCTTGCGAGGACACCGACTACGATGCAGGTCATTCAAGCTCCGAAGGTCTACGACGTCGTCGTCGTCGGATCGGGCGCTGGTGGTGGCATTGCCGCCAAGGTGCTCACCGAGGCCGGCGCCGAGGTGTGCATGCTCGAGGCCGGTCCGTGGTGGGACCAGGCCAAAGACGGCGCGATGTTCGCCTGGCCGTACGACTCGCCCCGCCGCGGCGCCAACACCGAGCGTCCGTTCGGCGAGTTCGACGCGGCCTGGGGCGGCTGGGAGCTCCAGGGCGAGCCCTACACGCAGGGCGGCGGCTCGCAGTTCGACTGGTTCCGCGCGCGCATGCTCGGCGGCCGTACCAACCACTGGGGCCGCATCTCGCTGCGCTGGGGGCCGGACGACTTCCGGCGCCGCAGCGTCGACGGCCTGGGTGACGACTGGCCCATCACCTACGACGACATCAAGCCGTACTACGACAAGCTGGATCGCTTCGTCGGCATCTTCGGTACCAATCACGCCGCCGAGACAGGCCTGCACAACGAGCCGGACGGCGTCTTCCAGCCGCCGCCGAAGCCGCGCGCCTACGAGCTGCTGATGAAGCAGTCGTGCGACCGCCTCGGCATCCCGATGGTGCCGTCACGGCTGTCGATTCTCACGCGGCCCCTCAACGGCCGCGCGGCGTGCCACTACTGCGCGCAGTGCGGCCGCGGCTGCACCACGGCGTCGAACTTCCAGTCGCCGACGGTGCTGCTGCCGCCCGCGCTCGCCACGAAGAAGCTGACGATCGTCACCAACGCGATGGCGCGCGAGGTGCTGAGCAACGAGGAAGGCCTCGCCACGGGCGTGTCGTACATCGACACGACCTCCGGCGAAGAGAAGACGGTGCGCGGCCGGATTGTCGTCCTGGCCGCGAGCGCCTGCGAGACGGCGCGCCTGCTGCTCAACTCCAAGTCGGCGCGCTTCCCGAACGGCCTCGCCAACGGCAGCGGCGTCGTCGGCCGGTACCTGACCGACTCGACGGGCGCGAGCCTCGCCGGCTTCATCCCGAAGATGGTCGGGGCGCCCGTCTACAACGAGGACGGCACCGGCGGCATGCACCTGTACATGCCGTGGTGGGTCGACAACGTGAAGGCCAAGCTCGACTTCCCGCGCGGCTACCACATCGAGCCCGGCGGGGGACGCCGCATGCCCGGCTTCGGCTTCATGGGGAACATCCACCGGCATCCAGGCGGATCGGGCGGCGGCTACGGCAAGGGCCTCAAGGACGAGTACCGCCGCCTGTGGGGCGCGACGGTGGGCTTCGCGGGCCGCGGTGAGATGGTGGCCAACAAGGACACCTACATGGACATCGACCCCGACGTCGTCGACAGGTGGGGTATCCCGGTGCCGCGGTTCTTCTGGAAGTTCGGCGACTACGAGCGCAACCAGGCGAAGCACATGATGGAGACGTTCGCCTCCATCATCGAAGGCATGGGCGGCACGGTGCTCGGACGCATCCCGGGTCCCGAGGACGACTACGGCCTCGAGGCCGGCGGCCGGATCATCCACGAAGCCGGCGTCGTCCGCATGGGCAGCGACCCGAACACGTCGGCGCTCAACGCGCACTGCCAGGCGCACGAGGTGAAGAACCTGTTCGTCGCCGACGCGGCGCCGTTCGTCTCGCAGGCCGACAAGAACCTGACGTGGACCATCATGGCCCTGGCGTGGCGGACGAGCGAGTACATCGCCGAACAGCGCAAGGCGCTGGCCGTATAGCGCGCGGAGGACTCAGCATGACGGCACTCAATCGACGACAGGCGTTGCAGGTGCTCGGTGCGGCCCCGGCGGCCGGACTCGCATGGACGCAGGCCGAGGCGCAGCAGGCGCACCAGCACGCCGAGCAGGCGCGCAACCAGGCGGCGGCCGAAGGCGCCGCGTACACGCCGAAGTTCCTCACGGCGCACGAGCTCGCCACGGTGACGGCGCTCGCGAACCTGATCATCCCGGCCGACGACCGCTCGGGGAACGCCAGCGACGCCGGCGTCCCCGAGTTCATCGACTTCATGATGGTCGACCAGCCGCAACGGCAGCTGGTGATCCGCGGCGGCATCAAGTGGCTCGACAGCGAGTGCCGCAGGCAGTTCGATGCGGCATTTGTCGACTGTGCGGCGGCGCAGCAGACGTCCATCTGCGATCAGCTGGCCTACCCGGAGAAGGCGCGACCGGAGCACTCGCATGGCGCCCGCTTCTTCAGCGCCGTGCGCGACCTCACCGCGACAGGGTTCTTCACAAGCCGGATGGGCATCGACGACCTGGGGTACAAGGGCAACACGTTCGTCCCCGTGTGGGAAGGCGCGCCGAAGGAGGCGCTCGACCACCTCGGCGTGAGCTACGACAGCGTGGCGCACTGGTACAGGGACGAGGCGTAAGGCTTCATGCCTCATGTCTAATGCTTAATGCCTAATGCTT
>JBIQIB010000132.1:4454-8997 GCA_044508265.1 Acidobacteriota bacterium
TTGATGTGTAACTTCGAACTACCTGCCGCCATGTCCACGTTCCTCCGTCGATCCGCCTTTCTCTTCGTCTTTGCCGCGCTGGTGTCGGGCCCGTTCCTGCTCGCCCAGCAGCAGCGCAAGGACGCCGTCGCCCAGCAGTTCGCCACGCTGTGCGCCAGCTGCCACGGCGCCAACCTCGAAGGCGGCCTCGCGCCGAGCATGCTCGACGACACCTGGGTGCACGGCGGCGACGATGCGAGCCTGGCGGCGTCGATCAGGAACGGCTGGCCCGCCAACGGGATGCCGGCATTCGGCGGCACGCTGAGCGACGAAGACATCCGCGCGATGGTCATCTACCTGCGCGAGGCGCGCACCCGCGCCGCGGTGGAGAAGGCCGGCTACGCCAGGCCCGCCGCCAACACCGTGGTGAAGAGCGAGCAGCACACCTTCACGCTCGAGACCGTCGTCGAAGGCGTGTCGAAGCCCTGGGGCCTCGCGTTCCTGCCCGATGGCCGCATGCTCGTGACGGAGAAGGACGGCACGCTTCGCATCGCGGAGAACGGCCAGCTGTCGGCGCCCGTCACCGGCGTCCCGGCGGTGTGGAGCCGCGGTCAGGGCGGGCTGCTCGACGTCGGCGTGCACCCCGATTACGCGAGCAACGGCTGGATCTACCTGTCGTACAGCGACCCCGGCCCCGACGACTCGGCGATGACCGTGGTCGTCCGCGGCAAGCTGCGCGACGGCGCGTTCGTGGACCAGCAGACGCTCTTCAAGGCGCCGACCGAGCTCTATCGCAAGGGCAACGTCCACTTCGGCTCGCGCTTCGTCTTCCAGGACGGCTACCTGTACTTCTCGATCGGCGAGCGCGGCCAGATGCACGACGCGCAGGACCTGTCGCGTCCGAACGGCAAGGTGCACCGCATCCGCGACGACGGCCGCGTGCCCGACGACAACCCGTTCGTCGGACGCGACAATGCGATGCCGACGATCTGGAGCTACGGACACCGCAACCCGCAGGGGCTGGATGTCGATCCCGTGACCGGCGCCCTGTACGACGCCGAGCACGGCCCGCGCGGCGGCGACGAACTGAACCTGGTGCAGAAGGGCCGCAACTACGGCTGGCCGGTCATCACCTACGGCATGAACTACGACGGCACGCCGATGACCGACAAGACCGCGCAGGAAGGGATGGAGCAGCCGGTCACCTACTGGGTGCCGTCCATCGCCGTGTCGTCGATCGCCTTCTACACCGGCGACCGGTTCCCGCAGTGGAAGAACAACCTGTTCGTCGCGTCGCTCGCCCAGCAGGAACTTCGACGCCTCGAGCTGAAGGACGGCAAGGTCACGCACCAGGAAGTGCTGTTCAAGGGCGTCGGCCGCCTCCGCGACATCGTCGTCGGCCCTGACGGCGCGCTGTACATCGCGTTCAACGAGCCCGATCGCATCGCGCGGGTGGTGCCGGCGACCTAGGCCCGCCATGACGCACGCCGCACTCGACCTGGGCGACGCGTCCATCTTCGACCTTCAGACGGCGGCCCCCGGACCCGGCGGCCGCCTGCCCTTCACCGCCGACGACCTGACCAGCCGGCCGAGTGGCGACCTCTTCGGCTGGTCGCTCGACGTCGGCATGGGCTGGCCGGCCGACGCGCTCCGGCGTCCCGAGGTGCTGCTGCTCAGCACGCTCGGCGGCATCCGCGAGCCCGACGGCTCGCCGCTCGCCCTCGGCTACCATACCGGCCACTGGGAAGTCGGCCTGCTGATGCGTGAGGCCGCGCTGACGTTTCGACAGCACGGCTGGATCCCCTTTGCCGGCTACTGCACCGATCCGTGCGACGGCCGGTCGCAGGGCACGTCCGGCATGTTCGACAGCCTGCCGTACCGCAACGACGCGGCCCAGGTGCTCGGACGCCTGATCCGATCGCTGCCGACGCGCCAGGCCGTCGTGGGCGTCGCGACGTGCGACAAGGGCCTGCCGGCCATGCTCATGGCGCTCGCGGCGGCGGGGCCACTACCCGTCGTCGCCGTGCCGGGCGGCGTGACGCTGCCGCCCGTCCACGGGGAAGACGCCGGCACCGTGCAGACCATCGGCGCCCGCGTGACACACGGCCTGCTCTCCGTGGAAGAGGCCGCCGCGCTCGGCTGCCGTGCGTGCGCGACACCTGGCGGCGGCTGCCAGTTCCTGGGGACCGCGGCCTCCGCGCAGGTGGTCGCCGAGGCCATGGGCCTCGCGGTGCCGCACGGCGCGCTGGCGCCGTCGGGGCAGGCGATCTGGCTCGACGCGGCCAGGCGTTCGGCGCATGCCGTCCTGACACAGCGCGCCCGGGGCCTCGGCGCCTCGGCCATCGTCACGGCTGCGTCGATTCGTAATGCGATGGTGACGCATGCGGCGTTCGGCGGGTCGACGAACCTGCTGCTGCACGTGCCGGCCATCGCCCACGCCGCCGGGCTCTCGCGACCCACGGCCGCCGACTGGACGGCGGTCAACCGCGCCGTGCCGCGGCTCGTGGACGCGCTGCCGAACGGCCCGCACCCCACCGTCCGCGTGTACCTGGCGGGCGGCGTGCCGGAAGTGCTGCTGCACCTGCGGCGGCTCGGCCTGCTCGAGACCTCGGCACCGACCTGCACGGGCCTGACGCTCGACGAGGGGCTCGACTGGTGGGAACAGTCGGAGCGCCGGCAGCGCTGCCGCGCGCGCCTGGCGAGCGAGGGCATCGACCCCGACGCCGTGATCGCCACGCCGGAGGGTGCCCGCCGCCGCGGGCTCTCGAGCACGGTGTGCTTCGTCACCGGCAACCTCGTGCCCGACGGCGCCGTGATCAAGAGCACCGCGATCGACGCAGGGCTGCTCGACGCCGACGGCGTCTTCCGGCACGTCGGCCCCGCACGCGTCTTCACCAGCGAGGCCGCGGCCATCGCGGCGCTCAAGCGGCAGGATGACGGACGCTTCCGTCCCGGTGAGGTCCTGGTGCTGGCCGGCGTCGGCCCGATGGGCACCGGCATGGAGGAGGTGTACCAGGTGACCTCCACGCTGAAGCACATTCCCGAGTACCGCGGCACGCCGCTCATCACGGACGCGCGCTTCTCCGGTGTGTCCACGGGACCGTGCATCGGGCATGCAGGTCCCGAGGCGCTGGCGGGCGGGCCGCTCGGCCGCCTCCGCGACGGCGACATGGTGCGCATTGTCGTGGAGACGCGTGCCCTCAGGGCGTCGGCCGACGTCGTCACGCGCGACGCGGCAGGGCAGTGGGTGCCGGACGCGTCGCTGCTGGCAGGCCGTCCGCCTCACGCGGGGCTGGCGCCGCATCCGGATCTGCCGCCGGCGACCCGCCTGTGGGCCGCGCTCCAGGCCGCCAGCGGCGGCACCTGGGGCGGCTGCGTGTACGATGTGGACACCATCAGCGGGCGTCTCGCGCCCCAGGAGTAGCTGAACCCGATTCAACGCCATGTCTGACACTGCTTCGTCATCCCGTCGTGAGTTCCTGCGCGCCACCGGCGCGTCGCTGGCCGCCGCGCCGTTCCTCTCGCCAGCCGCGGCTGCCGCGCAGCAGCGGTCGGGCCCGCCGCCCGCGAAGACCTTCGGCTACGCGATCGTCGGGCTGGGCGGCCTCTCGCTCAGCGACATCCTCCCCGCGTTCGCGCACACCACGCGCTCGCGCGTGACGGGGCTCGTGAGCGGCGATCTCGACAAGGCACGCGAGCTGGCCACGCAGTACGGGGTGCCGGAGTCGGGCCTGTACACGTACGACACGTACGACCGCATCGCCGACAACCCCGACATCGACGCCGTGTACATCGTGCTGCCGAACAACATGCACGCCGAGTACACCGTCCGCGCGCACAAGGCGGGCAAGCACGTGCTCGTCGAGAAGCCGATGGCCAACACGGTGCAGGAGTGCGAGCAGATGATCGCCGCGGCGAAGGCCGCCAACCGCAAGCTGTCGGTTGCCTACCGCCTGCGCTACGAGCCGTATACGCAGACCATGATCAAGATGGCGCGCGGCGGCGAGTTCGGCCGGACGAAGGTGCTGCTGTGCGAGGCGGGTTTCAACATCGGCAACCCGAACCAGTGGCGGCTCACCAAGGCGATGGGCGGCGGCGGGTCGATGATGGACATCGGCATCTACGCGCTCAACGCGGCGCGCTACCTGGCGGGCGAGGAACCGACCGAGGTGTTCGCGATGGAGTACTCGACGCCGAACGACCCGCGCTTCAAGGAAGTCGAAGAGACCATCAACTTCCAGTTGCGCTTCCCGAGCGGCATCCTCGCCAACTGCGTCTCGAGCTACGGGACGCCGCTCAACCGGATCCGCGTGCACCAGGAGAAGGGCTCCTTCGAGATGGAGCCGTTCTACAGCCGGCGCGACCTGCGCATGCGCGTCTTCCGCGGGAACACGGTGGAGCATCGTCACCTGCGCGAGCCCGATCACTTCGCCGCGATGATGGACCACCTCGCCGAGTGCGCCACCGAGAACACGGACGTGCTCACCGACGGCGTGGACGGCCTGAACGACATCAAGGTCATCATGGCCTGCTACGAGTCGGTCCGCACCGGCGCCCCCGTCAA
>JBIQIB010000132.1:9097-10972 GCA_044508265.1 Acidobacteriota bacterium
GCGCGGCGTGCGTTCATCCCACGCGCGTCCGTCAGGCCTGAACAGATCGTGACAGCACCCCATCAGCCGACCGCCAGCGCCGCGCCTGCGGGCGAGTCGGCCCTCGCCGACGTCCTGCGCCGCTACTGGGGCTTCGGCAGCTTCCGACCTCACCAGCACGACGTCATGGAGGCCGTGCTCGCGGAACGCGACTCGCTCCTCGTGCTGCCGACGGGCGGGGGCAAGTCGCTCTGCTTCCAGGCACCCGCGCTCGTCCGTCCCGGCGTCGCCGTCGTCGTCTCGCCGCTGATCGCGCTGATGAAGGACCAGGTGGACGGGCTCAACGCCAGCGGCGTCCCGGCGGCCTGCTACAACAGCGCGCTCTCGGACGAGGAGCGGCGTGCCGTCATCCGCGGACTGCGGGCCGGCGCGTACCGGCTGCTGTACGTCGCGCCCGAGCGTCTCGTGGGCGATGGCGGCGACGCGTTCCTGCAGTTGCTCGCCTCGGTCGGCGTGAGCTTCGTCGCCATCGACGAAGCGCACTGCATCAGCCAGTGGGGCCACGACTTCCGCCCCGAATACCGGCGGATCGGCCGCGTGCGCGACGTGCTGCCGGACGTGAGCCTGCATGCGTTCACCGCGACCGCCACTGCGCGGGTCAGGGGCGACATCATCCGTCAGCTCGGGCTGCGCACGCCGCTCGAGGTCGTCGGGTCGTTCGACAGGCCGAACCTCGTCTACCGCGTGCTCGCCCGGTCGGGACTGAAGCGGCAGATCCTCGACGTGCTGGCGCGGCACCGCGACGAAGCCGGCATCCTCTACTGCACGTCACGCCGCGAGGTGGACGCGCTGGCGGCGTGGCTGCAGGACGAGGGCGTCCGCGCGATGGCCTACCATGCCGGCCTCACGACCGATGAACGGACGCGCGCGCAGGAGGCGTTCCTCACCGAGCGGGTGGACGTGATCGTCGCGACGGTGGCGTTCGGCATGGGCATCCATCGGTCGAACGTCCGCTTCGTGCTGCACGCGGGTGCACCGCAGTCGCTCGAGCACTACCAGCAGGAGTCGGGGCGTGCGGGACGCGACGGGCTCGAAGCGGAGTGCGTCCTCATCTACTCGTCGGCCGACTTCCTCCGGTGGCGCACGCTCCTCGAACGCAACGGCGAGCTGACCGACGCGTCCGTCGCGCTGCTGCGCGACATGGAGCGCTACGCGTCGGGCGTCGGATGCCGGCACCGGCAGCTCGTGAGCTACTTCGGCGAGACGTACCCGCGCGAGTCGTGCGGTGCCTGCGACGTGTGCCTCGGCGAGCTCGAGCTCGTGGACGACCCGGTGCTCGTCGCGCGCAAGATCCTCTCGGGCGTCGCCCGCGTGGAGCAGCGCTTCGGCGCGGCGCACGTGACGGCGATGCTGCGCGGACAGGCGACCGCCGCCGTGACGTCGCGCGGCCACGACACGCTCTCGACGTTCGGGCTGCTGGCGGACTGCTCCGTGGCGGAGGTGCGCGGTTACCTCGATCAGCTCACGGCGCGCGGGTTCCTGCGGCAGACGCCCGGCGAGTACCCCGTGCTGCAGCTGACGCCGGAAGGACGCGAGCTCATGCGCAATCCGGCCAGCCAGCCGGGCCTCACGCTCAGCCGGCCGCCGCAGGTGAAGGCGGGTGAGGGGCGGACGCGTTCGAAGGTCGAGGCCGAGTCGTGGGAGGGCGTCGACAGGGATCTGTTCGAGGCGCTGCGCGGCGTGCGCAAGGCGCTGGCGAGCGCGCGTGGCGTGCCGCCGTATGTGATCTTCCACGACACGACGCTGCGCGCCATGGCGCGCGAGCGGCCGACGTCGCTCACGGCCCTGCGCAGCGTCTACGGCGTCGGCGAACGGAAGGCGGCCGACTTCGGCGAG
>JBIQIB010000269.1:0-1554 GCA_044508265.1 Acidobacteriota bacterium
GCCTGGAGCGCTACCTGCACACCAAGTACGTCGGCCAGAAGCGCTTCTCGCTCGAAGGCGGCGAGAGCTTCATCGCCTCGATGGACGAGATCGTGCAGCGCGCGGGCGGCGTCGGCGTGCAGGAGATCGTGATCGGCATGGCGCACCGCGGCCGGCTGAACGTGCTGGTCAACACCCTCGGCAAGATGCCGAAGGACCTGTTCGCCGAGTTCGACCACACCGCGCCCGAGAGCCTGCCTTCGGGCGACGTCAAGTACCACCAGGGCTTCTCGAGCGACGTGACGACCGCGGGCGGGCCGGTGCACCTGAGCCTCGCGTTCAACCCCTCGCACCTGGAGATCGTCAACCCGGTGGTCGAAGGCTCGGTGAAGGCGCGCCTGGACCGCCGCGGCGACGCCGAGGGCGACACGGTGCTGCCGGTGATCGTGCACGGCGACGCCGCCTTCGCCGGCCAGGGCGTGGTGATGGAGACGCTGGCGCTCGCGCAGACGCGCGGCTACTACACCGGCGGCACGCTGCACCTGGTCATCAACAACCAGATCGGCTTCACCACCAGCGACCCGCGCGACACCCGCTCCACGCTGTACTGCACCGACGTCGTCAAGATGATCGAGGCGCCGGTGCTGCACGTGAACGGCGACGACCCCGAGGCGGTCGTCTACGCCACGCAGCTCGCGCTCGACTTCCGGCAGGCGTTCCGCAAGGACGTCGTCGTCGACATCGTCTGCTACCGCAAGCTCGGCCACAACGAGCAGGACACGCCGGCGGTCACGCAGCCGATGATGTACAAGAAGGTCGCGCAGCATCCGGGCACGCGCAAGCTGTACGCCGACAAGCTCGTTCGCCAGGAAGTGATCGCCGAGAGCGATCCCGACCGGATGGTCGCCGAGTACCGCAAGGCGATGGACGAAGGCAAGCACACCTTCGACCCGGTCATCACCGACTTCAAGAGCAAGTTCGCGGTCGACTGGATGCCGTTCCTGAACCGCAAGTGGACCGACTCGGCCGAAACCGCGGTGCCGATGGCCGAGCTGCGGCGCCTGGGCGAGAAGATCACCACGGTTCCGGAGAACTTCAAGCTGCATCCGCTGGTCGAGCGCGTGATCAACGACCGGCGCGCGATGGCCGAGGGCGAGCATCCGCTCGACTGGGGCATGGGCGAGCACATGGCCTTCGCCAGCCTGCTCGCTTCGGGCTACGACGTGCGCCTGTCGGGGCAGGACTCCGGCCGCGGCACCTTCACGCATCGGCACGCGGTGCTGCACGACCAGAACCGCGAGCGCTGGGACCAGGGCTCGTACATTCCGCTGCAGTTCGTCGCCGACAAGCAGGGGCAGTTCATCGTCATCGACTCGGTGCTGTCCGAGGAGGCGGTGCTCGCCTACGAATACGGCTACGCCTCGTCCGACCCGAACACGCTGGTCATCTGGGAGGCGCAGTTCGGCGACTTCGCCAACGGCGCGCAGGTCGTCATCGACCAGTTCATCGCCTCCGGCGAGGTGAAGTGGGGCCGCGTCAACGGCCTCACGCTGATGCTGCCGCACGGCTACGAGG
>JBIQIB010000270.1:0-1548 GCA_044508265.1 Acidobacteriota bacterium
GCGCGCCCGTCAGTGACGCGTAAGCCTCCTCGAACGCCTCGACCTGGCGGTTGCGATTCCAGCGTCCGCTCGCGATCACGTCGCCGAGGGCCGTCTTCTCGGTGGCATCGCTGACAGGCCACGACGGAAACGCCGCGGTGCGCACAGGCGTGCCCCCGAGGAGCGCCGGCGCGTCGGCACGGCGCACCGCCACGGCGGGCGCGGCGCCGGCGCCGGAGGCGGACGCGATGTCGGCGGCGGCGGCGGCGCCCGCGGCGGCCGTCAGGAACGTCCGCCGGCTCACGCCCGCAGGGGCCGTCCCGGCCGGCGTATCGGTCTCGTCGAACCGGCGCGTCGCGTCCGCGCCGTCAGCAGGTCGTCTCATCTCGTGCTCCAACACTCAGGCCTTCGTCACGGCCATGAGCCGCTTCACGCCGTCGAGCAGCGTCCGTTCGACCGACTCGTCGAACGGGCCCGGACGGCCGTAGTACAGCATCGCGCCCCCGCCCTCGTACCCGCCCTCGCGCAGGATGCGGACGGAAGGCACGTAGCCGAAGACGGTATCGGTATAGCCGGCCACCCACGTGCGATCGCCGTACAGTTCCTTGATCGCCAGCGCGTAATCGACGACGACCTCGCCGCTCAGCGTCACGAGCGTCAGATCGCCCAGCCGGACGACGTGCAGCGGCGCAGGCTCGTATCTGGGCAGGCGTCCATCGCGCTCGAGGAGGTCGAGCATCAACCGGGCATGCCGCCGCTGGTACACGTCGTCAGCCGTCAGCTTCTGCTTCCACGTGTCCGGTGCCGGGTGCGGGGCGTACGCGAGCGCGGGCTCCGCGAACTCGGCCCGGAGCGTGCCCGTGACTGGCGCCGCGGCCGGCAGCACGGCGTCCACGGCGTCCGCGAGGCTGCGTCCGTGCTGCTCGACCAGCGCTTCCGTGCCGCGCGGGGACGGGTTGGCGTCGGCGCCGCACCCGGCCACGTACATCGCCACGACGCCGGGATGACGCGACTCGAGGGTCTGCTGGGCGACGCCGGCATAGTCGCCATGGAACCTGACGGCCGCCGCCTGCAGCGTCGTGTTGTGGCAGGCGTAGCCGAACACCACGCCGCGGACGGCGCCGTCAGGACCGTCGATGGCCAGTACCGGCACCGCATGATCCACCGGGCCATCGGGCGTGAACTGCGTGCGGCGATTCGCGGCAAACGTCGCCGTCCCCTGCCCCGTCCGCAGGCGGGCGGGCTGGCGCGCGGCCAGCGCGCGCCCGACGACCTCCACGACCTTGCGCTCGATGCTGCGTGTCGAGGCGCTGACGGCGTCCCACTGCGCCCGCGTGAGGTCGTAGGCCACCGCGAGCTGGTCGTCGACGACCGGTCCCGAATGCGTGTGCGAGCTGCACAGCAGCAGCCGCGCCCGCGGCACCCCGTGGGTGCGCGTCACGTCGTCGGCGATGCGCGCCACGACGTCGGCCGTCAGGCCGAGCAGGTCGAGCGTGACCAGAACGAGCGGCTCTCCACTCGCGTCTTCAATGGCCAGGGCCTTGGCGTGCAGCGGCTGCGCCGTGCCCT
>JBIQIB010000020.1:0-11844 GCA_044508265.1 Acidobacteriota bacterium
GAGCCGTCCCTACCGGAACGCCGAGACGCGCAGGGACTGCTTCTCGGCATGCCGCTCGAGCGCGAGCGCGATCAGCCGGTCGATGAGCGACGAGTAGTCCACGCCGGTAGCGGCCCACAGCTTGGCGTACATGCTGATCGACGTGAAGCCAGGCATCGTGTTGATCTCGTTGAGCCACACCGCGCCGGTGCCGCCGTCGATCAGGAAGTCGACGCGACTCAGGCCCGCGCCGTCGATCGCGCGGAAGGCCTCGATCGCCAGCTGCCGGATCCGGGCGGCCAGCGCGTCGTCGATCGGCGCCGGGATGCGCAGCTCGCTGCCGGTGTCGAGGTACTTGGCGTCGTAGTCGTAGAACTCGCCGGCGGGCACGATCTCCCCCGCCACCGACGCCTCGACCTCGTCGTTACCGGACACCGCGACCTCGATCTCGCGGGCCTGCGGAACCGCCGCCTCCACGACGAGCTTGCGGTCGAACTCCGCCGCCAGGCGCAGCGCCTCGGCCAGCGACGGCAGGTCGGTGGCCTTCGAGATGCCGACGCTCGACCCGAGGTTGGCCGGCTTGACGAACAGCGGCAGCCCCAGGCTCTCGACGAGCTCGCGCGCGACGTCCTCGGCATCGGCCAGCACGCGGCGTCTCGAGACGCCCCGCCACGGACAGACGGGCAGCCCGTGCGCCGTGAAGACCACTTTCATGGCGATCTTGTCCATGCCCAGCGCCGAGGCAAGGACGCCGCACCCGACGTACGGGACGTTGCCGAGTTCCATGAGCCCCTGCACTGTGCCGTCCTCCCCGTAGGGACCGTGCAGCACGGGGAACAGCACGTCGAGACCCAGGCCCGTCACCACCGCCCGCGCGTCGTCGTCGTCGCCGCGGCCGGCGCGGCGATCGATGGCGAGCAGGTGCTCGTCGGCAGGGTGGGCGATCAGGTGCACCTCGCGGCCGGGCCGGAGCGCCCTGGCTTCGCGGCGGGTCTGCTCGATGATCTCGGCGGCCGATCCCGCGGTCGGCGGCTTGTCGGCGAGCACCCAGCGGCCGTCACGCTCGATGCGGATGGGGACCGGTTCGTAACGGGTGCGATCGAGGTGCGCCATCACCGACGCCGCCGAGGCGATCGACACCTCGTGCTCGCCGGAGCGCCCACCATACACGACACCGACACGCAGCCTTTTCACGAGAGACGTCCGGGGAAGGAGGAGGGCACGGGGACCGCTGAAACGTGCCGTAGTATAGCCGAATGTCCAGGCGGCCCTTCGCCTTCACCGTGGCGGCCCGCGATGGCCTGGCCAGGCGCGGCATGCTGCACACGGCGCATGGCGCCGTGCCGACGCCGGCGTTCATGCCCGTCGGCACGCGCGGCGCGATCCGGGGCGTGACCCAGCGCGATGTGCGGGACGCGGGCGCCGACATCCAGCTGGCCAACACCTATCATCTGCACCTGCGGCCGGGGGACACCCTGATTGCCGAGCGCGGCGGGCTGCACCGCTTCATCGGCTGGGACCGCCCCATCCTCACCGACAGCGGCGGCTACCAGATCTTCAGCCTGGGGCCGCTCGTCCGCATCACGGAGGAAGGCGCCCGCTTCAGGTCGCATCTCGACGGCTCCCTGCATCAGCTCACGCCCGAGAGTGTCGTCGACATCCAGGCCCGCCTGGGATCGGACATCGCCATGGTGCTCGACGAGTGCCTGCCCGCGCCGGCCGGTGCCGAGGCGAGCGCGCGCTCCCTCGACCTCACGCTCCGCTGGGCGCGCCGCGCCCGCGAGCGCTTCCTCGCCGTGCGCGACGGGGGCGTGCGCGACGTGGCGGTCACCAATCCGGGGCAGGCGCAGTTCGGCATCATCCAGGGCGGCGTCTTCCCCGACCTCCGCGCGCGCAGCGCCGAGGCGATGCAGGCCATCGGCTTCGAGTCGTACGCCATCGGCGGGCTGTCGGTGGGGGAACCCGTCGAGGTGATGTACGACGTCGTGGGCCACACCGCGCCGCTCCTCCCCGACGACCGGCCCCGGTATCTGATGGGCACGGGCATGCCCGACGACCTGGTCGAGTGTGTGGCGCGCGGCATCGACCTGTTCGACTGCGTCCTGCCGACACGCAATGCGCGCAACGGCCAGGTGTTCACGCCCGACGGCCCCGTCAACCTGCGCAACGCGCGGTTTGCCCGTGACGATCGCCCGATCGATCCGGACTGCCGCTGCTACACGTGCCGGCAGCATTCGCGCGCCTACCTTCGCCACCTGTACGTCGCCGGCGAGATGAACGCGGGCACGCTTGCGAGCCTTCACAACCTGGTCTTTTACCTTGACACCCTGTCGCGAATCCGACAGGCTATCGATTTCGGGACGTTCGAGAAGTTTCGACAGGACTTCCATCGACGCTTCTCACGCCGACCTCCTGCCGCATGATGTCCACCCTGCCCCTCGCCCCGCTGCTGGCCATGGCCGGACCGGCCGATCCGAACGCCAGCCCGTGGCTGTCGCTGCTGCCGTTCGCGTTCATCCTCGGCATCTTCTACTTCATGGTGCTGCTGCCGATGCGTCGGCGCCAGAAGAAGGTGGCCGACTTCCAGGCCAGTCTGAAGGTCGGCGATCGCGTCGTCACGACCGGTGGCATCTACGGCTCCATCGCTCGCCTGAGTGAAGGGACCGTGCACCTGCAGGTCGCGCCGCAGGTGCGCATCGAGGTGGCCCGCGCCGCCATCGGCGGCTACCAGGGACAGGAGCCCGTCGTTCCCGAGTCGGGAACCACCTGATCGCCATGAGCAAGAACTTTCGCTGGAAGCTGCTGACCATCCTCGCGGTCGTGGCCCTGTCGGTCGTCGCCTTCTACCCGCCCTCCGAGAAGGTCAAGCTCGGCCTCGACCTGAAGGGCGGCGTGCACCTCGTGCTGCGCGTCCAGACCGACGATGCCCTGCGCGTCGAGACCGAGACCACGTCCGAGCGGCTCCGCGAGGAGCTGTCCAGGCAGGGCCTCGCCGTCGGCGAGGTCGTGGTCGCCGGGCTGACGTCCTTCCGCGTCGACGGCGTGCCGTCGGACCGCGACCAGGAGTTCCGCCGCATCGCCGACGACTGGGTGGGGCCCGTGTACGACCGCTCGGGGTCCAGCGGCAGCTACACGTTCACCATGCGTCCCGCGGAGGCGAACCGGCTGCGACAGGACTCGGTGGCGCAGGCGCTGCAGACGATCGAACGGCGCGTCAACGAACTGGGCGTCGCCGAGCCGACGATCGCCGAACACGGCGGCGGCGATCAGATCCTCGTGCAGCTGCCCGGCGTGACCGACGTCGCCCGCGCGAAGGAGATCATCAGGTCGACGGCGCTCCTCGAGCTGAAGATCGTCGAGGACGGCCCGGCGCCGAGCCCCGAGGCCCTGCTCGCCTCGCGCGGCGGCACCGAGCCCTCCGACATGGAGGTCATCCAGGGCGTGGCGCCGCCGGGAAGTTCCGGCCCGGTGTACTACCTCGTCCGCCGCGTCGCCGGCATCACCGGCCGCGACCTCCGCAACGCCCGGCCCACGCTCGACGAGAACAACCAGCCGGCGGTCAGCTTCTCGCTGAACGCGCAGGGCGCCGAGAAGTTCGGGCGCCTCACCGCGCAGAACATCGGGCGGCAGCTCGCCATCGTGCTCGACGGCCGCGTCCAGTCGGCGCCGGTCATCGAAGGCCGCATCTACGACGAGGGACGCATCTCCGGGTCGTTCACCCAGCAGGAGGTGCAGGACCTGTCGCTGACGCTGCGCTCCGGCGCGCTGCCGGCGAGCCTCACGTACCTCGAGGAGCGGACGATCGGCCCGAGCCTCGGCGCCGACTCGATTCGCGCCGGCATCATGGCGTCACTCGCCGGGCTCGCGCTGGTCACGCTGTTCATGCTGGCCTACTACAAGCTGTCCGGCATCAACGCCGTCGTCTCGATCGGCCTGAACCTGGTCATCCTGCTCGGCTTCATGGCCTACATCGGCGCCGTGATGACGCTGCCGGGCATCGCCGGCTTCATCCTCACCATCGGCATGGGCGTCGACTCGAACGTGCTCATCTTCGAGCGCATCAAGGAGGAGATGGCCGCCGGCAAGAGCGCGCGGGCAGCGGTCTCCGCCGGGTTCGACCGCGTCTTCCTGACGATTCTCGACACGCACGTCGCGTCGCTCATCGCCGCCGCCTTCCTGTTCCAGTTCGGCACGGGCCCCATCCGCGGGTTCGCGACCACCCTGTTCTTCGGCCTTCTCGCCAACGTGTTCACGGCCGTGTACGTGTCGCGGACGCTGTTCGAGATCGTCCTCGCGCGGCGGCCCCAGGCCGCCCGCCTGAGCATCTGAGCCCGCCATGTCGTCCTTCTTCTCAGGCAACTACGACTTCCTGCGGTGGCGGTGGCACGCCATCGCCTTCTCGGTGCTCGTCGTGGTGGCGGGGCTCGTGCAGGTGGTGCGAGCCGGCGTGCCGCTCGGCATCGACTTCTCGGGCGGCACGCTCGTCGTGCTCAAGTTCGAGCAGCCGATCACCGAGGAGGCCGTCCGCGAGGCCATCCAGGACCTGCCGGGCGAGGAAGTGGTCCAGCAGTACGGCGAGCCGGACGATCACGAGATCATGATCCGCCTGGCGCAGTCGCTCGACGTCGAGGAGGGCGTGGCGCTCGAGCTCGACGCCAAGCGGGTCGTGGAGGCGGTGACCGCGGCGGGCATCGGCGAGTTCGAGGTGACCAAGACCGAGCTCGTCGGACCGGCGGTCGGCCGCGACCTGCAGCGCAAGGGCCTGTTTGCCACCATCGCGTCGCTGCTCGGCATCGCCGGCTACATCGCGCTGCGCTTCCGGCCGTCGTTCGCGCTCGGCGCGATTGCCGCGTCGGCGCACGACATCATCATCACGATCATCGTGGTGTGCGCCGTCGGCTACGAGCTGTCGCTGAACATCGTCGCGGCCATCCTCACGATCGCCGGCTACTCGTCCAACGACACGATCGTCATCTTCGACCGCGTGCGCGAGAACGCCCGCACGATGAAGTCGCAGACGCTGTCCGAGCAGGTCAACCGCGCCGTCAACCAGACGCTGGCGCGGACGGTCATCACCGCAGGGACGACGTTCCTGGCCGTCTTCGGCCTCTATCTCTATGGCGGCGACGCGCTCGAGGGCTTCGCGTTCACGATGCTCGTCGGCGTGGTCGCCGGCACGTACTCGACGGTGTTCATCGCCTCGTCGCTGGCCATCGCCGTGAGCAAGGGCACTCCGCTCACGCCAGCCAAGTCGAGCCGTCCCGTCGACTCGGAGACCCGCGCGCGCCGCCGTGAGCGCCGCAACGCCTGACGCCCGGCGGAGCCGCCGGCCGTGACGACGCTGTGGCACGCGGCGCTGCTCGGCGTCGTGCAGGGCATCACCGAGTTCCTGCCCGTCTCGAGCTCGGCCCACCTGATCCTCGCGCGGGCGTTCTTCGGCTGGGACGGCGAAGCCTTCGGCCTGGCCTTCGACGTCGCGACGCACGTCGGCACGCTCGGGGCCGTCCTGGTCTACTTCCGTGAAGACGTGATGGGCATGGCGCGCGCGGTGCCCCGTGTGCTCGCGGGCCGCGACGCCGATGCCCGCCGGCTGCAGCGCATCGTGCTCGGCACCGTGCCCGTCGTCATCATCGGCGGACTGCTGGGCGACTGGCTCGAAGCCACCACGCGGACGCCGCAGGTGGCCGCCGTCACGCTCGCCATCGGCGCCGTGCTCTTCCTCGTCGTCGAGCGGCTCGGCTCGCACCGCCGCGCGTCGGACGCCGACCTCGGGCCGGTGGAGGCCGTCATCTTCGGCATCGCGCAGACCTGCGCGCTGGTGCCCGGCGTCTCGCGGTCGGGCGCGACGATCATCGCCGGGATGTCGATGGGCTTCACCCGCGCCGCCGCGGCGCGCTTCGGGTTTTTGCTCGGCATCCCCGCCATCCTCGCCGCCGCCGCCAAGGCCGCACTCGACGTCGTGCAGGACGGGACGCCCGTGGACGTGCCGGTGTTCCTTGTGGGCATCGTGACGTCCTTCGTGGTTGGCTATCTGACGGTGGCCTTCTTCATGCGCTTCCTCGGCCGCGCCCGCCTGGACGTCTTTGCGATGTACCGCCTGGCCCTGGCCGCGACCGTCATCGTCTGGATCCTGTCCGCGTGAGGCACGACCCGTGCTGAACTACCTGCGACGCCGTTTCATCGCCGGATTCTTCGTCGCGGTGCCGCTCGTCGTCAGCGTCCTGGCGCTGGTGTGGGCGTTCCAGGTGGTGGACGGGCTTGCCGCGCCGATCGTCCAGCGCCTGATCGGACGGCGGATTCCCGGCGTCGGGCTCGTGCTGACCTCGCTGGCGATCCTGCTGGTGGGGATCTTCGCGGCCAACATGATCGGCCGCCGCCTGCTGCAGCGCACCGAGTACTACCTGATGCTGGTGCCGCTGTTCAGGTCGGTGTACGCGCCGGTGAAGCAGTTGATCTGGGCATTCAACCCGCAGAACGAGTCGGGCTTCAAGCGCGTGGCGATGGTGGAGGACTCCCGCGGCCGGCTGGTGCTCGGGTTCCTCACACGCGAGCTGCACGTCGCGCGTGACGGCGGCGAGGAGCCGTTCCTTGCCGTGTACGTGCCGACCAATCATCTCTATCTCGGCGACGTGTTCCTGTATCCCCGCGACCGCGTGACCTTCCCCGCCCTGACGGTCGAGGAAGGCATCCGCATCGTCCTCACGGGGGGCATGGCGCTGCCGGATCGCCTCGGCACGCGTGACGGTCCGGCGCAGGCCGGAGGGCGTTTTCCATCCGTTTGACAGTGGTAGGGGCGCCAGCTAGGATGGCGTGCCTCATGAGAGACGCGGGACCGTCGCGTGCCGCGTCGACGAAAGGAACCCGCGTCTTCTTATGACTCGCCAACTGTTCCTGGCGCTCGGCCTGGGCGCCCCGGTGGCTGCTGCCGCCTTCGCCTACTTCCTGGCCACGCGCATCGCCGCGAAGGACCCGGGCACCGAGCGCATGGTGCGGATCGCGGCGCTGATCCGCGCGGGCGCGATGGCCTTCCTGAAGGTCGAGTACTCGGTGCTCGCCGTCTTCGCCGCCGTGATGTTCGTCGTGCTGGCGGTCTTCCTGCCGGCCAACGGGCTGTACACCGCGATCAGCTTCCTCGTCGGCGCGGGCCTGTCGGCGCTCGCCGGCTTCGTCGGCATGCGCACCGCGACCACGGCGGCCGTCCGGACGACGCAGGCCGCGCGGACGAACCTGTCCGGCGCGCTCGGCGTGGCGTTCTCGAGCGGCGCCGTGATGGGGCTGACTGTGGTGGCGCTCGGCACGCTCGGCATCGCCGGCCTGTACCTCGCGTACGACGGGCTCGGCGGCGGCGGCCCGCTGGCTGCCGAGTACCTGTTCGGCTTCTCGCTGGGGGCTTCGTCCATCGCGCTCTTCGCGCGCGTGGGCGGCGGCATCTTCACCAAGGCGGCCGACGTGGCCGGCGATTTGTCGGGCAAGGTCGAGGCGGGCATCCCCGAGGACGACGCGCGCAACCCGGCGACGATTGCCGACAGCGTCGGCGACAACGTGGGCGACGTCGCGGGCATGGGCGCCGACCTGTTCGAGAGCTACGTCGGCAGCATCATCTCCGCGATAGCGCTCGGGTGGGGCATGAGCGCCGCCACGGCGGCGGTGCTGTGGCAGACGAGCGACGCGGCCTTCCCGGCGCTGCAGGGCTCGCTCGTGCTCTACCCGGTGCTGCTCTCGGGCCTGGGCATCATCAGCTCCATCGTCGGCACGTTCGCGGTGAGCACCAACGACGAGACGAAGATCCACGGCGCGCTCTTCCGCGGGATGCTCGTCGCGTCGGCGCTCGTGCTCGTCGGCGGCTGGGCGCTCACCGCCGCGCTCGAGGTGCCGATGCCGGTCTACTACGCGGTGCTCACGGGCCTCGTGGCGGGCGTGGCCATCGGCAAGCTCACCGAGTACTACACGGCCAAGGAGCTGGCGCCCGTCCGGCGGATCGCGGAGCAGTCGCAGACCGGGCCCGCGACGACCATCATCGCCGGGATGAGCGTGGGGATGATGTCGGTGGGCCTGCCGGTGCTCGTCATCGCGCTGGCCATCTATCTCGCGTACGCGTGGGCGGGCCTCTACGGCATCGCGATTGCGGCGGTGGGCATGCTCTCGACGCTCGGCATCAGCCTGGGCGTGGACGCGTACGGCCCTGTGGCGGACAACGCCGGCGGCATCGCCGAGATGAGCCACTGCGAGCCCGAGACGCGCACCCGCACAGACGCGCTCGACTCGGTGGGCAACACGACGGCCGCCATCGGGAAGGGCTTCGCGATCGGCTCGGCTGCGCTCACGGCGCTCGCGCTCTTCAGCACGTTCCGCACGGCGACCGACGCTGCCGTCGCGCAGCTGGGCGGCATGACGGCCTTCGACGCGAGCTACCTCTCGCTCTCGCTCGACAACCCGAACGTGCTGCTCGGGATGCTCATCGGCGGCATGCTGCCGTTCATCTTCGCCGCGTTGACGATGGACGCGGTGGGGCGGTCGGCCAACCTCATGATCGAGGAGGTCCGCCGGCAGTTCCGGACGATCCCGGGGCTGCTCGAGGGCACGGCCGAACCTGACTCGGCGCGCTGCGTGGCGATTTCGACGCAGGCGGCCATCCGCGAGATGGTGCTGCCGGGTGTCCTGGCCGTGACGGCGCCGGTGCTGACGGGCTACGTGCTGGGCGTCTCGGGCCTCGGAGGCCTGCTGGCGGGCTCGCTCGTCACGGGCGTCGTGCTGGCGTTGATGATGGCCAACTCGGGCGGAGCTTGGGATAATGCCAAGAAGTACATCGAGGACGGCCACCTCGGCGGTAAGGGCTCCGAGACGCACAAGGCCGCTGTGATCGGCGACACTGTGGGGGATCCGTTCAAGGACACCTCGGGGCCGAGCTTGAACATCCTGATCAAGTTGATGTCGATCGTGGCGGTGATCTTCGCCCCGCTGGTGGTGCGCTGGCTGCTGTAGCGTGCCGTCCGGATGTGCTGCCGCCGCGTGCTGACGGCGTCCGAAAAAAGTTCGGCCGTGGCATGCGCCAAATGGCGCACGGCGGTGTCTAACCGTACATCGCGTGTGTTTGACAGTGTTTTTTTGCTGTCGCTATAATCGCCGCCTCACAGCGGCTGCCCATCAACAGGCTCACGGAGGTAGGAGGACAGGTCAGTGCCAAAGGACATGTTTGGCGACGTCGTCGAGTCATCCATAAAGCTCGGGTCGCAGAAGTGGTACACGGTGCCGCTCTCCATCCTCGTGCACGTGGTGATCGTCGGCGCCGTGGTGATCATCCCGTTGATGGCGATGGACTCGCTCCCCGAGATCTCCGGGACGATGACCGCGTTCGTCGGTGCGCCTCCGCCGCCGCCGCCACCGCCTCCGCCCCCGCCGCCTCCGCCGGCTGCTGCGGCGCCGGCGCCTGATCCGACGCCGGTCGCGAACCCGAACGCGGCACCGATCGAGCCGCCGAAGGAGATCAAGCCCGAGGCTCCGGCGCCCCCGGCCACCAACGTCGGTGTCGGGGTGCCTGGCGGCGTCGAGGGCGGCATCCCGGGCGGTTCGCTGGGTGGCGTCGTTGGCGGCCTGCCGTCAGCGCCTCCGCCGCCTCCGCCCCCGCCGCCGGCTCAGCCGGTGCGTGTGGGCGGCAACATCAAGGCGCCGACCAAGGTGCGCGACGTCAAGCCGGTGTATCCGCAGATTGCGCAGTCGGCGCGCGTCTCCGGCGTCGTGATCATCGAGGCGACCATCGGTCCTGACGGCAAGGTGACCAACACGCGCGTGTTGCGGAGCATCCCGTTGCTCGACCAGGCGGCGCTCGACGCGGTGAGGCAGTGGGAGTACACGCCCACGCTCCTCAACAACGTTCCCGTGCCTGTCATCATGACCGTCACGGTGAACTTTACGTTGCAGTAAGGGCACGGGTTCCACGGGCCACCGCGTGTCCCGTGCTCCTGTGTACGTCAACAATCAACGAACAGGTCGACTCGATACGAACGACCTCGAAGGGCGTGGCCCGAGTGGTCCGCCCGCGATTCATCCCGGAGGGGTGGCAAAGACATGGGTGATCTCGATCTAATTCACATGTGGGAGCAGATGGGCTGGGTCGCCAAGGCGGTGGCGTACGTCCTCTTCTTCATGTCGTTCTGGTCGGTCGGTGTGTTCGTCGAGCGGTGGTACACGTATCAGCAGGCGCGCAAGCAGTCGAAGCTCTATGCGCCGCAGGTGGCCAAGCACCTGAAGGAAGGGCGGCTGAAGGACGCCATCGCGGTGTCGCAGTCGAAGAACTTCCGCTACAGCCACCTGGCCAAGGTCGTGCTGGCGGGACTGCAGGAGTACCAGTTCCAGACCGAGAGCGGCCAGCAGCTCACCCGTGACGACCTGCTCGACACGGTTCGCCGCGCCATTCAGCGTGCGACGGCGCTGACGAGCAACGACCTCAAGAAGGGCGTCAACTCGCTGGCGACGATCGGCTCGACCGCGCCGTTCGTCGGTCTGCTCGGCACGGTGGTCGGCGTCATCTCGGCGTTCCAGGGCATCGCGGCCACGGGCTCGGGCGGCATCGGCTCGGTGTCGGCCGGTATTTCGGAAGCGCTCGTCGAGACGGCGCTCGGGCTGCTCGTGGCCATTCCGGCGGTGTGGTTCTACAACTACCTCACCGGCCGCCTCGAGTACCTGAACGTCGAGATGGACAACAGCTCGTCGGAGATGGTCGACTACTTCGTCAAGAAGAGCGCGTAGTGACGCGGCGGGCTCTCCGGGCCCGCTGCAGAGTGGAGGGGGCGCGCCGCGGTGCGCCCCATCTCAAGGAGAACCGTTACCATGGCTATGAACGTCGGTGGCGGCGGCAGTGCCATCAAGGCTGACATCAACGTCACGCCGCTGGTCGACATCATGCTGGTGCTGCTCATCATCATGATGCTCATCGCGCCGCTGCTGCAGAAGGGCGTCAACGTCAACCTGCCGATCGCCGACAACACGGTCGAGAAGCCGGACACGCAAGAGCAGACGGTCGTCCACGTCGACGCTCAGCAGAACCTGTACGTCAACAACCTGCCGTACACGGAAGCCGAGATCGTCGACAGGATCCGCTATGCGCTCGAGGAGCGCGCCGAGCGCGTCGTCTATCTCAAGGGCGACACCGAGGCGCCCTATGGCGCCATCATGAAGATGATGGACAAGCTTCGCGAGGCCGGTATCGAGAACGTCGCGCTCATCACCGAGACGCGCAAGGCCGAGGGCGAAGCCGGGGGAGGCGACTGATGTCGGCACACAAGCACCACGGGGCCGAGGGCGTCGTCAAGCCCACGGAGATGCACGCCAGTGCAGACATGAACGTCACGCCGTTGATCGACGTGCTGCTCGTGCTCCTGGTCATCTTCATGGCCGCCCTGCCCATGACGCAGAAGGGCACCGACATCAACCTGCCCCTCGAGACGCGCGGCGCCGAGCAGGTGAGCGACAGCACCCAGATCGTGCTGAACATCAACGCCGATCGCTCGATCGCCATCAACAACCAGGACGTCACGCTGCCCGAGCTCGAGTCGCGGCTGAGCGAGATCTTTGCGACGCGCAAGGAAAAGACGATGTTCATCATCGGCGCGCCGACGCTGCCGTACGGCAGCGTGGTGGCCGTGATCGACGCCGCGCGCGGCGCGGGGGTCGACAAGGTCGGCATCGTCACCGAAGGCATGCGACAGGGGAGCGGCGCAGGTAACTGAGCGCTCGTCGTCGGAATACGAAGGGCCGGTGCAGGAGTACCTGCACCGGCCCTTTTTGCGTTCAGGTACGGACGGCGCGGCAGGGACGGCTCGGTAGGGACGGCTCTCTGAGCCGTCCTCGGCGGATCGGCGAGTCAGC
>JBIQIB010000020.1:11944-22831 GCA_044508265.1 Acidobacteriota bacterium
CGGTAGACGTCGTTGGTGTCCGCCGTCCGCTCGAGCGGCGTCCGCAGCAGCTCGTTGTTGACCACGCGCAGACGGTACTGCGCCCGGCCCTCGGCATCCGCCGGCCCGCCCTGCGACGACGACGGCACGACGAGCGGCTGGTTCGAGACGAGCCGCTGCGCCACGCCCCAGTCCTTGTTCAGCAGGTTCCCGAAGTTGAGCACGTCCACCCGGAACTGCAGCGAGTGCCGCGTGCCGCGGATGTTCGTGAAGAGGTCCTGCGCCAGGCTCAGGTCGAGCCGGCTGACGAACGGCAGGAAGACGGCACCGCGCTCTGCGTACTGTCCCCGGTGCTGCCGCAGGTAGTCGTCGGCCTCGATGTAGGCATCCCACGCCGCGGCCTGCTCGGCGGCGGTATACGTGCGGCCGCTCTGCTCGAACGTCTGGAAGTTCATCTCCGACTGATCGCGCGGAATGTAGATGAGGTCGTTGGACGTGCCGCCGTCGCCGTTGAGGTCACCCGAGTAGGTGTAGCTCGCATTGCCGGCGTTGCGCGCCTCCCAGAAGAACGACAGGGTGGTCGCGCCGAACCTGAAGTATTCGAAGCCGTACGAGCCGGCCAGGAACACCCGGTGGCCGGGCGACGTGAACGCGTAGCCCAGGCCTGGGTTGTTCGGATCGCCCGCGTGGGGGTTGTTGTTCCAGGAGCCGAACGCCACCGAACCCGGGTCGACGGTGTTTTTCGCCTCGCCGTAGCTGTAGGCGCCCTTGAGGAAACCGCCGCGGAAATTCCTGCTCACCGAGCCGGCGACGTTCCAGGAGCGGCCGACGTCCTGATTGCTCAGCGTGACGGCGTTCTGCACGAACGAGTGGATCCGGTTGGAGGTGTACCGCGGCCTGTCGTCCGCGCCCGTGAACGACGTGGCCGGCGCGGGCAGGTTGACGTTGGTGTAGTAGACGCCGTTGACGTCGCGGTTGTAGACGAACTCACCCGTCGCGATGAGCCCGAGCCAGAGGCGCTGGTCCACCGCCAGGTTCGTCCGCCACAGCTGCGGGAACTTGAAGTCGGGATCGGTGAGCGCCAGTTCGAAGGTGCTTGCCGGCGAGCCGTCCACCGAGCTCGGCTTGTAGGCATTCGGGTCGGGGTTGAACGGGCGGGTTGTCGTGTTGTCACGCTGCTCGAACCCGGTCAGCACGCCGGTGTTGCCGATCTGGTTCGAGATCCAGACGTACGCCGGACGGCCGGTGAACACCCCGGTTCCGCCGCGCAGCTGCGTGCGGCGCTCGGCGTCCACCGCCCAGTTGAAGCCGACGCGCGGCGACCAGAGCACGTTGGCGTCGGGCAGCTTGGCCGTCGAGAACTGCACCGCCTGCCCGTGCTCGTCGCGGAACGTCAGGTTGTCGGCCACCTCGTTGGCAAATCCCGTCTCGCCGAAGAACGGCACGTCGAAGCGGACGCCCGCGGTGATCTTGAAGTTGTCGCGCACCGCCCACTCGTCCTGGGCGTACGCGCCGGCGTAGCTCACCTCGAGCGGCTGCAGCGGCTTCTCGAGCCCGGGGATGTTGCTCCAGCGCACCTGGAAGCGGCGCAGGTTGACGGGGGACGTCGTGCGATTCGGGTTGGCGAGGTAGTCGTTCGCGTCGGCGTAGAAGTCGGCGAGCGAGTTGTACACGTAAGCGCTCTGCGACCCTGGGAAGAACGAGTTCTCCGACTCGTACCGCTCGAACGTGCCGCCGAACGTCAGCGCGTGCCTGTTGGTGAACTTCGTGAAGTTGTTCTGAATCTGGAACGTGTTGTAGCGCAGCTCGTTGTTCGGCGTGAACGGCTCGTAGCCGAACGTCGTGTACACCGTGCCTTCCTCGAGGATGTCCACCATCGGGAAGAGCCGGCCGTCACCACGCACCGAGCGGCTCTCGTCCTGCGTGGTGTAGCCGACGATGAGCGAGTTGGCCATGCTGGTGCCGAACGTGGCGTTCCACTCGCCGATGCCCGAGCGGATGTCCTCGATGATCTGGTAGTTCGAGTTGGCGAAGTTGAGCCCGAACGTGCTCGTCCGGCGGCTGCCGAAGCCGAGCGACGAGGAGTTGGAGGCGAGCACGTCGGTGAACGAGTCGAGGTGCGTGTAGCGGAAGCTGATCTTGTTGCTGCTGTTCAGGCTGTAATCGGTCTTGAACAGGTACCGGCGGGCCGGCGTCTCGAACTCGTACCCCTCGTACGGACCCGTGTCGTACCCGAAGTTCGCGCTGAGGAAGTTGCTCAACTGATCGAGGTCCGACGACAGCACGCGGGTCACGCCTCCGCCGACGGGTTCACCACCCCTGTTGGCGCGGAAGGTGGTGCCGGGCTGCGTGAGCGACTCGTCCTCGACGTTGAAGAAGAAGAACAGCTTGTTCTTCCAGATCGGCCCCGACACCCAGCCGCCGGTGTTGGCGAACTCGAACGTGCCCACGTTGACGGTCTGATCGCCGGCCTCGGTACCCACCAGGCTGTCATTGCGCCACTGGCGGTACAGCGACCCGTGGAACGTGTTGCCCCCGCTGCGCGTGACCGTGTTCACGCCCGCGCCGATGAAGTTGCCCTGGCGCACGTCATAGGGCGCCACGTTGATCTGGATCTGCTCGATCGCCTGCGGCGAGATCGGCGCGACGTTGGTCCGCTCGCCGGGCGCGCCCGCGAGGCCGAACGAGTTGTTGAAGTACGAACCGTCCACCGTGATGTTGTTGAGGCGATCGTCCTGGCCTGCAAACGAGGTGCCCCGCGCCTGCGGCGTCAGTCGCGTGTAGTTGTCGAGGCGGTTGCTGATGTTGGGCAGCGTCGAGATCTGCTCGCGCGTGACCGTCGTCGCGGCGCCGGTGCGGTTGGAGCTGAACACCGCGTCGGCGGTCGCCGTGACCATCACCGTCTCCTCGAGGGCGATGGTCTGCACGGTCAGATTGAGGTCCGTCGTCACGCCGAGGTTCACCATGACGTCCTCGCGCGTGAAAGGCTCGAACGCCGTGCCCTCGCCGACGTAGTTGACCGTGACGACGTACGGTCCGCCGACGCGCATGTTCGGCAGCACGTACCGGCCGTCCTGACGCGTCGTGGTCTCGTACGGCGTTCCGGACGGCAGGTGGATGGCGATCACGCTCGCGCCGGCCACCGGGTTCTGCTGGGCGTCGGTGACGACGCCGCTCAGCGAGCCCGTGGTCACGCCCTGCGCCCGCGCGCTCGGGGCGGCGGCGGCGACAATCCCGGCCGCCACGGCGATCACCGTCATCAGCCGTCTGCATCCAGACAGCACACCATCGTTGCCGGAACGCGCTGCACGTACCCGTCGCAACACTCTCAACATGGGGGAGTCTCCAGAAAAAGGACGTCGACGGACCTGCCCGCAGGCGCTGCCGTCGAGCGGCTGCGGCGTCACGCCGGAGCCCACAGGATCAACAGGGAAAAGGTAGCAGACTGGGTGTTTCACCGGGGTAAATACCGCCGTGCGGGATTCCGGATCGCTGATCCGGACGGCCGGATGCCCCCACTACGACGAAAGGGGCGGGAGTGTGTCTCCCGCCCCTTTCAGGTCGTGCCGGTGCGCGCACGAGCGCGGCCTCGCTCAGGACTGCTTTTCGGCGGCTTCCGCGTCGGCGATGCCCTGGAGCTTGTTGCGGATCTCGATGGCCTGCTCGCGCAGCCGGTCGGCCTCGGTGAGCAGCTCCTTCTGGCGGGCGGGGCTCGTCTCGACGAGCGCCTGCTGCCGCAGGAGGAGGTTCTTCATCACGAGCGCGTCGACGTAGTCGGGCTTGATCTCGAGCGCCTTGTTCTCGGCCTCGAGCCCGCGCGCGATGTAGTCGGCCTTCTGCGTGCGGCTGAGGGTGTAGTCCTTGCGGACCTTCTCCTCGAAGTACCCGGCCACCGTGTGGTAGGCCTCCGGGTTGTTCGGTTCGAGCTGGATACGGGCCTGGAAGGCTTCCATCGTCTTCTCGAAGTCGCCCTGGCGATTGTAGAAGCCCGCCAGCTGCAGCTGCGTGTCCACCGTGTTGGGCGCCACGTCGCGGGCCTTCAGGAGCATCTCCTCGGCTTCCTCGATGCGGCCGGCCTCCTCGTACAGCTTGGCGAGCCCGAAGTAGTTGTTGACGTCCGACGGGTCGAGCTCCACGATCTCCCGGCCCACGGCCTCGGCCTTCTCGGGGTCGTTCAGCTTGCCCGGTCCGTACAGGCCGACGAGGTACTCGAGGGAGCGCTTGCGGAAGACCGCGCCCTGGCCCTCGCGTGACGCCGGGTCGATGTTGTCGTAGGCGAGACGGTAGTACCTCTCCGCTTCCGTCAGGTGCGCGTCGTTCTCGGGCTCGCCCGCGCGCGTGGACCGGTAGGCGTTGTCATGGGCGTTGGCCAGGTAGAAGTACGCGAACGGCCGGAACTCGAACTCCTCGTTCGCCGCCGTCTCGAGGCTCTCGATCGCCTTCCGGTAGTCCTGCTGCTGATAGGCCGCGATGCCGTCCTTGAACGCCTTCTGCGCCTGGAGCTGACCGCACGCGGCCACTGAGGCGCTCAGGCCGACGACGACCGCGAGCCGGGTGATGGTCAACCGCGTCGACATGAACTTTCTTCTCCTTGCGGGCTCCCGCCTTCCGGCAGAGCCAGACCCGACCGGGGGGCGGCGAGCCTTACCGTCTCTGGCATGAGGCCGACGCTGGCCGGGACGCACTGCCCCGCCAATCGTGGTTTCACGCGGAAAAAACGCGAGCAGTATAGTGATCCGTTTCCGCGCCGGTCAAGCTGACCAGCCTGGGCTATGATCGGCTTGTGGCCCCCGTAATGAGGCGTTAGACACCGACTTCCATGATTCGGTTCGAGGACCTCGTCGACAAGGTCCGATCCTATAGTCCAGAAGCCGATCTCGAGCTGCTCCGCCGAGCCTACGTATTCTCGGCGCTCGAGCACAAGGGACAGGTGCGCCATTCGGGGGAACCCTACCTCGTCCATCCACTGGAAGTGGCCAGCCTGCTCGCCGACATGCGCCTCGACGTCGTCGCCGTGGCCGCCGGCCTGCTGCATGACGTCGTGGAGGACACTCTTACGACGAGCGAGCGCGTCCGTGAGCTGTTCGGTCCGGAAGTCGCCCACGTCGTGGACGGGGTGACAAAGCTCAGCAGTATCCCGTTCTCCTCGAAGGAAGCCCAGCAGGCCGAGAACTTTCGCCGGATGTTCCTGGCGATGGTGGACGACATCCGGGTGATCCTCGTCAAGCTGGCCGACAGGCTCCACAACATGCGGACCATCGGCCACGTCCCCGAGGACAAGCGGGAGCGCATCGCGCGCGAGACCCTCGACATCTACGCGCCCATCGCCCACCGGCTGGGCATGAGCAAGATCAAGAACGAGCTCGAGGACCTCTCGTTCAAGGCGCTCGAGCCGCGCGTCTACGAGGACCTGCGCGATCAGGTGGAGAAGCGGCGGCGCAGCACCCAGGGGCTGATGGGCGACCTGCGCGAGACGCTGCTGCGCAAGCTCGGCGAGGCGGAGGTGCCCGTCATCTCCATCGACGGCCGGATCAAGCGCCTGTACAGCATCTGGCTGAAGCTGAAGCGCCAGCGGATCAGCCTGGACCAGGTGTACGACCTGGTCGCGCTCCGGATCGTCACGCCGAGCGTCCGCGACTGCTACGCCGCCCTCGGCATCGTCCATCAGACGTGGTCTCCGGTGCCCGACCGCATCAAGGACTTCATTGCGATGCCCCGGCCGAACGGGTACCAGTCGCTCCATACCTCGGTCATCAGCGACCGCGGCCTGCCGTTCGAGATCCAGATCCGCACCGAGGAGATGCACCGGATCGCCGAAGAGGGCATCGCCGCACACTGGAAGTACAAGGAAGGCCGCGTCGGCGCGCAACGCGACGAGCACTACTTCAAGTGGCTGCGCCAGCTCCTCGAGTGGCAGCAGGAGGTCCGCGATCCCCACGAGTACATCCAGAACCTGAAGATCGACCTCTATCCCGAGGAGATCTACTGCTTCACGCCGGGCGGCGAGCTCAAGGAGCTCCCCCGCGGTGCGACGGTCGTCGACTTCGCCTATTCGGTGCACACCGACGTGGGACACCAGTGCGTGGGCGCCCGGGTGAACGGCAAGATGGTGCCGCTGCGCCACCAGCTGAAGAACGGCGACATCGTCGAGATCCTGACGGCCACCGGGCACAAGCCGAGCCGCGACTGGCTGACGTTCGTCGCCACGTCCCGGGCACGCAACAAGATCCGGCACTTCATCCAGGCGGAGGAGAAGGCCCGCTCGATCGAGCTCGGACGGAAGTTGTTCGAGAAGGAAGCGCGTCGCTTCGACGTCAACCCGAAGCAGATCCCCCCCGAGGCCTGGCAGAAGGCCGCCCAGGACCAGGGCATGCAGAAGGAGGACGACCTGCTGGCGGCCATCGCCTGGGGCAAGCTGACCGCCCGCACCCTCATTGGCAAGCTGGTGCCGGCCGAGCAGCTCGAAGAGAAGCCACCCCCGGGCGCCATCGTCTCGGCGGTGCGGCGCGTGCTGCGGCCGCGCGGCGAAGACAAGATTCGCGTGCGCGGCGCCGACGACCTGCTGGTGGTGCGCGCCAGGTGCTGCAACCCGATCCGAGGGGAGAAGATCGTCGGCTACATCACGCGCGGCAAGGGCGTGTCGGTCCACTCGGCGTCATGCCGCAACGTGGCCAACCTGCTCTACGACCCCGAACGCCGCATCGACGTCGAGTGGGACACCGGCGAGGATTCGGGCGCGCCCTACACGGTGCGGCTGACCATCGAGGTCGAAGACCGCCGAGGCATGCTGGCGGCGATCAGCAGCAAGGTCTCCGCCATCAACACCAACATCCGCACGATGGAAGCCACCACCAATCAGGAGCAGGGCTTCATCGACATGACCGTCGAGATCCAGGACTTGAAGCACCTCGAGAAGGTGCTGCGGGCGGTGAAGGGACTGCCCGGGGTGCTGAACGTGGAGCGGGTCACCAGCCGCGCCGAGCGCGCGAGCTGAGACGCCGGCTCAAGCCATCACGGCAGGAGGGCGATCGTCTCGATTTCCACGCGCACGTCGCGCGGGAGCCGGGCGACCTGCACGGTCGACCGCGCCGGGGCCGGGTCGGTGAAGAACGTGGCGTACACCTCGTTCATCGCCGCGAACTCGTTGAGGTCCGCGAGAAAGACCGTCGTCTTGACGACCGCGTCGAACGACACGCCGGCCGCGGCGAGCACGGCGCCGATGTTCTCGAGCACGCGCCGCGTCTGCACGCGGACGTCGCCGCTCACGACCTCGCCGGTGACGGGGTCGAGCGGAATCTGGCCCGAGAGGAACAGCAGCGACCCCGCCTGGATGGCCTGCGAGTAGGGGCCAATCGCCTGCGGGGCGTCGGGCGCGGAGATCGACGCGCGCCGCTGCACGTCAGGCAGCCTTGACGACCTTGTTGGAGCGGATGCAGCGCGTGCACACCTTCAGCCGCTTCGCGGCGCCGTTCACGAGCGCCCGCACGGTCTGCAGGTTGGGGTTGAAGCGCCGCGAGGTCACGTTGTGGGCGTGGCTGACGTTCCTGCCGAACGACACACCCTTGCCGCAGATTTCACACCGGTTTGCCATGGCTTGAATCTCGAGAGCCGCCGCCGGGGCCGTTGTCGGCGCCGTCGCACGGCTGGAAAACACTGGATTGTAGCACGGCGGCGCCCGTGCGCGTCAGCCCGGCGACTCGCTCCGCGACAACTCGGCCAGGGCGGCGTTCGCCAGCGTGTTGGCCATCTGTGCCTCGTCCGGCCCCTCCCGCAGCGTCCGCCCGAGGAACTCGAAGAACGCCGTCGGCGCCTCCGGGCCGGCAACGGGGCGTGCTGCCTGGCGCTCGATGCGTCGAAGTGCCGGGATGGCGTTGACGTTCACCCGCGGGAACCCGTCGGCGTCGAGCTTCTGCAGCGCCTCCCGCAGCGTATCCCCGAGCCGCGCCGCGATGAGCGATTCCGGACGGTGCTCGTAGACCAGACCCCGCGCCTCCGTCTCGAACGTGGCGCGGAGGGCGGCGGCCGCGTCGCGCAGGTCCGTGTCCTGCGGCGCGGGTACGGCGGTCCGTCGGTACCTGAGCGCCGCCTGGAGGCAGGTCGTCAGCACCACGTACTCGGGCTCGGAGAGGCCCGCCAGCAGCTCGCGCAGCCGCAGCTGGTCGTCCTCCCGCTGGCGCTGCTGCGCGGCGGGTGGGTGCGTGACGGCCACGCGCAGCCACCCGCAGTCCTGGGGGCAGGCAATCTCGACGAGCCGTTTCGAACCGCAGCAGACGGGGCAGATCGTCTCGCTCAGGGCGGGACACGCACGCCGGGCCTTCCTCGTACCGCAGAGACTGCACCGCATGCCGGGCAGCCTCGCATGACGCGGGGTAACGGTCAACCGAGAGTGTCGCCGCGAATGGACGTTTGCGGAGTGACGCCGGACACCGGCGGGGAGCAAACCGACAGTGCCGTAGTGGCGTCTAATTGGCCAAGCACGGCTGACGCCCTCCGCCTGCCAGCGCAGACCAACCGTCTAAGTCTCATAAATACAGTACTTCCAGGCGTTCGGGTCGGCAGAGTCGTCTCTGGGGAGGGCCACCAGCCGGACGCGGGTTGCGATCACAGGCAGCATCCACCGATGGCACGCCATGTGCTTGCAGACCCGTTGACGATAGACCGAGTGAAAGGAGCGTCGACATCATGAAGGCGCGCAAGACTAATAAGAAGGCGGCCACGGCCGTCGCCAAGGCAAATACATCACGTTACGAGGAGCTGCGCCGGATTCTCGAGGAACGGCGCCGGGAACTCGCCCTTCAGCTGCAGGACCGGATGCGTTCCGTGCGGGCCGAAGGGCCGGTGAACATGGCGCAGGGCGTTGTCGACGCGGAAGAGGCTTCGGTGTCGGACATCCAGGAAGACATCGAGATCGCGTTGATGCAGATGAAGTCGGAAACCCTCAACCGCGTCAACGAGGCACTGGCGCGGCTCGAGGAGGGGACCTACGGCAACTGCTACGAGTGCGGCGACGAGATCTCCGAGCAGCGGCTCCGGGCGCTGCCCTTCGCGGTGCGCTGCAAGGACTGCGAGGAAGAGCGCGAGGCCGCGCTCGAGCGCGAGAAGTTCCTCTCGTCACGCCGCGGGACGACGGCCCTGCTCATGAGCATGTCAGGCTGACGTCCGGCACATTCGCCAGATGACAGGCACGGGCCGCGTCTCTCCCTGGGAGGCGCGGCCCTTCGTGTCTACGGAGGTGTCGTGAGCAGCGTCAGCGCGACGACGGTCTTCATGTCGACGACCTCGCCGTCGGCGATCATCCGGGCCAGACGCGGCACCGGGACGGCCATCACCTCGATGTCCTCACCCGGGTCGTGGGCTGCCGCGTGCTCCGGCACCGTGAGCTCCGTCAGCCTGTAGAAGTGCATCACCTCGGTCGTGTACCCGGGTGACGGATACAGTGACGCGAGCAGCTCCACCCGGTTCGGCCAGAAGCCGACCTCTTCATGGCATTCCCGCCGCGCGCCGTCCACAGGATCCTCTCCCTCTTCGAGCGTGCCGGCCGGCACCTCCCAGATGGCGCGGCCCAGCGCATGCCGATACTGCCTGACGAGCAGCAGCGTCTGCGGGTCGGGCATCGGCAGCAGCACCGCGGACCCGCGGTGCCGTACGAGGTCGATGGTGGTCTCGACGCCGTGCGGCAGGCGCACGCGTTCCCGCGTGACGGTGAACACGCGCCCGGTGAACGCTATCGGCGTGTGAGGTGTCGTCATCGTCCGGTCTCGTACCCGAAGCGCTCGATGTCGGCGTCGAGCTGCGCCAGCACGCGTTCGAGGTCGGGCGCCAGCGGCGCCTCGAACGTCAGGCGACGACCGTCGCGCGGGTGGGTCAGCCGGAGCGACTCGGCGTGCAGGAAGGGCCGCGTCAGCGACGAGACGGCCTTCAGGTGCGGCGGCACGCGGCGCCTGGTGCCGCCGTAGGTTGCGTCGCCCACGACGGGATGGCCTATCGAGCTCAGATGCACGCGAATCTGATGCGTCCGGCCCGTCGCGATGGCCACGCGCAGCAGCGAGACGCCGGGCAGGTTCAGGGCCCACGTGACGCGGGTCACGGCCGCGCGCGATCGGCGCGCCCGCGTCGACATCTTCTGCCTGTCGTTCGGGTCGCGGCCGATGGGCGTGTCGATGCGGCGGCCGTACTGCACGAGACCCCACACCAGCGTCACGTACTCCTTCTCGACCTCCCTGTCGTGAAACTGGCGCGCGAGCTCGGCGTGGGCTTCGGCATGCCGCGCCACCACCATCACGCCCGATGTGCCCTTGTCCAGACGATGCACGATGCCCGGACGGTCGTCGTCTCCGACGCCCTCGAGATCGGCGTGATGGAGGAGGGCGTTGACGAGCGTGCCGCTGTGGTGCCCGACGGCCGGGTGCACCACCATGCCGGGCGGCTTGTTGACGACGATGATGTCTTCGTCCTCGTGCAGGATGTCGAGCGGGATGTCCTCCGGCGCGGCCGTCGCCGCCGGCGCGGGCGGGATCACGACGTCGAACGTCATGCCCGTGCGCACCGGCTCGCTCACCTTGCGCAGCGGGGTGCCGGCGGCCGACACGTGTCCGTCGCGAATCAGCTTCTGGACCTGGGCCCGCGATATCGACGGCAGGAGTGCCGTGAGGGCCTGGTCGAGGCGCAGGCCGTCCTGGTCCTCGGCGACGGTCACCCGCGCGCGGGTCTCGCTCATGCGCGCGCGCCCGACAACCTGCGCGCCGGCCGGCGCGAGAGGCGGTGAAGCATCACGAGGGCGACAGGCACGATGAGCAGCGAGATGAACTGCGACGTGGAGACGCTGTCGAACACCATCCCGCGCGGGTCGCCCCTGAACATCTCGATGATGAACCGCGAGATGCCGTACACCAGCATGTAGCCCCAGAA
>JBIQIB010000020.1:22931-48111 GCA_044508265.1 Acidobacteriota bacterium
TGAACATCTCGATGATGAACCGCGAGATGCCGTACACCAGCATGTAGCCCCAGAACGTGCGTCCGGGGAACGGCCGGCCCTTGCCCTCGAAGGCGAGCAGCAGCACGAGGATCACCAGCTCGGCGCCGGCTTCGTAGAGCTGCGTCGGGTGCAGGTGCACGCCGAGCGGCGTGCCGACGTTCTCGGCCGCCAGCGGGTTGGTGAACACGACCGCCCACGGCACGTCGGTGGGCCGTCCGTAGCAGCATCCGGCGAGGAAGCAGCCGAGGCGGCCGACCACGTGGCCGAAGGCGATGCCCGGCGCGATGATGTCGCCCACCTCCCAGGTCGGCAGGCGGTGCTTGCGCACGTACCACAGCCCCACCGCCACGGCCAGCAGCAGGCCGCCGTAGAAGACGCCGCCCGACCGCACGAGCGACAGGATGTCGCGCGGGTTCTGCACGAAATGGTCGAAATCGACGATGACGAGCAGCAGCTTCGCGCCGACGAGGGCGCTCACGATGATGTAGATGCCGAGGTCCATGATCCGGGCGGGATCGAGGCCCCGCCGGCGCGCGCGGACCAGCGCGAACTGCAGGCCGCCGAGATAGGCGGCGGCCAGCAGGACGCCGTAGGAGTAGACCGTCAGCGGACCCAGATCAAGCAGCTTCGGAAACATGGCGGTGCATGAAGAGAGCGTCGGCGAAAAACAGCACCGCGCCCACGGTGATGGCCGCGTCGGCGACGTTGAACGCCCAGAAATGCCAGGTGCCGAAGACGACGTCCACGAAGTCGAGCACGTAGCCCACGGTCGCCCTGTCGATGAGATTGCCGATGGCGCCCGCGATGATCAGGACGAACGCATAGCGTGTGGCCCACGACTCGTGCGCCACCTGGCGCGCGTACCAGAGCAGCGCCAGGAGCGCCAGGGTGGCCATGAAGGCCACGACGACCGGCTTGTAGGCGAAGTCGGTGGCATTGAACATGCCGAAAGCCGCACCCGTGTTGCGCACGTGGGTGATGTTCAGCAGTCCCGGGATCACCGGCACCGTTTCGTACAGCGCGACACGGTGATACACCAGCCACTTGGTCAGCTGGTCGAGCGCGACGATCGCGACGAGTGCCCACGGCTCGGGGCGCAGGAGCACACCGGGCCGAAGGCCGTGCCGCGCGATCACGCCACGGTCTCCGCCAGCCCCAGCGCGTGCTCGCAGCGCCGGCAGATGCCGGCGGCCTCGCCATCGGTGACCACCTCGGGGACGTACCGCCAGCACCTGTCGCACTTGACGCCCGGCGCACGGACGACCTCGATGGCCAGCGTGCCAGGATCTGCCGGCCGGGGCGGCACGCCCGCCACCGCCTGCGCGGCGGCGGCCACCACCGAGAACGGCTCGAGCACCGGACCACCCCGCACGATCACGTCGCTGACGATGAACAGCGGCGCGAGCTGGTCGGCGTGCGCGCGCAGCAGCGTCGCGTAATGTCCGCTCGCCCGCAGGATCACCTGTGCCTCGAGCGAGTTGCCGAGCACCTTGGCCTTGCGCTGCTCCTCGATCTTCGCGTTGACCGCCTCACGCACGTCGAGCAGCTGTCGCCAGCGGTCGAGACGGGGCGCATCCTCCCAGCGGTCCAGGCCGTCGGGGAAGAGCGCGATGTGCACCGAGGCCTCGCGCGTCCCGGGCAACTCGCGCCACAGCGCATCGGCGGTGACCGGGAGGATGGGCGCGAGCAGGCGCGTCAGGCCGTCGGCCATGAGGTACATGGCCGTCTGCGCCGAGCGGCGCTCGAGGGCCGTCGCGCCGAACGTGTACAGGCGGTCCTTCGAGACGTCGAAGTAGAACGCGCTGAGGTCGACGGTGACCAGGCGATTCAGCTCGTGGAAGATCGTCTGGAAGTCGAACGCGTCGTACGCCGCGCGCATGCGGGCGGCGGCCTCGGCGAACCGCGCCATCGCGTACCGGTCCACGTCGAGCATCGCCTCCTGCGGCACCTGGTCGGCGGCGGGGTCGAAGTCGTACAGGTTTGCGAGCAGGTAGCGCAGGGTGTTGCGGATCTTGCGGTACGCCTCCACCGTGCGCGCGAGCACCTGCCTGCCGAGGCGCACCTCCTCGGTGTAGTCGACCATCGCCACCCAGAGCCGCAGCACCTCGGCGCCGCTCTGCGCGATGACGTCCTGCGGCGACACCACGTTGCCCTTCGACTTGGACATCTTCTTGCCGTCCTCGTCGACGACGAAGCCGTGGGTGACGACCTGCCGGTAGGGCGCGCGTCCGCGCGTGCCGAGGGCGACGAGCAGCGAGCTGTGGAACCAGCCGCGGTACTGGTCACTGCCCTCGAGGTAGACGTCTGCCGGCCACGTCAGCTCGGGCCGCGGCTCGAGGACGCCCTCGTGGCTGCAGCCGGAGTCGAACCACACGTCGAGAATGTCGCGCTCGCGCTCGAACTCGGCCGCGCCGCACGACGGGCAGGCGAGGCCCTCCGGCAGGAACTCTTCGATGGGCCGCTCGTACCAGGCGTCGGCGCCGTGCTGGAGGAACACCTCCGCCGCACGGTCGGTCAGTTCGACCGTGAGCAGCGCTTCGCGGCAGGCCACGCACGCCACCGCCGGAATGGGCACACCCCAGGCCCGCTGGCGCGAGATGCACCAGTCGGGCCGGTTGGCCAGCATGTTGTGGATGCGTTCCCGGCCCCACGCCGGCAGCCACTCCACGCGCTCGACCTCCGCCAGCGCGCGCTGCCGCAGGTCGCCGCGGTCCATGGCGATGAACCACTGCGGCGTCGCGAGGAAGATCACCGGGTTGTGGCAGCGCCAGCAGTGCGGGTAGCTGTGCTCGTACTTCTCGGTGTGCCAGAGCCGTCCCGCCTCGCGCAGCGCCTCGACGACCTGCGGGTTGGCCTCCCACACACGCTGGCCCGCGAACCGCTCGACGCTGTCGAGGAACCGCCCGCCCGGTCCGATGGGCGCGTAGGTCTCGAGCCCGTACTTCTGGCCCGTCGCAAAGTCGTCGGCGCCGTGGCCGGGCGCCGTGTGGACGGCGCCGGTGCCCTGCTCGAGCGTGACGTAGTCGGCCAGGACGCCGAGCGAGTCGCGCGCGTACAGCGGATGACGGAAGCGGAGGCGTTCGAACGTCGTGCCCTTGATCCGCACGAGCGGATCCGGGGCGTCGCGGCCGATCGTCGCGAACACCGCGGGCGCCAGGTCTTCCGCCACGACGATCACGCGGTCGTCCACGGGATACGCGCCGTATTCGTACTCGGGGTGGAACGCGATCCCCATGTTCGACGGGATCGTCCAGGGCGTCGTCGTCCAGATGAGGACGGAGACGTCACGGCCGCGCAGGGCAGGCACGCGCTCCGCGAGCACCGGCGCGTCCTCGGCCGACAGCTGGAACTCCACGTAGATCGAGGGCGAGGTGTGCGGCTCGTACTCGACCTCGGCCTCGGCCAGCGCGGTGCGGCAGTGGATGCACCAGTGCACGGGCTTGCGGCCCTTGTAGACGAGATCCTGCTGGACGAACCGGCCGAGCGCCCGGACGATGGCCGCCTGGTACTCGTAGCGCATCGTCAGGTAGGGGGCGTCCCAGGTGCCGAGCACGCCGAGGCGCTTGAAGTCGTCGCGCTGCAGGGCCACGAAGCGCTCGGCGTAGGCGCGGCAGGCCCGCCGGAAGTCAGCCTGGCTCATCTCGCGCTTTTTCGAGCCCAGTTCCTTGTCCACCTGCAGTTCGATGGGCAGACCGTGGCAGTCCCAGCCGGGCACGTACGGCGCGTCGTAGCCGGCCATCGACTTCGACTTGACGATCAGGTCCTTGAGGATCTTGTTGAGCGCGTGGCCGATGTGGATCTGCCCGTTCGCGTACGGGGGGCCGTCGTGCAGGACGAACTTCGGCCGCCCCTCGCGCGCCCGCGTGATCTGGCCGTACAGGTCCATCGCGTCCCAGCGGGCGATGGTCTCGGGCTCGGCGGTCTGCAGGCTCGCCTTCATGGGAAAGGCGGTGGTGGGCAGATTGCAGGAGTTTCTCCAGTCGGCCATAAAGAATTCATTGTACCGGGAAGCTCGAGGCCGGACGGCGATGACGGCCGGCCGCGGCGGCGTGGACTGGCGGACGGGTCGAACGCGCTCGCGACGCGCTTTGCGGTATCCCCGGTCGCCGCGCGTCCAGTCGAGGTACGGAGGCGGTGGTCGTCCGTATACTGTCGTGAATGTCCAGTTGCCTGTTCTGCCGCATCAGCGCCGCCGAGATCCCCGCGAAGGTGATCTACCAGGACGCCGACCTCGTCGCGTTCGAGGACATCAACCCGCAGGCGCCGTTCCACTGCCTGATCATCCCGCGGCGCCACATCGCCAGCCTCGACGCGATGACCGCCGAGGACGAGCCCCTGATCGGGAAGATGCTCCACCGCGCCGCGCTCCTCATGCGCGAGCGGGGCTACGCCGAGGGCGGGTACCGCACGGTCTTCAACACCAACGCCGACGCCGGGCAGACGGTCTTCCACCTCCACCTGCACGTCCTCGCCGGAAGAGGCTTGGGATGGCCGCCGGGGTGAGGGGGAATGGCTGATGACTAATGCTTAATGCTTAATGACTAATGCCTCATGCTTCATGCCTCATGCCAAGGCTTGATGCTTGAGGCTGATGGCGAGGGTCGGATCCTCCAGTCCTCTTTCCTCCCTTCCTCCACTCCTCTTCCTCCCTTCCTTCGCTCCTCCTTTCCTCCGCTCCTCGTCAGCATCACCGCGAGGCAGACCTGGTAAATACCCAGTACGCCGGCAGTCCGAGGGCGAGCAGCGCCAGGCCACCGAACGACTCGTAGGGCATCGTCATCAGCGTGTTGACGATGAGCCACAGCGTGACGAGGAGGACGAGCGCGGGCACGACGGGGTAGCCCCACGTGCGATACGGCCGGTCGGCATCCGGACGTGTGCGGCGCAGGACGAACACGGCGGCCGTGGCGAGTGCGACGAAGAGCAGCGCCGCGAAAAGAGCGTAGGTGGTGAGCGTGTCGAACGAGCCTGACAGGACGAGGAGGCTGGCCCACGTGCCCTGCACGAGCAGGGCGCGGATCGGCACGCGCGTCCGCGGGCTGACAGCCGCCAGGCCGCGGAAGAACAGGCCGTCCTCGGCCATCGCGTACGGCACACGGGCGCCGACCAGCGTGCACATGTGCAGCGCGCTGAACACCGACACGGCCAGGATGGCCGCCATCAGCGCGGCTGCGCCAGGTCCGATGACGTGCGACATCACCACGCTCGCGACGGCGGCGTCTGGCGAGACGCTCGCCATCTCCGCCGGCGGGAGGACGTACGCGTAGCCGGCGTTGACGAACACGTACACCGCGATGAGCGTGAGCACGCCGCCTATCAGCGCGAACGGCAGGGTGCGGCTCGGGTCGCGCACCTCGCCGGCGACGTAAGTCACTTCGTTCCAGCCGTTGTAGGCCCAGAGCGCGGCCATCATCGCGGCGCCGAACCCCGCCGCCCCGCCGCGTGCCGCGGCGTCCACGTCCGCGCAGGTGCCTTCGGCGCTCGTCATCGTGAAATGGAGCCACGAGCCGTCGGCGAGCAGAAACGCCGCGAGGCCGACCCCAATCACCAGCACCAGCTTGAGCACGGTGAACACCACGCCGATGCCGCCCCCGAATGCCACCGCGGCGCAGTTGATCAGCGTCACGAGCGCGATGGCGGCTATGGCCACGGCTTCGATGGCGTCGACGTCGAGCGCGCCGCCTCCCGGCAGCGGAAGCGCCACGCTCCACGTCCCGAGCGTGCCGCCGCTGGCCGTGTTGAGGAAGATGGCGAACCCGGCCGCCAGCGCCGCCTGCGAGCCGGCCGTGCCGGCGAAGAACCGCATCCACCCGTACAGGAAGCCCCACAGCCGTCCGTACGCCTCGCGGATGAAGACGTACTCGCCGCCCGACCGCGGCATCATCGCCGAGAGCTCGGCGTAGGTGAGCGCACCGGCCAGCGCCAGCAGGCCCGTCGCCACCCACACGAGCAGGGCCGTCACCGGCGTCTCGACGTGACAGGCCATGATCCGCGCCTTCAGGAACACACCGGTTCCGATGACGTTGCTGAGGATGACGGCGATGGTCGCGAAGAGGCCGAGGCCCCGGACGAGCGAGGTGGTGGAGGGCGGCGACGTGGCGGTCAGGGGACGGCTCGCAATCTGCCGGCGACGACGCGTTCGATGCCCTGCAGGTCTTCGAGGAGTTCGACAGGCTCGAAGCCGGCGTCGCTGACGTAGTGCGCGACATCGTACCCCTGGCCGGCACCGAACTCCATGACCAACAGGCCCGACGACACGAGGCGCTCCGCCGCTTCGCGAACCAGCCGCCGCACCAGCGCCAGCCCGTCGTCGCCGCCGAAGAGTGCGAGCGCCGGCTCGTAGTCGCGGACGTCACGGGCGAGACCCGCTGCGTCGCGGGCCGCGACGTAGGGCGGGTTGGCGACGATGACGTCGAATGGCCCGGGGGCGGGCTGGAGCAGATCCCCTTCCACGAACGTCACGCGCGACGCCACGCCGTGGGTCGTCGCGTTCTCACGCGCGATCGCCAGCGCCTCGCCGGAGATGTCGGTGGCGATGACCTGCGCCTGCGGCCGCTCGCACGCGATGGTGACGGCCAGGATGCCGCTGCCGGTGCCGACGTCCGCCACGCGGAGCGGCACGCCAGGCGACGTCTCCCGCAGCACGTGGTCGACGACGAGCTCGGTTTCCGGACGCGGGATGAGGACGGCAGGCGAGACGCGGAAGGGGCGCCCGTAGAACTCCCGTGTCTCGGTGAGGTAGGCGACCGGCTCGCGCCTGGTCCGCCGTGCAATCAGCCGGTCGTAGGCAGGCGCGGCCTCGGGAGGCATGGGTTCTTCACGCCTGAGCAGGAGCGTGGCGCGGTCCCAGCCGAGCACGTGGCGCGCGAGCACGTCGGCGTCGATCCGCGCGTCCTGTGGCGACGACCCCGCCTCCCGAAGCGCCGCCTCGGCGGCGGCCATCCGTTCGCGGATCGAAGCGGCCACGTGACGTCGCCCTGCCTTACGAGGCGACCGCCGCTTCGCCGCGGCTGGCTTCCTTCAGCTGCTCCGACCTGAAGTAGGTGGTCACCTGGTCGATGATCTCCTTCAGGTCGCCGTCGAGGACTGCGGCGAGCTGGTGCGTCGTGAAGTTGACGCGATGGTCCGTGATGCGGCTCTGAGGGAAGTTGTAGGTGCGGATCTTCTCGGACCGCTCGCCGGTGCCCACCTGGCTGCGGCGATCCTTCGCGATGGCGTCCTGCTGCTTGCGCATCTCCATCTCGTAGAGTCGCGACCGCAGCACCTTCAGGGCCTTCGCCTTGTTCTTGATCTGCGACTTCTCGTCCTGCTGCGAGACGACGAGTCCGGTGGGGATGTGCGTGATCCGGACGGCGGAGTAGGTCGTGTTGACGCTCTGGCCGCCGGGGCCGCTGGAGCAGAAGGTGTCGATGCGCAGGTCCTTGTCGTTGATCTGCACGTCCACTTCCTCGGCCTCGGGCAGCACGGCCACCGTGGCGGTCGACGTATGGATGCGGCCGCTCGCTTCCGTCGCCGGCACGCGCTGCACGCGGTGGACGCCGCTCTCGTACTTGAGGTGGCTGTAGACCTTCTGCCCCTCGATCGTCGCGATCACTTCCTTGAGGCCGCCGGCATCCGCGTCGCTCTGCGAGAGGACCTCGAGCTTCCATCCCTGGCGCTCGGCGTACCGTGCGTACATGCGGAAGAGTTCGGCGGCAAACAGCGCGGCCTCCTCGCCGCCCGTCCCCGCACGAATCTCGAGGACGACGTTGCGGGCGTCGTTCGGATCCTTCGGCACGAGCAGCAGCTTGACCTCGTCGAGCAGCGCGTCGCGGCGCGGCTGCAGATCGGCCAGCTCCTCCTGCGCGAGGGCCGCCATCTCGGCATCGCCGGCGCCCGCGAGCTCCCGGGCCTGGGCAATCTGCTCCTCGACGGCCTTCAGCTCGCGATACGTCTCGACGATCTCCTGCAGCTCCGCCATCGCCCGGGCGTGCGTGCGGTAGGCCTGCGCGTCGGCCTGCACCGCCGGATCGGCAATGAGGGCGAGCAGGCGTTCGTACTGGGCCTCGACGGCCGCGAGCTTCTGCAACATGTCAACCACCAGACACCGGCGGCAGGAATGCCACCTCGTCGCCCTCTCGGACGGAATCGGAGAACCGCGCGTACTCCGCGTTCACCGCGCACGACACGCTGTCGCGATACGGCGCCAGCCCCGGCCACTCGTGCGCCAGCTGCGCCCAGACGGCATCCACCGTCGCCGGTTCGGGCACGTCCCGCACCAGCTCGCCGCCGGCGATGTCGCGAAGACCCGCAAACAGGCGCACCGTCAGGGACATGCACGACTCCATGCGCGTTCGCGGCTGGCCGCATCCTCGGGGTCTGCGGTCGCGCCCTCGACCCAGGCGGCGCCGCCCGCGAACACCTCGTGCTTCCAGATCGGCGCCATCTGCTTGATGCGCTCGATGGCGTAGCGGCAGGCCGCCGAGGCCTCCGCCCTGTGCGCCGACGCCGCCGCAATGGCGACCGACGCCTCGCCAATCTCCAGCCGGCCCACGCGATGGTGGATGGCCAGCACCGCATCGGGCACGCGTTCGGCCAGTTCCGCGGCGATCCGTCCGAACGCCCGGATGGCGAGCGGCTCGTACGCCTCGTAGCTCAGGTGGTCCACGTCACGGCCGGCATGGCGGTTCCGCACCAGGCCGACGAAGCTCGCCACCGCGCCAGGACCTTCCCGATCCTCCCGCGCGGCCTGCTCCGCGTGCACCCTGCTGACCAGATCCATGAGCGGTTCCAACCTGAGCGGCGCTGATGTGATGGCGAACCGGTCCATGGCCTAGCCTTTCAGTATAGCCGCCAGAAATGGTGGAGCGGCCCGTCGCCGGCACCGAGCGCGGGGGCATGGCGGATGGCGCCGTCCACATAGGCGCGCGCCTCGCGGAAGGCGGCCTCGAGATCGGCGCCGCGCGCCAGCATCGCGGCCATTGCCGCCGCGAACGTGCAGCCGGTGCCATGGGTGTGCCGCCCGGGATGCCGGGGCCCCCGCACCTCGACCACGCCGCCAGCCGTCACGAGCAGGTCGGCGACGTCATCGGTGGGGAGGTGCCCGCCTTTCAGGACGACAGCGCGCGCGCCCTGGTCGAGGAGCTGCCTCGCGGCCTCGCGCGCGTCGTCGGGCGTCCGCACCGGACGTCCTGTCAGCACGGCCGCTTCTTCGGCGTTGGGCGTGATCACGTCCGCGACGGGCAACAGGCGCTCCAGCACCGCGCCCACCGCCTCGTCGTCGAGCAGCCGATGGCCGCTCTTCGACACCATGACGGGATCGACGACGACCCGGGCGAGGGCGTGGGCGGCAATCGCGTCCGCGACGGTCTCGACGATGGCGCGGGTGGCGAGCATGCCGGTCTTGACGGCGGCGGGGGCGAGATCGGTCACGACGGCGTCAATCTGCGCGCGGACCATGGCCGGCGTCACAACTTCCACCGCCGTCACGCCGAGCGTATTCTGCGCCGTGATGGCCGTCAGGGCCGACGTGCCGAACACGCCCAGCGCCGAGAACGTCTTCAGGTCGGCCTGGATGCCGGCGCCGCCCCCCGAATCGGAGCCGGCAATCGTCAGCGCTACGGGAAGGTCAGCCACGGTCACAGCATACGCGGCCCGGTAGGGACGGCTCGCGGTAGGGACGGCTCTCCGAGCCGTCCGACTGTCTGCCGAGCCGTCCTACTGTCCGCCCGAGCCGTCCTACTGCCTGCCCGAGCCGTTCTGCGGTGACCTGCGCGCAATCAGCGTCTTCCCGCCCGCCGTTCATCCCTTCGCTGTGGCAGATGGGGAACTCCTGGCATATCGTTGCTCGTCTCACCTCGTCTGGAGGTCTGTCTGATGGCGTCCCGTCTCTTCGGCATCTGCCTCGCCGTGCTCGCCGTACTCGCGGGTCCCTTCGAGCCGCCGGCTCGTGCGGCCGACGTGCCCGTCACCTATTACCGGCTGCCGAACGGCCTGCGGGTGGTGCTGTCGCCCGACCACACGGCGCCCACCGTGGTGGTCGGCGTGTACTACCGCATCGGCTTCCGGGTGGAGCCGAAGGACAAGACCGGCTTTGCGCACCTGTTCGAGCACATGATGTTCCAGGGCTCGGCCAACCTCGGCAAGATGGAGTTCATCCGCCTGGTCGAGAGCAACGGGGGCATCCTCAACGGCTCGACGCGCTTCGACTTCACCAACTACTTCGAGGTCGTGCCGTCGCACAAGCTCGAGACGGTGCTGTGGGCGGAGGCCGACAGGATGGCGGGCCTCGACATCACGCAGGAGAACCTCACCAACCAGCAGGGCGTGGTGGCCAACGAGGTCAGGGTCAACGTCCTCAACCAGCCGTACGGCGGGTTCCCCTGGCTCGACCTCCCCCAGCAGGCGAACACCAACTGGTACAACGCCCACAACTTCTACGGCGACCTGGCGCACCTCGAGGCCGCCACGCTCGAGGACGTCGCGTCGTTCTTCGAGACCTACTACGCGCCGAGCAACGCCGCGCTCGTGGTGGTCGGCGACTTCGACGTCGCGCAGGCGCGCGCCTTCATCGAGAAGTACTTCGCGCATCTGCCCAAGAAGCCCGAGCCGACGCTGCCCGACCTCAGCGAGCCGCGGCAGACGGAAGAGAAGCGCGCCAGCAGGAAGGACCCTCTGGCGACCCGGCCCGCGCTCGGCTTCGCCTACCACGTGCCGCCGCGCAACACGCCGGAGTACTACGCGATGGGGCTCATCGACCAGCTGCTGGTGCAGGGCGACGACAGCCTGCTCGCCCAGGAACTCGTCAACCGCCGCGGCTACACGGGGGAGGTGGGCGGCGGCATCAACTACCTGCTCGGCAACATGTTCAACTACGAGGGCCCGATGCTCTGGATGGCCTCGCTCATCCACGACCCGGCCACATCGTCCGACGAGGTGCTCGCCGCCGTGGATGGCGTCATCGCCACCTTGCAGGACCAGCCGCTGGACCAGGCAGCGCTCGACCGCGCGATCGTGAAGTGGCGTTCGGAGTTCTACGACATGCAGACGCAGTTTGGCGGCTTCGGCCGCGCCGACCTGCTCGCGTCCTTCGCGCTGTTCGACGACGACCCCGCGCGGATCAACGGGGTGGAAGCGGAGCTGCGGAAGGTGACGCCGGCGCTCGTCCAGACGACGGCGCGCGAGTACCTCCGGCGTACGAACCGCACGGTCCTCACCATCGAGCCTGGCGCCGCTGACGCGGCGGCCGCGAAGTAGCGAGGTCGATCATGCTGCGTTCCTCCGTGATCCCCGGTTCCGCGCGGCTCGCCGGTGTGCTGGCCGTCGCAGCGCTCGCCGTGACCCCGGCAACGGCGACGGCCCAGCGCCAGCGGCAGACACCGCCGCCCGGCGGCACGCCCCGTCCCTTCGTGCTGCCCGAGGCCACGCGCTTCAGCCTGCCCAACGGGTTGAACGTGACCATCGTGCCGTACGGCACCGTGCCGAAGGTGAACGTGTCCCTCGTGGTGCGCGTCGGCAACGCCGACGAGTCGGCCGATGAAGTGTGGCTGGCCGATCTGACGGGTGCCCTGATGCGCGAAGGCACGGCGACCCGATCCGCCGCGGAGGTCGCCGAGGCGGCCGGCGGGATGGGCGGTGCGCTCGGGATCAACGTCGGTGGCGATCAGACGTCCATCACGCTCGACGTGCTGAGCGAGTTCGCGGCCGATGCCGTGGCCCTGGTGGCCGACGTGGCGGCGAGGCCGGCGTTCCCGGGCAGCGAGCTCACGAGGGTACGCGACAACCTGCTGCGTCAGCTGAGCGTGAGCCGCACCACGCCGGGCACGCTGGCCGCCGAACGGTTCGCGGCGACCCTCTATCCGGACCACCCGTACGGGCGCCTGTTGCCGACCGACGAGCAACTGGCCTCGTACGACCTCGACGCCGTGAAGGCGTTCCATGCCCGTCATGTGGTGCCGAACCGCAGCCACCTGTACGTGGTGGGGCAGATCGACCCGGCAGCCGTGCGCCCGGCGATCGAGAAAGCCTTTGCGAACTGGGCGCGCGGCGCGGCCGGCGAGCGCGTGAAGGCGTCGCCGGTGTCGGCGCGCTCGCTGCACCTCATCAACCGGCCCGGGGCGCCGCAGTCGACCATCAGGCTGGGCCTGCCGGTCATCGACCCGTCCCACAAGGACTACGTGGCGCAGCAGGTGACAAACAGCCTGCTGGGGGGCTCGTTCACGTCGCGCATCACCACCAACATCCGCGAGCAGAAGGGCTACACGTACTCGCCGTTCAGCCAGGTGGCGACCCATCCGGGTGTGGCGCACTGGGTGCAGGCCGCCGACGTCACGACGGCCGACACGGGTGCCGCGCTGAAGGAGATCTTCGCGGAGATCGACAGGCTGCGCGCGGAACCGCCCTCGGCCGACGAGGTCGCCGGGATCGCCAACTACCTGGCCGGTGTCTTCGTCCTGCAGAACTCGTCGCGCGCGGGCATCGTGAGCCAGACGGCGTTCACCGACCTGCACGGGCTCGGGCCGGACTACCTGCGGACGTACGTGGAGCGCGTGCGGGCCGTCACGCCGGCCGATGTACAGCGAATCGCGCGCGAGTACCTCAAGCCCGACGCCATGACGCTGGTGGTGGTGGGTGACGAGTCCGTCGTGCGCGAGCAGCTCGCGCCATTTCAGCCTGCTGCCGCCGGCCGCTGACCGCCAACCCTCACCGTGCGCCGCGGCCTGGGCCTGCGGTGATTGCGGTGCGCGGCATTGCGGAAGTCGCGCGCGGCTGACGGTCCGTCAGCGCGTGAAGATCAGCAGGTACTGATACGGCAGCGAGAGGTTCTGGCCCGCGAACCTCAGCCCGGCCGCCTCCGCGACGCGCCTGACTTCGGCGGGCGTCACGCGGTCCTCGAGGGCGGGGCCGGGGCCGCCGCCGCCGTTGGTGCGGTGACCGACGATCCCGAGGCGGCCGCCTTCCTTGAGCGCACGCCGGACGTGGTGCAGCAGCGTGAGACGGTCCTCCACTTCCTGGAACGAGTCGACCATGAGCACGACGTCGAGCCTCTCGTCGGGCAGCGTCGGGTTGTCGGCCGAGCCGAGCACTGTCTCGACGTTGCGCAACCCCTCGCGTTCGACGCGGCGCTCGATCGCCTCGATCATCTGTGGCTGGATGTCTTCCGCGTAGACCAGGCCGTTCGGCCCGACGCGGCGGGCCAGGCGCACCGTGAACCAGCCGCCGCCCGCGCCGAGGTCGGCGACCACCGAACCCTCGCCGATGCCGAGGGCGTCCATGATCTGGTCGGGACGCTGCCAGGCCTCGCGATCGGGGCCTTCGAGCATGCCGAGGTCCTGCGGCGCGAACAGCCGTCCGTGTCCGCGCTGCATCTCGGATGTGTGCGTGCTCGTGTTCCCCGGCTGCCGGGGAGCCTGCGCCTGGCCAGGCAGCGACAGCCCGGCCAGGGCCAGCGACAGCGCCACGCCAGCGGTGGCGACCGATCTCGTAAGGGTCATGGCCTGCATGGAACTCGGAAACGTCCGGCGTAAACGAGCGTCGCCGGCACGCTAGCGCGTCAGTGTCGTTGGGGACGTCAGACGGAGGTCCACGGCCGTACCGGTCGGCAGCTCCACCTCCTCGCCCTTCGTCGCCAGCACGACGCCCGTTCCCCCGGCGCCGCCTGCGACGGCGCCGATGGCCGCACCCTTGCGTCCGCCGAGCAGGCCGCCGACGACGGCGCCCGCGCCGGCGCCTATCCCGATCTTCTGGGCGTCCTTGCCCTTGGTGCCCTGGGCTTCGCGCCGCAGCGGCTCCGCGTCGATGTCGTAGGTCCGCTCGCCCACCGTCAGCGTGTAGAAGCGGACGGTCAGGCCCGCACGTCCCTTCACGCGTCCGCTGTTCTGCGCGTACGTCACGCGGCCCGAGACGGTCGATCCTTCGGGCACCACCACCTCACCACCGACTTCGACGTCACGGACGACGCGCGCCGTGACGGGGTCCTCGACGGCGCTCGTGGCGGAGCTCAGGGCCGTGCGCAGGCGGAGCGGCAGCACCGTTCCGGCCGGCAGTTCCACGAGCCGCGCCACGGGCGCCGCCTCGCGCGCCGGCTGCGACTCGCCGGCAGCGACGCCACTCTCGGCGGCACGAGCCGGAGCATCGGCAGGGGCGGTTCCACCGATGGACGGGGAGGGCGTCACGCCGGCGTCAGCCGCCTGCGTGCCGCGGGCAGGCGGCGGGCTCGTCCGGCTGGCTGCCGGGGCCTGCGGGGCAGGCGCGAGGCCGCTCGCCTGGGGCTCGGGGTCGGCCGGGGTCGACGTGGCGACGTCATCTGCATCCGCCGGCGGCGGCACTTCTCCCTCGGTGGCCGTAGTGTCGTCGGCCTGGTGACCCGCAGAAGTGTCAGGTGCCGTCGAGCCCGACCCACACCCGGCCGCCAGCGCCAGCGTCAGCACCGTAGCCGCAAGCGTCGTCAGCATCTCCCGCTGTTTTCGCATCTCGTGGGTGTCCTTTCTCGATGACATTCGCGACCACCAACGGCGGCCGCTACCCTGGGAAGTGCAAGGGCCGTACCTGTCGCGACGGAACCGCCCCCAACCTGGCCGTCCTACCGCCGGACGACAATCAGAAGCCGCAGTTCGGACATCTCCTCGATGGCATATCGCGGACCCTCACGGCCCATCCCGGAGTCTTTCACGCCACCGTAGGGCATGTGGTCGATACGGTACGTCGGCACGTCGTTGATCAGGACGCCACCGACGTCGAGGGCGTCGAAGGCGCCAAGAGCACCCTCGAGATCGGCAGTGAAGATGCCGGCCTGGAGTCCGAAGGCCGAGGCGTTCAGTGCCGCGAGGCCCTCGTCGAACGACGCGATCTTCTCGCAGACGATGACCGGGGCGAACGCTTCCTCGGCGCAGAGCTTCGCTGTGGCGGGCACGCCCGTCAGCACGGTGGGCGCGAACGTCCTGTCGTCCACGCGCCGGCCGCCGGCAAGGATCGTCGCGCCTGCCTCGACGGCTTCGGCTACCCACGTCTCGACGCGCTCGACGTCGTCCGTGCTGATGAGCGGGCCGACGACCGTCTCCGGATCGAGCGGGTCGCCTACCGGTACTGCGGCGACGGCCGGCACGAGGCGCTCCATGAACTCGTCCCAGCGCCGCTCGTGGACGTACACGCGCTGCACGGCGATGCAACTCTGGCCGGCGTAACCGAAGCCGCCGGCGACGATCCGGTCCACGGCGTGCGCGACGTCGGCCGACGCGTCAACCAGCACGCCGGCATTGCCGCCAAGCTCGAGCACCACCTTTTTCCTGCCGGCGCGGGCCTTCATCGCCCAACCGACCTCGGACGACCCGGTGAAGGTGAGCATCCTGAAGCGGTCGTCCTCGACCAGCGCGTTGCCCGTGTCGCGGTCCATCGGCAGCACCGACAGCGCGCCTGGCGGCAGGCCGCAATCGCGCATCAGCCCGGCCAGGGCGAGCGCCGACAGCGGCGTCCGGCTCGCCGGCTTCAGGACCACGGGGTTGCCGGCGGCAAACGCCGGGGCGAGTTTGTGGGCGACGAGGTTGAGCGGGAAGTTGAATGGCGAGATTGCCGCAATCGGCCCCAGGGGCACGCGGCGGGCGATGGCCAGACGCTTCTCTCCATGCGGCGCCAGGTCCATCGGGATGACGTCACCGCTCCCGGACATGCGGCGGGCTTCCTCGGCGGCGACCTCGAAGGTCATCGCGGCGCGGGCCACCTCGGCAGTGGCGTCCTTGATGGGCTTGCCTGCCTCGAGGGCGATGCGGCGAGCGAACGGCTCGGGGTCGCCTCGCAGGCGCTCCGACACGCGGCGGAGCACGGCCGCGCGCTCGTGCACGGGAATCGCCGCTATCGCGGGTGCGGCCTCGACGCAGGCCTGCGCGGCCTGTTCGTACTGCCCGGCATCCGCGAGCCACGTCCGGCCTGCGACGGCGCCGTCCCAGGGGCTTTTTACCTCGAGCGCACGCACGGAGGACGCGTCGGCCCCCGCCAGGAAGATGTGGAACGTCTCTGAGCTCATCTGTGGCCCGGTTGCTGCGGTTCGTGGCCGCCCGCTATACTTGACGGAAGGTTCTGGGGAGACATCGCATCCATGATCACCGTCACCAGCACGGCTGCCGAGAAGATTTCTGAACTGCTCGTCGAAGAGGGACGGCCCGAGGCCGGGCTGCGCGTCTTCGTGCAGGGCGGCGGGTGTTCCGGCTTCCAGTATGGCCTCATGATCGAGGAAGGCGAAGGCCCTGCCGACGTCGACAAGGTCGTCGAGTCCAACGGCGTGCGTCTCTTCGTCGATCCCATCAGCGTGCGTTACCTCAAGGGCGCCGAGGTCGACTTCGTCGACAACATGGCCGGCGGGGGCTTCACCATCAAGAACCCGAACGCCAAGTCGACCTGCGGCTGCGGATCCTCGTTCGCGGTCTGACGCAATTCCACCGCCCAATCCGCTGGCGCGGGGCGGTCATGTGGTGCTGATCGATGCAGTCCCCTGCAGCCTACATCGAAAGCTTGCGTCCGGCCGGCAGCAAGCGCTCCAGCAAGCGCGACCTGATCGTCAACATCTTCCTGCGGCAGGAAGGTCACCTGACGGCGGACGACCTGGTGGAGTTGATCCGCAAGGAAGACGCGAGAATCAGCCGCGCCACCGTCTACCGCACGCTGGCCTGGATGGAGCAGGCCGGCATCGCGCGCAAGGTGGACTTCGGCGAGGGGCGCTTCCGGTTCGAGCACAGCTACCGCCACCCCCGGCACTTTCATCTCATCTGCAAGTCGTGCAACAACTCGATGGAGTTCCTCAGCTCCGACATCGAGCAGTTGATCGACGACGTGGCCGAGACGCGGCACTTCACGCTGCGCCAGGCCGTGGTGCAGCTGTATGGCACCTGCGAGGAGTGCAGCACGGGCCGCAAGGCGCCGGCGCGCAAGGTGACCACCGAGCTGCTCTTCGCGCGTGACGCCCTCCGCATCGCCATCGCGACGGAGCGGTCGGGCCGCGAGTTCTACCAGCGGGCCGCGCAGATCACGAAGGACGCGCGTGCCCGTCGCGTGTTCCAGCGGCTGTCCGGCGAGGAAGACGACCATCTGGGCCGGCTCGAAGCGCGCTACCGCGAACTCGTCAAGCAGGATCCGGAGCTCGAGAGCCACCCGCCCTTCCTGTTCTTCAAGGGCGCCGCCAACGGGCTGTTCTCGGCGGGCGTCGACGAGCTGCTCAAGGTGTCGAGCGACCGCGACGCGTTGATGATCGGGATCAAGTGCGAGCGCGGCTCGCATCGCTTCTTCAAGCGGTACGGCGAGAAGTTCGAAGACTCCGAAGGCAAGCGGATCTTCCTCGAGTTCGCCGACGAGGAACGCGATCACCTCGAGCTGCTGATCCGCGAATACCGCATCCTCACCAGGAAGGGCCGCGCCGGCGGCACCCGGACGGGATCGCGCGCTTGACACCGGATGATGCGCGCGGCGTCCTCCTGCACTGCGAAGGCGTCGTGAAGCACTATCGCGGGTTGCGCCCGTTCCGGCTCCGCGACCTGCGCGTCGCACCCGCCGAGCGCGTCGTGATGACGGGCTTCGACGTCGTCACGGCGGAGCTGTTCACCAATCTCGTCAACGGCGCCACGTTACCGGATGAAGGTGAGGTGCGCGTCGCCGGCGCGTCCACCGCCAGCGTCACGTCCGAAGCGGAGTGGCTCACCTCCCTCGACCGCTTCGGCGTCGTCACGGTGCGCGCGGTGCTGCTCGACGGGATGACGGTGCTGCAGAACATCGCCCTCCCGCTGTCGATCGAGATCGAGCCGATGTCTGACGAGCTCACGGCACGGGCACGGACGCTGGCCGAAGAGGTCGGCCTCGGCGAGGACTGGTGGACGCGCAAGGTGCACGAGGCAGGACCCGACGTGCGCATGCGGATCCACCTCGCGCGGGCAATTGCCCTGTCACCGGAGCTGCTGCTGCTCGAGCACCCGACGGCCCCGCTCGAGCCCGAGGCGCGGGCGACGTATGCGGCGCTCGTCGGCGAGGTCGTGCAGCGGCGGGCCCTCACTGTCGTCGCCTGCAGCCAGGACCGCCGCTTCGCCGCGGCCGTGGCGACGCGTTATCTCCAGCTCCAGCCCGCGACGGGCGAGCTCGTGGAGATCCAGGCCGGGTAAGGCGTCGCGCCCTTTCCTGGCGACCCGGAGGATGCTGGAGTTCATGAAGACCCTGCTGCTGTTCGACATCGACGGAACGCTCATCACGACGGGTGGCGCCGGCTTCCGGTCCATGAAGCGGGCCGTGGAGGACGAGCTCGGCGTCGCGCGCGCTCTCGAGGGGATTCCCGTCGCCGGGCGCACCGACAGCATCATCCTTCGCGACGCGCTCGCGGCACTGGACGGGCGCGAACTGGATACGGAGACGCGCGACAGGATTCTCGAGCGCTACGCGGGATATCTCGCGGCCGAACTCGAGGCGACGGGCGGCGGTCCTGGCGTGTTTCCAGGTGTCACCCGGCTGCTGGAAACGCTCATCGCCGACGACCGCTTCGACCTGGCGCTGCTCACGGGCAACTTCTCGCGGACGGCCCGGATCAAGCTGGGGTACTACGACCTGTGGCGGTTCTTCCCCTGGGGCGCCTTCGGCGAGGACGCCGTGGACCGCAACGACCTGCTGCCGGTGGCCTACAGGCGGTACACGGAGCGGACCGGCCGTGCCGCCGACCCGGCGCGCACGGTGATCATCGGCGACACCCCGCACGACGTGGCGTGCGCGAAGGCCGGCGACGCCCGGGTCGTCTGCGTGACGACCGGCCAGTTCGACAAAGAAGCGCTCGAGGCGGCCGGGGCCGACGTGGTGTTCCACGAGCTGAGCGACGTCGAGACGGTACTCGAGGTGCTCGCCGGCCGCTGAGCCGGCGTGTCGCGGCGACGCCGTGCGGAAGCCAACGGGGCCCGGTGGCCCTCCCGGTCTTCAAAACCGGTGGTGTCCCGTCACGCGGGATGGCTGGGTTCGACTCCCAGGGGCTTCCGCCATTCATGCAAAAACGGCCGCACGCCTGCGGGAGGCATGCGGCCGTGACGTGAGTGAAGATCTCGGGGCGCTGCGTGCCGCCGCTCGTCAGGCGTCGAGCAGGCGGACCTCACCGGCCCGGGGCCCCTTGGCCGATTCCTCGACAGTGAACTCCACGCGCTGGCCCTCGCGCAGGAGCTCGAAGACGGCCCCCCGGACGGCGCTGCGGTGGAAGAAGTGCTCCACCCCCGTTTCGTCCCTGATGAAGCCGAAGCCCTTGTCGATGAGCAGGCGTGCGATTGTGCCGGACGACATACCGTAACCTCCGATGCGATCCCGCGGCCGCTGCCGGGGGGAATCCCGACCGGACGACGGATGTCGCCGGGCCGAGCGCTGCAAGGAAGCCGTGCACGCATCGTGCGTGCCAGAATCGATCTGGCCTCCCGCCGAGACGTGATGCAGCGATAAGAGTTAGCGTAGCACGGCATGTTCCGTGTCATCGCCGCCGCAGGGACGAAAGTAGCGCCTTGACGCCACACTTCTCGCTTACGGAACGACAGACGTGACGCGGACCCCGGAAGAGCTGGCTTCGTCGTCGCGCGCCAGCGCGGCAGGGCCACCAATGATTGCCGCGCTCGTGCTGGCTGCCGGCGCGTCCCGGCGGATGGACGGTCACCCGAAAGCACTGCTGCGCTGGCCGCCGGACGCTGCGAGCTCCACCTTCGTCAGCAGCATCTGCGGCGTCCTGCGAGATGCGAGCTTCGGCCCCATCGCCGTCGTCAGCGGTCCGCACCACGAGCAGATTGCCGCGGCGCACCCGCAGCCGCCGTGGGATGCGCTGCTGTACAACCCGGCGCACGCGCAGGGACAGCTCACCAGCGTGTGGCGCGGCCTCGCCTGGGTAGACGAGCTCGAGACGGCGCCGCTCTGGCTCGCCGTCGCGCTCGTGGACGTGCCCGGCGTCGCCGTCGAGACGCTGCGCGTGCTGGCCGCCGCAGCCGCGAAGGTCTCTGCGTCCGCTGCGCCACGCCCACCCGTCGTCGTCCGGCCCGCGGTGGGGGCGCGGCACGGGCATCCGGTCCTGTGGCATCGCGAGGCCTGGCCGCTGCTGCGCGCGGCGCCTGTGGAAGTGGGCGCCCGCTCGGCGGTTCGGGCACTGGCGGCCTTCGGTCGCGTGCTCGACGTGCCGGTGGACGATGAGGCGGTGCTGCGCGACGTGGACACGGCCGACGAGTACCGGGCGTTGCGCTGACCGACAGGGAGTGGGTGCCGTCGCGCGGTGCCGCGGCGGGCTTTGACGCGTGCGCGCGCCTCCGGTATACTCGGGGATCTTGAGTGGGCCTGTGGCGCAGCTGGGAGCGCGCCTGAATGGCATTCAGGAGGTCACCGGTTCGATCCCGGTCAGGTCCACCAACCTCCGCTCGCCTTCGGCGAGCTTCGGCTGGGCAAGCCAAGCGAGCTCACGTCACCACCGCGCGGAGGTCGTCCCGCCGAAGCCCGAAGGGCGAAGGCGGACCCCGCAACCCTCCCTCCCGCAAAGTCTGTCTGAGCACCTGTTCCTTGACTCGCCTGCATTCGTGAGCGAGCTTCCACTGGCAAGCCGCGAGCACGCCTGTTCACGACGTGAAGGGCACCGCTGGGTTACGCTCTGCACCATGCGCGCTGCGGCTCTGTTGCTGCTTGCCTTTCTGTCCACCGGCCCCGTTGCCGCGGCCGGGCAGACGTTCGACGGCTGGTCCACGACAGAGACGGAGCACTTTGTTCTCCGTCTCCCGCCTGACACGAGCGTCGAACCGCAGGCGTTCGCCAGGAATCTCGAGGACGCCTTCGTTGAACTGCAGGAGTTCTTCAGGGCTGACGTGCCGGGCAGGATCGCGTTCTATGCGTGGAACGACGGTGCCGACGCGAGCCGCGTCCTTGGGCGATCGATAGGGTTCGCCGTGCCGGAGAAGCTGCTCATCCACGCCGCAGTGACCCAGACGCGCGGACACGAGCTCACCCACGTGCTCTCGTACCATGCGGCGACGCCTGAACAGGAGTCGCGGTTCCTCGCCGAAGGCACGGCGGTGGCCTTCGACCTTTCCGGCCGCGACCGCCTTGCCGCCGCCCAGGCGGCTGCGAAACGTGCGGGCGCACGGCCTCCGGTGATTGCGTCCCTGTGGTCGAGGGGCGGCTCGCTGCCGGAGGACGTCGTGTATCCGATAGCCGGCGCGTTCGTCGAGCACCTGGTCAAGGTGGGCGGACGCGACCGCTTCCTGCGTCTGCTCGCACGGCAGACGCTCGAGGAGGCGCGCGCCATCTACGGCGGCGACTTCGACCGCATCGTCAGCGACTTCGAATCGACGCTCACGGGCTTCTCACCGGCAGACGTCGCGAACCTGACGCGTCTGCAGGAGAAGGCGCAGTCGCGGATGCGCCTCGACAGGGAGCGGTTCAGCGTGGACGAACTGCGTGGGATCGAGAGGCTGTATCAGCGCGCCAACCGCAGCCCGGGTGCACCGGAAGCGCGTGCCAGCCTGCTGGAGCTGGTCGAACGGTACCCGGCCTCCAACCGTGCGGGGTGCGCCGTGCTGTACCTTGCACAGTCGTCACGCGGCGCGGAGCGCGAAGCCCTCCTGAGGCGTGCCATCGCCGACTTCAACGACAGCTGGTACGGCAACGGCGTCCAGGTCGGTGCGCTCGCGCGCGTCTTCCTCGCCCGCCACTACGCCGAGTCGGGCCGACATGACGACGCCCACGCACTTGCCGACGAGGTGCGCCGGTCGTTCCCCGATGCGGTGGATCACTCGGGCATGCGACTGTCAGCGCTGCTCGAGCAGTGGACGCTCATTCCTTGAGTGTGGTGAGCTCCTCGATGCCTTCCTGGCGCGCCATCATCTCGTCCTGCCTCGCCTTGATGCGCTTCAGCGTCACCAGCGCCCAGATGCCCGCAGCCACAGGCAGCACCCCGAACACGAAAACGAATCCAAGGAAGAGGATTTCCGGGATACCGAGCATGGAGTTCTCCTCAAAGGCTCAAGTCAGTTCGCGGCGTTCACCGCCCGCGTGGCGATGAACGACGGGGCATACGCCGAGAGCGGCTTCCCGGGCCAGTCGTCCTCATATAAGTGCGTGAGCGCGAGCCCCGCTTCGAGCTGGCCGCCGATCTGCGCTTCCAGCGAGTGACTGAAGACGAACGGCTCCCCGCGCTCCTCGAGGCCGCGGAGCTCGTCTGGTGACAGCCGCGTGGCGTCGCTGTAGGGCAGTCGATGCCGCACGACGAGCTCGCCGTCAGCGGCGGCGGCTTCGTCGAAGATGAAGGTCATCGGGTTCAGGAACCCCGCGAGCAGGATACCGCCCGGCACGAGCACGCGCGACACCTCGCGCCAGACAGGGCGGACGTCCGGCACGAAGCAGTTCGAGCAGGGGTGCACGACGAGGTCGAAGGTCGCGTCTCCGAAGGCACCCAGGTCGCGCATGTCGCCGAGCACCGTCCGCAGCGCCAGGCCGTCGCGCTCGGCGACGAGCTGGTCCTGCGCAAGCTGACGAGGCGAGTTGTCGAACGCCGTGACCACGGCGCCGGCGGCGGCGAGGATCGGCGCCTGCTGTCCGCCGGAGCCGGCCAGGCACAGGGTCCGCGCGCCGTCGAGCGTCGGGAACCACGCCCGCGGTACCGCACGTGCCAGCGTCAGCGTGATCTGCCAGTCGCCCCTGCGGGCCGCCGCGACATCGTCGGCGGTCACGGGCACGGTCCAACGCTGACCGCGCTCCACCATCCGGTCCCACGCCCGCCGGTTGTGCGCCGCGACGTCGTTGCTCACCGTGGTCATCGTACGCGCTCGTCCGCGTCCCGCGCGGCGAGTACCCCCGCAAAGAAGCGGAACGTGTCGGCGACGTGCTCCTCCCAGTACGCCCACTCGTGCGTGCCCGTGAACTCCTCGTAGACGTGCGGGATGCCGCGCTCGCGCAGCGCGCGGTGCAGCGCGCGGTTCTCTTCGATCAGCTGGTCGGACGTCCCGCAGTCGAACCGCAGGGGCGGCAGCGCGTCGCCGGCGGCCGCGATGGCGTCGAGCACCGACGCCTCGTCGTCGGCGGCGCCGAAGGCCCTGTAGTCCTCCTCGATGAACTGCGCCATCTGCGACATGTGCGTGATCGAGGAGTGCCCGGCGATGCCGCTGAACAGCCGCGCGTGCCTCGCGCCGATGCGCAGCGCGCCGAACCCGCCCATCGAGAGGCCTGCGATGAACGTCGGGACGTCGCGCGTGAGCGCCGGCACGGCGGCGCGTGCCGCGGCCGGCACGTCGTGGGCAATCCAGCGCTCGTAGTCGATGCCGTCGCCATGGCGCACGTATCCGGAGCCGTCGCCGCGCAGCCCGTCGCTGGGCATGGCAACGACCACGGGCGGCAGTTCGCCGGCGGCGATCATCCGCGCGGCCGTACGATGCGCCCCGCCCTGCAGCGCCCACGACCAGTGGCTGCTGTACACGCCGTGCAGCAGCAGAATCAGGGCAACAGGTGCGGTGTCGTCGGGCGCCCACAGGGTGACGTCGCCGCGTCCCCGCAGCGCGTCACTCTTCACCGTCACGAACCGCAGGCCGTCGAACTCGTAACGGGGCGCCGAGACGGCGATGGTGCGAAAGGTCTGGTCAGCGTGCATGGTCGTCGTGTGCGTCGCCGAAGAGCACGACGCCCTTCGCGTTGCGTCCGGTCAGCATGTCGTCGAGTGCCGTCCCCACCTCGTCGAGTCGATACGTGCGCGTGACGAGCTCGTCGAGGCGCAGCTCGCCCGCGAGGTAGTGCGCGAAGATGCGCGGGAAGTCCCTGTCGGGCCGGCACCCGCCGTAGAGCGGCGTGACGTACCGCTTGTTCCACATGAACCACGGCATCGGCACCGTCACAGCCTCGTTGATGCCGCTGACCTGCAGCGCCATCCCGCCGTCGCGCACGAGGCGCAGCGGGACGAAGGCCAGGGCAGGGACGCTCGTTGCCTCGAACGCGTAGTCGGCGCCGCGCCCGTTCGTGAGCGTGACGACGGCCGCGACGCCCGACGTCAGCTCCATGTCCGAGGCGTCCACCTGGACGGCATGTGTCGCGCCGAAGGCCTGCGCGCGCTCGAGCGCCGCAGCGTTCGCGTCCATCGTGACGATGGGTGAGGCGCCGGCCAGCCGCGCCGCCTGAATGACGTTCAGCCCGACGCCCCCGCAGCCCAGCACGACGACGCTCTCGCCGGGCTGGACGCGGGCGACGTTGACGACTGAACCGAAGCCCGTCATCACGCCGCACCCGCTGATCGCCGCAACGGGAAACGGTACGTCCGGCGGCATACGGGTCACCGCTTCCTTACGTACGAGTGTCAGGTCAGAGAGTGTGCCGATGTTGAACGACCTGTCGACAGGTCGTCCCCGCCAGCGGGTGCCGTCGGCGTGTGCGTGAGCGGCCGACGCCTCCATGACGTGCGCGGGACGCGACGTCTCGCAGAGCACCGCGTCGCCACGCCGGCAGGGGACGCAGGTGCCGCACGGGATGCACCAGTTCAGCACCACGCGGTCGCCGGCCGAGACGTGCGTCACGCCCTCGCCCACGCTCCGGACGATGCCCGCGCCCTCGTGGCCCATGACGAGCGGTCGTCCCCATGAGAGGGATGCGTGGTCGGTGTGGCAGATGCCGGCCGCCTTCATCTCGACGAGTACCTCGTCACGACGCGGGGCCGCGACGTCGATCTCGTCGATCTCGAAGGCACCGGCGCCGTCGGCGATGGCCGCGAGCGCGCGCATGGACAGGGCGGCCGTCAGGTGGCCAGCGGCGGGCCCTGCGGCACGGCGAACGGCCGCCGCTCGTCGGGGTACTTGTGGCGCGTGGCCGTGAACGTCGCCGTGAGGTACTCGCCCATGTGGACGTCACCGGTCAGCGTGTCGCCCGACACCTTGCCCGAGAAGATGAACGTCACCGACCGTCCGGGGCTCCGCTCGACGCTGCGCAGGCGCACCTGGTCGCCCTCGATCAGCCCCGCCATGTCGCGCGTCGAGAACTCGCCCTGGTGCGCGCCCTCGAGCCAGTTGCCGTCCTGCTCGAGGTAGAACGCGTGGTGCCCGCGGCTGCTGAAGAACCTGACCTCGACGTCCCAGCGGCCGCTCATGTCGGCCGTCGGCGCCGGCGTCGTCGTGGAGGTCGGCGCGCGCTGCTCCGAGAGGACCTCGTGGATGCGGCCGGCCACGACCTCGGCGTCGCC
>JBIQIB010000021.1:0-6515 GCA_044508265.1 Acidobacteriota bacterium
CGCTCCTCCCTTCCTCCAGTCCTCGTCCTCCGTTCCTTCGCTCCTCCCTTCCTCCGGTCCTCGTCAGCTCTCTCCCTTACATTTCCCCATTCCACTCCTCCGGCTCGGCGGCGGTGGAGCGCACGATCTCCATGTGCCACTTGCCGCCGCCCCACGGCTCGATGACCTCGGCCGCGATGACGTCGACGAGCAGTTCGCCGAAGCTGCGCGCTTCGGGGTCGCCTTCGAGGTGATAGGCGGCGTCCTCCCAGCCGAAGTTGGGGTAGAGGACGAGCGTCAGGAACAGGTCGTAGCCGTCGTCGACGACGATCAGCTGCCCGCAGGGCCGCTTGAGCGTGGAGTGGTAGATGAGGTACTTCTCGGCGCTGTGCGCCCTGATGTAGCGCTTCAGGGCGAACTCGCGCGCGACGATCTCTTCGACGGCGATCTTCTTGTCCCAGCAGTCGCGGCAGTACTTCTCTTCACCGCGGGGCTCGGTGACGTCCTTCGCTCCGCAGAGAGCACAGCGCGCACTGGAGACTGACCGGCGAGGCATGACCCATCATTGTAGCAAGCCGCCCCGCCGGCAGGGTCAGCGCTTCGCCGTCACGTGGTCGAACGCGGGCTGGTACATCCGTTCGACGTACTCCTTCAGCATGCGCCGCGTGCTGAAGGCCGGCGCCACCGACTGGATCGAGGCCTTGACCATGCGCACCCAGCGCTGCGGCACGTCGCCGGCGTCGCGTTCGTAGAACGCGGGCACCACCTCGTTCTCGAGCAGCCGGTACATCGCGTCGGCGTCCGCGGCATCCTGCTGGCCGCCGTCGTGGTGCTGCACACCGGGATCGATCAGCCAGCCGTTCTGCCCGGCGTAGCCCTCCGCCCACCAGCCGTCGCCGATGCTCACGTTCAGCACCCCGTTGACGGCGGCCTTCATCCCGCTGGTGCCGCTCGCCTCGAGCGGCTTGCGGGGATTGTTCAGCCAGACGTCGCAGCCCTGCACGAGGTAGTGCGCCACGTGCAGGTCGTAGTCGTCCACGAACGCAATGCGTCCCGCGAAGCGCGGGTCGAGCGCGCGCCTGTAGATCCCCTGCAGCGCGTGCTTGCCGGCTTCATCGGCAGGGTGGGCCTTGCCGGCAAAGACGATCTGCACGGGACGGCGCGGGTCGTTGAGGAGGCGCGCGAGGCGGTCGGGGTCGCTGAAGATCAGCTCCGGGCGCTTGTACGCGGTCATGCGGCGCGCGAACCCGATGGTCAGCGCGGCCGGGTCCAGCAGCGTGCCGCCGGCGACCACGCGGGCGGGCGCCGACTCGCGCATCCAGCGCTCCCGCACGCGCTCGCGCACGAAGTCGTACATGTAGGCGCGCATGCGGAGCCGCGTGGCCCACAGCTCCTCGTCGGGCACCTGGAGGATCGCGTCCCAGACGGACGGCTCGTCGTGCCTGTCGCGCCAGCCGTCCGGAAGGTAGCGGTCGAGCAGCCGCCCGAGTTCGGCCGACAGCCAGTTGCCGAGGTGGATCCCGTTGGTGACGGCCTTCACGGGCTCGTCCTGAGGCGGCAGCTCCGCGATGAGCGGCGCCCACATGTCGCGCGTGACCTCACCGTGCAGCTGGCTCACGCCGTTGATCCCGGCGGCGCTGCGCATCGCCAGCGCCGTCATGTTGAACAGCGTGCCGTGGCCGTTGTCGTAGCGGCCCAGGGCGAGGAAATCCTCGCGGTGATCACCGAGGCCACCCCAACAGCCTGCCAGGTGCGTCTCCACCATGTGGAAGGGGAAGGCGTCGTGCCCGGCGGCGACCGGCGTATGCGTCGTGAAGACGGTCGTGCGCCGCACCTCGTCATGGGCGGCCTCGAAGGTGGCGCCCTGTTCCAGGAGCTCGCGGATCCGCTGGAGGACGACAAATGCCGCATGGCCCTCGTTGAGGTGCCACACCGCGGGGTCGTAGCCGAGGGCGCGCAGCACGCGCACGCCCCCGATGCCGAGGATGATCTCCTGCTGGACCCGCGTCTCCTTGTCGCCGCCGTACAGGCGTGCCGACAGCTCGCGGTCCCAGGGCGCGTTCTCCTCGAGGTTGGTGTCCATCAGGTAGAGGTGCACGCCCCCCAGCCTGACCTGCCACACCGACACCAGGACGGTGCGGTTGCCGAGCGGCACGGCGATGTCGAGGTCGCGCCCCTCGGGCGTGCGGGCGCGCCGCACCGGCGCGTCGTGCCAGTTCAGCTGCTCGTAGATCTCCTGCTGCCACCCGTCGGGCGTGAGGCTCTGATGGAAGTAGCCCTGCGGGTACATGAAGCCCACGCCGATGAAGGGCAGTCCGAGGTCGGACGCCTCCTTGCAATGGTCGCCGGCGAGCACGCCGAGGCCACCCGCGTAGATCGGCAGCGACTGATGCAGCGCGAACTCGGCGGAGAAGTACGCGATGGGCCGGTCACGGCCCACGCCGCGGCCCTCCCACCAGGTGCCCGCGCCGCGCCGGGCCTGCTCGAGCTGCGCCATCGCGGCGTCGTAGATCGCCAGGAACGCCGGGTCTTCGGCGGCCGCCCGGCAGCGATCCGGCGACACGAGCTGCAGCACCTTGACGGGATTGTGGTGGGTCAGCCGCCACAGCTTGTAGTCGAGCAGGCGGAAGACCTGACGTGCACCGTCGTGCCACACCCACCAGAGATCGGTGGCGAGGTCGATGAGGCCGGAGATGCGTTCGGGAAGGTCGGGAGGATGATGCATGGGTCTAAAAGGCTCCTATCGTACACTCTCAGCCATGCCACGGATGAACCGCCGCGATTTCGTCAGGAGCGGCGCCATTGCCGCCGGTCTCGGGACCCTGCCCGCCGGCGCCGCCGGCGCGCCTGCGGTGCGCCAGGGCCGCTCCCGGCCCGTCGTGATCGCCTCGGCCAACGGTCACCAGCGCACCAACGGCGGCACCGAGACCTGCGTCGTCCGGGCGTTCCGCCTGATGACGGAGGGCCGGGACGTCCTCGAGTCGCTGATCGAGGGCGTCGTCATCGTCGAACTCGACCCGCAGGACACGAGCGTCGGCTACGGGGGGCTGCCCAACGCGGACGGCATCGTCCAGCTGGATTCGTGCTGCATGCACGGCCCGCTGAAGCGCGCCGGCGGCGTGGCGGCGCTCGAAGGCGTGCGCACGCCGTCGAAGGTGGCGCACGCCGTCATGCAGCAGACCGACCATCACCTGATCGTCGGCAAGGGCGCGCGGACGCTCGCTCGGCAGCTCGGCTTCGAGATCGAGGACGACCTCAACACCGAGACGTCCCGCCGGCTGTGGCTCGACTGGAAGCGGCGCATCGACCCCGAGCACTTCCTCTCGCCGGAGGATCGGGCCCGCGCGGGGTTCGAGGCCGGCCTGCAGATGGTCCGCGAGGGCCTCATCGATCCGGCGCACTACTTCGGCACCATCAACTGCAACGGCGTGAACGCCAGCGGCGACGTCTGCGGCGTGACGACGACGAGCGGGCTCGCGTGGAAGATCCCGGGCCGCGTGGGCGACTCGCCGATTCTCGGTGCGGGGCTCTACGTGGACGGCGACATCGGCGCCGCAGGCTCGACGGGTCGGGGGGAAGCCAACCTGTACGGCCTGTGCTCCTACCTGATCGTCGAGCAGATGCGGCAGGGCAAGTCGCCGAAGGACGCCGGCATGGAGGCGCTGCGCCGCGTGAAGGCGGCCACCATCGAGAAGCGGCTGCTCGACGCCAACGGCAATCCGAGGTTCCAGTTGAACTTCTACGTGGTCAACCGCGCCGGGGAATTCGCCGGCGTGGCGCTCTACGAGAGCACGTTTGCCGTCTGCACCGAGAACGGGCCGGAAATCCGCCAGGCCGAGGCGCTGCTGCCGGGCCGTCCCTCCTGGTAGGAGCGCACACCATGTGGACGCCTCGCCGGCTGCGCGTGGCCCTGCTCGGCGGGGCGCTGCTCGCGGGCGCCGGAGTGGCGCCGGCCACGGCGCAGCCAGACAGCGCGCGGCTGGCACAGGCCTTCCCGGAGATCGACGCGCTGTTCACGGCGTATGCCCGCGAGGCGCACGTCCCGGGCATCGCGTGGGGCGTCGTCGTGGATGGCGCCCTGGTGCACACGGGAACCGCCGGCCTGCGTGACGTCGCCGCGGACGCCCCGGTCGACGCACAGTCGGTGTTCCGCATCGCGTCGATGACCAAGAGCTTCACGGCGCTGGCCATCCTGAAGCTGCGCGACGAGGGACGCCTCTCGCTCGACGATCCCGCGGAACGCTACGTGCCGGAGCTGAAGGCGCTGCCGTATCCCACGAGCGACGCGCCCCGCGTGACCATCAGGCATCTGCTGACGCACGCGGCCGGGTTCCCCGAAGACAACCCGTGGGGCGACCGTCAGCTGGCGATCAGCGAGGACGAGATGTCGGCGCTGCTCCGGCGCGGCATCCCGTTCGCCAACGTCCCCGGCGTGGCCTACGAGTACTCGAACTTCGGCTTCGCCATCCTCGGGCGTATCGTCTCGATCGCCAGCGGGACGCCCTACCGCGCCTACCTCCAGCGGGAGATCCTCGCGCCACTCGGATTGACGTCGACGACCCTGGAGCCTGGCGACGTCGCCGACGATCGCCTGGTGCGCGGCTACCGCCGCGAGGAGGGCCGATGGGTGCTCGAGCCCGCGCTGGCCGACGGCGCGTTCGGCGCGATGGGCGGCATGCTGACGTCGCTCGAAGATCTCGGCCGGTACGTGGCGTACCTCGCGTCGGCGTGGCCGCCGCGCGATGCGCCCGACACCGGCCCCGTCAGACGCGCCTCGTTGCGCGAGATGCAGCAGGTGTGGCGGATGCGTCCGGCAGCAGTGGGGCACGATGCGGCAGGTCTGACGCTCTCGGCTGGCGGCTACGGCTACGGCCTGCGCGTCACGCAGTCGTGCGCGTTCCGCCACGTCGTCGCGCACGCCGGCGGCTTGCCGGGCTATGGCTCGCTGATGCTCTGGCTGCCGGAGTACGGCGTCGGCCTCGTGGCGATGGGCAACCTCACGTACACCTCGTGGGGGCCCCGCTTCGACGCCGCACTCGAGGCGTTGCGGCACACTGGCGGCCTCGTGCCGCGGCAGCCGGAACCGTCGCCCGCCCTCACGGCTGCGAGCAAGGCCGTTGCCCCGCTCGCCACCCGCTGGGACGAGGCGCTCGTTCGTTCGCTTGCGGCCGACAACCTGCTGCTCGACGAGCCGCTCGACCGCCGTCGCGCGGCGTTCGAGGCGCTGTACGCGCGCCATGGCGCGTGCCGCATGGACGAAGGCAGGTTCGAGATCGAAAACGCGCTGCGGGGCGTCTGGTTCATGCCTTGCGAGCGGGGCGCCGTCAGGCTCGCGCTCACGCTGTCGCCCACGATCCCGCCCCTCGTCCAGCACCTCTCGGCGACGTCGCTCGATGCCGTGCCAGCCGCCGGGGCGGTGACGGCGTGTCCAGCGGCGCCCTGAGCGCGGCGAGCCTGGCGCCGCGCAGGCTGGTTCAGCTGGCCTGCTCGACGGCCAGGGTCATCACCGTCAGGAGCTCTTCGTCGCAGGTGACGTCGAAGCGGTAGACGCCCGTCTCGGGCAGTTCGAGTTCGAGCGGGACGTTCATCGTGACGGCGGGACGCGCGTCGGTGAACTGCACGGGCCGTTGCGCGGACAGCCCCTCGGCGCCGGAGGGATACCAGCCGCGGATGCCGATGGTCCGGAAGCCGCGCACCTCGCCCGCGCGCAGGCCGATGACGGCGCGGAGGTTCAGGACGAGCGTCGGAGCATCTCCCGGCTGCTGGGGAGTCAGGGCGACGCCGTCGACGATGCCGATCAGGTCGGCGGACCCGTCGGGTTGCATGTCGACACGCTGGCAGAAGACGGCAAGGGCGACGAACGGCCCCCGGGCTGGAGCGGACATGCCGGCAAGTGTAGAGGAAGCGGGGGACGAGCGCGGCACTGGCGGGCCGAATGAAAAAGGCCCGCGCGAGCCGACAGGCGCACGCGAGCCTCGAAGAACCGGAAAAGCCGGCGCGAATCAGGAAACGGCAGTGAGGTGCGAGCCGCCGAACGACGCGGCATGCCAGCCCCGGAGGCGCAGCCCCTCGTGCCAGGACCGCGCGACGCGCTCGAGGGCATCCCACTCCTCGAACACGCGGCTCATCAGTTGCTTCCCGTTCACCAGATACCGCAGCTCCGTACCGAACGGATGCGGACAAATCTCACAGCGCACCATCTGTCCTGCTCGGCGCAACTTCCACAGAACGCGTCGTCGGGTGTGCAGCATGCGCATGATGTCTCGGTCTCCCTCGATTCGGGCGGATACACGGGTGTCTCCGCCTGACGCGCTCAGCTGGAGCAATTGGCGTGCCGACTGAACCGCTGGGAATCACGCGAGTAAGCCGGGCGTTTGACCGGCTGTGTGTGGCGCGCGCGTAGTATTTTGAGTCAGTAGATTCTTCCGGTGGGAAGGAAGGGAACCGGCTGGCCAGCAGGTCGGCGAGTCGGCTTGTCAGGTCAGCTCGCCGGCCTGCCAGCTTGTCGGCCTGCAGCGGGTCGGCACGCTCAGCTC
>JBIQIB010000021.1:6615-32505 GCA_044508265.1 Acidobacteriota bacterium
CAAGCCGACCTGCCGACAAGCTGAAAGGATTTGGTGCGGAAGGAGGGACTTGAACCCTCACCGAGTTGCCCCGACAGGTTCCTGAGACCTGCGCGTCTGCCAATTCCGCCACTTCCGCGTGGTGGGCCGTGACCGGGCGGTCACAGACGACCGAGTATAGCGCAAGTTCCCCGCGAGGAAAATACTCCTGCAGCCTACAATGGCCGATGTGTCCGGCACGGACATCTGAAAGGACTGAGCGTGGCTGTGCGTCGAGGCGTCTGGATCGTTTTCTTCCTGCTCTTCGTGGCGGTGGCGGCGTCGGCCTCCTTCGTCGCGCTCTCCTGGTTCGTGTTCTCGCGCGGCCCGGCACTGGCCAGCAAGGGCGTCCTGGTGGTGCGCGTCACCGGTGATCTCGACGAGATCCCCGTGACGTTCGTTGACCAGATCTTCCAGGAGAAGCCGACGCTGCGCGCTGTCGTGGACGCCATCCGCGCCGCCAAGACCGACGACCGCGTGACGGGCATCCTGCTGGAGCCGGTGACCGCGCCGTCGCTCTGGGGCAAGGTGGACGAACTGCGCGATGCGCTGGTCGACTTCCGCTCGTCCGGCAAGCCGCTGGTCGCCTTCCTCGAGCACGCCGGCGACCGCGAGTACGCGCTGGCCAGTGCCGCCAATCGCATCGTGCTCGTGCCCTCCGGCCAGCTGAACCTCGTGGGCCTGGCGAGCTACCAGGTCTTCCTGCGCGGCACGCTCGACAAGATCGGCACCACCCCCGACCTGCTGCACATCGGCGACTACAAGACCGCCGTCAACATCTTCACCGAGACGGGGTTCACCCCCGCCCACCGGGAGATGACCACGTCGTTGAACCACGACGCGTTCGAGCATCTCGTCGCGACGCTCGCCGAGGCGCGCAACAAGTCGATGACCGAGATCCGCGGCCTCATCGACGAAGGCCCGATGCTCCCCGCCGCCGCCCTCCAGCACGGGCTGGTGGACGATGTGGCCTACTTCGACGAGATGGGCCGGGCCACCGGGCTCGGCGACACGTTCGAGACGATCGAGCTCAAGGACTACATCCACGCAGGCCGCAGGCCGCGGGCGCCGGCGTCGGCGCCCCGCGTGGCCGTCCTGTATGCCGTCGGCACCATCGTGTCGGGCGAGAGCGGCGAGGGCCCGACAGGCGTGACGGTCGGCTCCGACTCGCTCACGACGCACATCAGGCGCATCCGCGAGGACGACAGCATCAAGGCGGCCGTACTGCGCATCGACAGCCCGGGCGGCTCCACCGTCGCGTCCGACGTGATCTGGCGCGAGCTCACGCTGCTGCGAGAGAAGAAGCCGCTCATCGTCTCGATGTCCGACCTGGCGGCCTCGGGCGGCTACTACATCGCGATGCCCGCGCATGCCATCGTCGCGCAGCCGGGCACGCTGACCGGCTCGATCGGCATCTTCTCGGGCAAGTTCGTCGTCGGCGGCACCTACAACAAGCTGGGGATGACCATCGAGACGGTGAGCGAGGGCCGCTACGCCCAGATGTACTCGGGGGCGCGGCCGTTCACGCCCGAGGAACGGGCGAAGATCCAGGAGCACATGCAGGCCTTCTACGACCAGTTCGTCGAGAAGGTCGCCGCGTCGCGCCAGTCCACCCCGGAGCAGATCGACGCCATCGCGCAGGGCCGCGTCTGGACCGGCCGCCAGGCGAGAGAGGTCGGGCTCGTGGACGAACTCGGCGGGCTCGACAGGGCCGTCGTCCTCGCCAAGGAGCGGGCCGGGCTGTCCGGTGACGAGCCCGTCCGGCTGGTGACGTTCCCGCCGCCTCGCACGCTGTTCGAAGTGCTGTCGGGCACGTTCAGCGGCGCCGAGGGCCTGCGGGCGGCGCTGCTCGGGTCGCTGCTGTCGGCGGAGGAGCGGATGGCGCTCGGCGCGATCCGCCAGCCGATGTCGATGCTCCGGCGGGGAGAGCCGCTGGCGCTGATGCCGTGGGTGTTCGTGCGGTAGGGAGGGAGACGGTCGGGAGCCGCACGCGGCGGCCCCCAAGCAGGCGTGGCGGCCCGTCAGGTCGTCAGGCGGCTGAGCACCGCGCGGTCGACCGAAATCTGCATGCGCTCCTTCGCCTTCGTCATGTACGAGGCGAAGAACTGCGCGCGGCGCTGCGACGCCAGTTCCTGGCGCAGCTGCTCACGCGCGGCGGCCATCTCCTCGGCATCCACCTGCGGCCTCTCCACCACCCGGATGATGACCGCGCCATGATTCGTCGCGATGGGGTCGCTGACGGCTCCAACGGGCAGCGAGAACGCCGCCGTGTCCACGGCAACGCTGGGGCCGACCTCGGGAATGGAGCTGCCCCGCGTGATCGGGTCGGTCGTCCGCACCGAAAGGCCCGACGCCGCGGCGGCGGCGCGGAAGTTGGCCGCCGACTTGAGTCCCGGAGCCACGGCGGCCGCCCGCTCCGCGGCGAGCGACTGCGTCCGCTCGCGGCGCAGGTCGGCTTCCACGCGGGTCCGGACCTCGTCGAGTTCCGGCAGCCGTGACGGCTCGGAACCGGTGACCGTCAGGATGACGTAGCCGTTGGCGGTGCGCACCGCGTCGCTGACCGCTCCGGACTCGAGCTCGAACGCCGCGTTGGTCACGCCCGGCGCGGGGCCGAGCCCCGGGACGGGCTCGTCGCGGGTGAAGAACTCCGACTCGATCACCTGGAGGCCGCGGGCCGCGCCCACGCGTTCGAGGTCTGCCGGCGTCGACACCTCGGCGTCAATCGCGTTGGCCAGATCCTGCGCGCGCGTCTGGGCGCGCTCCACCTGCAGCTGCTGCGAGATGCTCGCGCGCACGGCGTCGAGCGGCTGGACGTCGCCGGCCTTCTTCTCTTCCACCTTGATGATGTGGAAGCCGAACGGCGTCCGCACGAGGTCGCTCACCTCGCCGGGCGCGAGCGAGAACGCCACCTGCTCGAAGTCGGGCACCATCCGGCCGCGGCCGAAGAACCCGAGGTCGCCGCCGCGGCTGGCGCTGGCGACGTCCTGCGAGTGCTTCTCGGCCAGCGCGGCGAAGTCGCCGCCCGCCTTGACCTCGGCCAGCAGCGCCTCGGCGCGCGTGCGCACCTCGGCCTCGTCGTTCCCCTCGACGTTCAGCAGGATGTGCCGGGCGCGCACTTCCTCGGGCGTCGAGTACTGGTCGATGTTCTGGTTGTAGTACCGCTGGATGTCCTGCTCGGGGACGGTGATGTTGGCCCGGATGGCCTCCGTGTCCACCTGCAGGTACTTGATCTTCCGGCGCTCGCCGACGCGGTACGTCTCCGCATTGGCCTCGAAGTACGACGTGATGTCCTCGTCGGACAGCGTCACGTCGTCGGCAAAGTCGACGGCGGCGAAGGGCACGACGTCGATGGTCACCTTCTCGTTGCGCCGCCGGAACTCTTCGTCGGCCTCGGCGTCCGACACGGTGATCCACTCGGTGAGCGTCGCGCGCAGCTTGTCGAGGAGGATGCTGCTGCGCACCTCGTCCTCGAACTCCGTCGTGCTGAGCGGCGGGCGCTGCAGGCGCAGCAGCTGGCGGTACCGCTGCTCGCCGATGAAGACGCCGTTCTCCTGGAAGGCCGGCAGTTCCATGATCCGCTGCCGCACCTCGGCGTCGGAGGCGCGCAGGCCGAGCCGCTGGGCCTCGGCGATCGTCGCCTGCTGGTCGATGAGCTGCCCGAGCACCTGCTGGTCGATGCCGAGCTGCCGGATCATGGCGTCGTTGATGCCGTTGCCATACGCCTGCCGGAACTGCGCGAGCTGCGCGTTGTAGGCCCGCGTGAACTCGCCGACCGTCACGCGTCGGCCGTCGACGGTGGCCAGGGCCTCGCCCGTGGCGCTCGGCGTGGTCGGCGTCAGGAAGTCCGGAATGTAGAACACGATGAATGCGAGGACGACGAGGCCGAGGCTCCACTTGAGCCACGCCTGCTGTCGTCGCATTCGATCCAGCATCGTCATAGGGTGCGTCTCCGCCTGCCGGCGCCGTGGCCCGGCAAGACCGCCCATTATACGGCACCGCTTGGGTGCGCCGGCCGGGAAGGATGCTATAGTCAGGCCAGTTTCCGACGTCGCGTCGAAAGACGGTCCCGCCCGCCCGCGTGAGCCGACGCTCGCCTCGACGCGCCGCGAACCCCCAGTGAACGAGACCCTGGACCGCCGCCTACGAACGCTGCCCGGCATCGTCCGTCGTGCGCTGGCCCCCCGCGCCGCCCTGCGCGACTGGCATGGCGCGCTCGCGGGCGTCCAGACCGCGCCGGCCGTGGCCCGGACCCTCGTGACGCACCTCTCGCGATGGCAGCCGGAGGTGCGCTGGGCGCTCGCGCTCGCGGATGCGACGGGCGGCCCTGCCGTCATCGCCGCTCATGGAGGCGGACGACTGCGGGGGCGCACCGGCCTGCTGGCCCTTGCCGCGGCGACGATCGCCGCCGCTGATCACGCAGGCGTCGGCTCGCTGCGGACGCTGGCGCCGCGCGGGCCCGACGGCGCCGCTATCGGATGGCTGCTCAGGGGCCGAAGAGAGATCGTGGGGGTGGTGCTCGGCTGGACGGAGCAGCCTGACGAGGCCGTCCGGTCGGCCGGCGCCGTTGCAGCCGCCCTGCACGAGGACGTGCTCGGGCCGGCAGGACTCGCGCTCGAGGTCGCCGTCCGCGTCGACCGGCTGGAGCAGCTGGCGGCCATCGACGACCTCACCGGCCTGTGCAACGCCAGGCACCTGCACCGGGTGATTGCCCGCGAGATTCATCGGCAGGCGCGCACCTCCAGGCCGGTGTCGCTGCTGTTCATGGATCTCGACGCGTTCAAGCGCGTCAACGACGGACACGGCCACCTGATGGGCAGCCGCGCGCTCGTCGAATTCGGCGCACTGCTGCAGAGCTGCATTCGAGCCACCGATACAGTGGCCAGGTACGGCGGAGACGAGTTCGTGGTGGTGCTGCCGGAGACCGACCGCCGGCAGGCGCGGCTCGTGGCCCGTCGCATTCAGGAACGGATGGCGACGGCCGTCTTCCTGCAGGCCTGCGGCCTGCACGTCCGGCTCACCGTGTCGGTGGGCGTCGCGACGCTGACGAAGGCGGGGACGTCGTCGGCCGACCTCATACGCATGGCCGACGAAGCGATGTACTGGGTGAAGCATCACGGCCGCGACGGCATCAAGGTGGCGCCTTCCGCGCCACGCACTCCGCGAGGGAGTAGGACAACGTGAGTCTGCGTTCGCTGTTTTCGCTGTTCTCGAGTGATCTGGCCATCGATCTGGGCACGGCCAACACCTGCGTCTACGCGCGGGGCAAGGGCATCGTCGTCAACGAGCCGTCCATCGTCGCCATCAACAAGATCAACGGCCGGATCGAGGCCGTCGGGAAGGAAGCCAAGGACATGCTGGGCCGCACGCCCGGCAACATCGTCGCCATCAAGCCGATGAAGGACGGCGTCATCGCCGATTTCGAGGTCACCGAGAAGATGCTGACCTACTTCATCAAGAAGGCGCACAACCGCAACGTGTGGGTACGGCCCCGCATCGTCATCGGCGTCCCGAGCGAGATCACCCAGGTGGAGAAGCGCGCCGTCAAGGACAGCGCGTACCGCGCCAAGGCCAGCGAGGTGCACCTGGTCGAGGAGGCGATGGCCGCCGCCATCGGCGCCGGCATGCCCATCACCGAGCCGGCCGGCAACATGATCGTGGACATCGGTGGCGGCACCACCGACATCGCGGTCATCTCGCTGGCGGGCATCGTCTACAGCAAGGCGGTCCGGGTCGCGGGCAACGAGATGGACGAGGCCATCATCTCGTACATCAAGAAGACCTATAACCTGCTCATCGGCGAGCGGACCGCCGAGCAGATCAAGATCGAGCTCGGGTCGGCCTACCCGCTCGAGGACGCGATGGAGATGGAGATCAAGGGCCGCCACCTCGTGGAAGGCGTGCCCAAGACCATCACCATCAGCGACGAGGAGATCCGCAAGGCGCTCGCCGAGACGGTCAACGTCATCGTCGACGCCGTCCGGATCGCCCTCGAGCGCACGCCGCCGGAGCTTTCAGCCGACATCGTCGACCGCGGCATCGTGCTCACCGGCGGCGGATCGATGCTCAAGAACCTCGATCGCCGCCTGCGCGAGGAGACCGGCCTGCCCGTGGCCATGGCCGAGGATCCGCTCTCGACCGTGGTGCTCGGCGCCGGCAAGATGCTGCTCGACTTCAACCTGCTCCGGAAGATTTCCATCGACTAGCGGTCACGGCAGCCGGGGCCCGCTCCGCGGGAGCCGGACGCACGTGCCCGCGCTGACGGACCGCCCGTGTTTCCAGGCAACGATCGCAGCACGGTCCTCGAATCCCACAGGCGCACCGGCTACCTGCTGGTTGCCGTGGTGCTGGCGCACGTGCTGCTCATCTCGGCCCAGGTCAGCAACCGCACCGGCGCCAGTCTCCTCGAGACGGCGCTCTTCGGCGTCCTCTCGCAGGCGCAGGTCGCGTCGGCGCGCCTCGCGCAGGGCGTGGGCGGCCTGTGGAGCGAGTACGTCGCGCTGCACGACGCGCGGGCCGAGGCCGCACGCCTGCACGAGTCGATCGACCGCCTGGGCCTCGAGCTGCAGCAGGCGAGGGCGCAGGCGCGGCGCACCGCCTCGCTCGAGCGCCTGCTCGGCCTCAGGCAGACGGTGCTGCCCGACACGCTGGCCGCCCGCGTCATCGCCGCCGATCCGACGGCGGTCTTCCGGACCGTGACCATCGACCGCGGGAGCGCGGACGGGGTGCGCGCCGACATGGCCGTCCTCGCGCCGGCCGGCGTGGTCGGACGCGTCATCGACGAGCCGGCACGCCACAGCGCCAAGGTCCAGCTCATCATCGACAGGAACGCCGGCGTGGGCGCCGTGCTCGAGCGCACGCAGACGGGCGGCGTCGTCGTCGGCGGCGACGGCGATCCGCCGCTGCGCATGGAGTACGTGTCGAACCTCGCCGAGGTGGACGTAGGCGACCTCGTCGCCACATCCGGCCTCGACGGCATCTACCCGCCCGGGTTCGTGATCGGGCGCGTCGACCGGGCGGAACGCGGATCGGGCCTGTACCGCGAGATTCGCGTGCGCCCCCTGGTCGACTTCACCGCGCTCGACACGGTCCTGGTAGTGACGGGGCCGGCTCGTGCCGATGATCCGGGCACGACGCCATGATGCGCGTGGTGGTGGTGGCGGCCGTCGGCGTCGCGGGCCTGGTGGTGCAGTCGGTGGTCGGCTATCAGCTGGCCGGGCGGCAGCCGCCGCTCGATCTCGGGCTGATTGCCGTCGTTTCGGGCGCCATCTTCTTCGGACCCACGGTCGGGCTGCTGTCGGGCTCGATCGTCGGGCTCGCCCAGGACGCGCTGTCGGGCGGCGTCCTCGGCGTGGCAGGCCTCGCCAAGACGCTCGTGGGGTTCGTCGCCGGCGTGCTCGCGACCCAGTTCATCGTCTCGGGCGTACTGCCGCGGTTCGTGGTCTTCGCCGTCATGACGTGGCTGTACGGCGTGTGTTTTCTCGGGGTGTACGCGATGATAGAAGGCGTCGGTCTCGGTAGTCCCTGGCGCATGCTCCTCGTGCAGAGCGTGCTCAACGGCGTGGTCGGCGTCGTGGCCACGCGCGTCGTGGAGCGCGGGCCCGAGACCTGGCGGCGCAGGCGGCTGCAGCCGAGGAGCATCGGCAGGAGCCGCTTCGGACGGTAAGCAGGCGCAGGACGCGCAGTGTCAATGCCTTTCACGGACGATCGCCACAACCTGACGCTCCGGCTCCGCCTCCTGCAGTGGGGCGCGGCGGTGGGCGTCTTTGCGCTCGTCACCGCCTTCTGGTACTTCCAGGTCGCCCGCCACCACCAGTTCCTGGTGATGGCCGAGAACAACCACCAGCGCTCGCTGCCGCTCCAGGCGCCGCGCGGCGTGCTCTTCGACCGCACCGGCGAAGTGCTCGTCGAGAACCGCTACGCGTTCAACATCTCGATCGTCCGCGAGCAGAGCCGCAACCTCACGGAGACCGTGACACTCCTCGCGGAGCTGACCGGCACGCCCGAGGCGTCGATTGCCGAGGCCGTGGAGCGGAGCCGGCGGCTGCCGGCCTACCGGCCTGTCGTCGTGGTACGCGACGCCACACAGGCGCAGATAGCCGCCGTCGCGGCCCATCGTCTCGAACTGCCCGATGTCGTCATCGAGAAGGTGCCGACGCGCCGGTACCCGGACCAGTCGCTGGCCGCACATCTCATCGGCTACGTCGGGGAAGTCACCGAGGCGCAGCTGAATCGCGAGGAGTTCGACGGCATCTCGGGCGGTGCCGTCGTCGGGCAGGCCGGCGTCGAGCAGACGTACAACCGTTATCTGATGGGCGAGGACGGCGCGCGTCACGTCGTCGTCAACAGCCTCGGGCGGGAGATCGACACGATTCGCGAGGACGACCCGAGCGAGGGCCAGCGCGTGCAGCTGACCATCGACGCCGACGTCCAGCGCGCCGCGGAGGCGGCGTTCCGGCACTACGGCTTCCGGGGCGCGGCGATAGCGCTCGAGCCGTCCACCGGCGAAGTGCTCGCCATGGCCAGCCTGCCGGCGTACGACCCCAACGCGTTTGCCTCCGGCATCAGCCGCGACGCCTGGCAGGCGCTCCTGAACGACCCGCTGCGCCCGCTGCAGAATCGCGCGATCCAGGGCCGGTACTCGCCCGGCTCCACCTTCAAGGTGGCGATGGCGGTGGCCGGCCTCGAGGAAGGCGTCATCACGCCCGACACGAAGATCTTCTGCGGCGGGGGAGCGACGTTCTACGGCCGGTACTTCAGGTGCCACCTGCGCGGCGGCCACGGGAGCGTGGACGTCCGCCACGCGCTCGAGAAGTCGTGCAACGTCTTCTTCTACACGATCGGGAACATGCTCGGCGTGGACCGCATCCACAAGTGGGCCTCCGCGATGGGCCTCGGGGAGCTGTCGGGCATCGACCTGCCGTTCGAGACGGTGGGCATCATGCCGTCGACGGAGTGGAAGCGCCAGCACACCGGCGAGCGCTGGTACGCCGGTGAGACGATCTCCGTCGCGATTGGCCAGGGCCAGGTGTCGGTCACGCCCATCTCGCTCGCCGTGATGATGGCCACGGTCGCCAACGGCGGCACGCGCGTCGTGCCGCATCTCGTCCGCGCCGTCGACAGCGGCGACGGCTGGCGGTCTACGCCGGCGCCCGAGGGGCAGCGGCCGCTCGACATGTCGCCCGAGACCGTCGAGGCCGTGCACGAGGGGCTCTGGATGGCGGTCAACGGCGCCGGCACGGCGCGTCGCGCACAGATCCCCGGCTATGACGTCGGGGGCAAGACCGGCACGGCGCAGGTCATCTCGCTGCAGGGCCGCGCGCGGGCCCGCGGCGATCGCGACCTGCGTGACCACGGCTGGTTCGTCTTCTTCGCGCCGGCGCACAACCCGACGATTGCCGGCGTCATCTTCGGCGAGCACGCCGAGCACGGCTACTCGGCTGCGCCCGTGGCGAAGTTCATGATGGAGACGTGGTTCGCCAAGCAGGAAGGCCGGGAGTTGCCGTCGCTGCCCGCTCCGGTCCCTGCTCCGGCTCCGGCTCCCGCGTCGACGCCTCCCGTGGTCGTCGCCTCAGGCGCGCCGGAGGCGGCGCCAGGCACGACCCGCCGTCCGGCCTCGCCCGTGGTCGTCGAAGTCGCCGCCGCGTCGGTGGACGGGGAGCCCTGAGATGTTCGAGCAGCGTCTCTACAGGCACCTCGACTGGGGGCTTCTCGCGGCGGTGCTGCTGCTGTGCGGCGTCGGCCTGCTGATGATCTACAGCACGACCTACGACCCGATCCGTGATCGCGTCGGTTCGCAGGTGTTCACGCAGGCGTCGGCGGTGGCGCTCGGGCTCGTCGCGATGGGTGCGGCGCTCGTCATCGACTACCGTACGCTGCTGCGTAACGCTCCGGTGCTCTTCGGCCTCACCGCTCTGCTGCTCCTCTACGTGCTGTTCTTCGGCGTGGTCGCCGGGGGCTCACGCCGGTGGGTGTCGCTCGGGGTCTTCAACCTCCAGCCGTCGGAGTTTGCCAAGATCTCGCTGGCGCTCCTGCTGGCCGCCTGGTTCGGACAGGAGAAGCTGTCGGCCACCAAGATGGGGGACCTCGCCGCGGCCGGCGGGATCCTCGCGGTGCCGTTCCTGCTCATCGCCCGCGAGCCCGATCTCGGGTCTGCCGTCACGCTGGTGCCGGTGCTCGCCGGCATCGCGTACGCCGCCGGCCTGCGGATGCGCCTCGTGGGCTACGCGCTCGTGGCGCTCGTGCTGCTGGCGCCAATCGCCTGGACGTACGGGCTGCAGGACTACCAGAAGTCGCGCGTCGTCACCTTCCTCGACCCGTCACAGGATCCGAGGGGCGCGGGGTACCAGCAGATTCAGGCGAGAATCTCCGTAGGCTCCGGCGGCCTGACGGGCAAGGGCTTTCTCCAGGGCACGCAGGGGCAGTACAAGTTCCTCCCGGTCGCCCACAACGACTTCGTGTATTCGGTCCTGGCCGAAGAGCACGGATTCCTGGGCGTGCTGGTGACGCTCGGGTTGTACCTGTTCGTCCTCGTCCGCTCGCTCGAAGCGGCGAGGCTGGCCCGCGACCGCGCCGGGGCGTACCTCGTGGTAGGCCTGGTGGCGTGCTTCGCGTTCCAGATGTTCTACAACGTGGCAATGTCGGCCGGACTGGCTCCCGTGAAGGGACTCACCCTGCCGCTGATGAGTTACGGAGGGTCGTCCATGATCGCGACCCTCATGAGCTTCGGCCTCATCCTCAACGTGAGGATGCGGCGATTCGTCAATTGATGCTCGACCTCCTGTTGCTGATCGTGATGCGCTGCCTCACGCCGACCTGGCGTCGGGAGCGGACCGCCGTGCCTCGCGCACCGCGTCCGGGCGCCGCTCGCGGGACAGGAGGGCGGGCCGGGAGTGTTCTGCATGGTCAAGGAGATGATCGTCTCCGCGAACGACCGCGAGACAGCGGTCGCCATCCTCGAGGACGACCAGGTCGTCGAGTTCTTCGTCGAGCGCGAGAAGCAGCAGGGCGTCGTCGGCAACATCTACAAGGGCCGCGTCTCGAAGGTGCTGCCCGGCATGCAGTCGGCCTTCGTGGACCTGGGCCTCGAACGCGACGGCTTCCTCTACGTCTCGGACGTCCTGCCGCCTGAAGACACGCTCGACGACGACGCCGACGATGAGGGCGGGACGGGTGCGGAGGCCACGCCGCCGCCCGCGCTGGCGCCTGTCGGTGTCGCCGATGCGGGTGATGCCGCCGAGACCGTCACCGACGCCCTCGACGCCGCGCCGCCCGCGACAACCGACACCGGACGGCCCGACCGCCGGCAGCGCCTCGACCGCGCGGCCCAGCCCAACATCGAAGACCTGCTCAAGGAAGGGCAGGACGTGCTCGTCCAGGTCGCCAAGGAGCCGATCGGCACCAAGGGCGCCCGCATCACCTCGCACATCACGATTCCGGGCCGGTTCCTCGTCTTCATGCCGACCGTCGATCACGTCGGCGTCTCCCGCAAGATCGAGTCGCGCGAGGAACGGGCCCGGCTGCGCGGCATCGTGCGGCAGTTCCGCGAGAGCCATGGCTTCACGGGCGGCGTGATCATCCGCACGGCCGCCGCGAACCGCGCCGACGCCGACATCATCGGCGACCTCGAGTACTTCCATCAGACGTGGCAGGAGATTCAGCAGAAGTCGAGCTCGCAGCGGGCGCCGTCCACGGTCTACCGCGAGCAGAGCCTCGTCGCCAAGCTGCTGCGCGACCTGCTCACCGAGGAGTTCAGCGTCATCCGTATCGACTCGCCCGGCGAGTACCGGAAGGCCGTGACGCTGCTCGAGCGCATCATGCCGTCGATGCTGCCCCGGCTGAAGCTCTACTCGCGCGAGTACCCGATCCTCGAGGAGTACGGCGTCCGCGCCGAAATCGACAAGGCGCTGCGCAGCAAGGTGTGGCTGAAGTCAGGCGGCTACCTGGTCATCAACCAGACCGAGGCGCTCGTGGCCATCGACGTCAATACGGGCCGGTACGTGGGCAAGAAGACGACAGGGCGTCTCGAGGACACGATCCTCAAGACCAACCTCGAGGCGGTGAAGGAGATCGTCAGGCAGCTCCGCCTGCGCGACATGGGCGGCATCGTCGTCCTCGACTTCATCGACATGGAGGACAAGAAGAACCGCCAGAAGGTGCTGCAGGCGCTCGAGCAGGAGCTGCGGCGCGATCGTGCGCCGAGCAAGGCGGTGCAGGTGTCGGAGTTCGGGCTCATCATCATCACGCGCAAGCGCGTGAAGCAGAGCCTCGAGCGGCTGATGAGCGAGCCGTGCCCCTACTGCAGCGGCACCGGCACCATCAAGTCGAGCATGACGATCTGCCAGGACATCCTGAACGAGATGCGCAAGGTGGGGCACGACATCGACGGGCACGGCGTGCTGCTGCGCGTGAATCCCGACGTGGCCAGGGCGCTGCACGACGACGAGCGCGGCGTGCTGCGCGAGATCGAGAAGATCACGGGCCGGCGCGTGACGCTCAAGCCCGACGCGCATCTCCACCACGAGCAGTTCGACGTGATGGCGATCTAGCGCAGCCCGCGTCCGCCGGACGACAAAGGGCCCGCCAGCGCTCGTCGCGCGGCGGGCCCGATCATGAGTGCGCGCGTGTGGAAACGGCCTACGCCGGCACCAGGTGCACGAGGTAGTGCGTGCCGCCGCGGTTGATCCACACCCGGATGTAGTCGTTGCCGCGCAGCATCTCGACCTTCGCCCGTCCCGACGCCGGCGCGCCGCCCTTGGCGACGTTCTCGATCTCGGCCTGCGGCACGATGCTCACCACTTCCTTGCCGCGGACTTCACCGCCGCGGACGAACTCGACCCAGCGTGCGTACGACTCCGTCGCCCCCGTCGCGGGCGGTGCGGTATCTGCCGTCAGCCGCACCTGGTAGGTGCCGGCGTTCAGCGTTTCGCCATTCGCCTTGACCGCCTGCGGCAGGCGCACGGTCCCGAGCGATGTCACGCCTTCGGGCAGCGCTTCGGTCTTCGCAGGGGCGGTGGCCGGCTGCGTCTTCGGCGCCTTGTGCTGTGCGAACAGCGGCGACGCGCTGGCGACCACGAGGGCGGCCGCAGCAACTCCACCAACCAGACGATTCATGTTTGCTCGGCTCATCAGATGCCTCCTCGACACTTGCCCATTATACCGGGGACGGTGCCGGGGCGAGAGGGCAGCCCGGCCGCCATCGCGTTGCCGTCCGCTTACGGGGCGGCCTGCGCTCGCAGGGCTGAGCTTCGATGTCGCTCACGCACTAGCGGTCGATCACGATGTCGCCGTCGAACGACGTGAGCTCGAAGTAGGCTGAACCGTCGCCTACCTGTCCACTGGCGCGGCGGCCGGCCCCTGAACCCGCCGGCTCGCGCCCGGGCTCGGCCCGGATGCTGCCCTTGAAGGTCTGCGCTTCGTACGAGAAGCCGGCGCTGCGCGCTCCCGTCGCGACGTTGATTGACCCGGCGTGCGACTTCATCTCGTAGCGGCCACCGGCGACGGCAGGGCTGGCAAACGTGATGTCGCCACTGACCGTGCGTGCGGTGAGCCGCTCGCAGCTTGCCCCGTCCACGCGCACGTTGCCGCTCACCGAGCCCAGCGTGAGCGCCCGCGCCTTGAGGCTGCTGGCCACGACGTCGCCGCTGACGGTCTGCAGATCGGCCTCGCCCTCGAGCGTGCTGTTGCCGATGGTGATGTCGCCGGACATCGTCTTCATGGAACGCACCCGGCTGAGCCGCTGCCCCTTGATGTCGCCCGACATCGCCGCGACGCGCACGTCGCCGCCGACGCCTTCGACCGAGACCGAGCCGGAGGCGTTGCGTACGTCCACGCCGACGCCCTGCGGCAGCGTGATCTCGTAGTCGATGCGGTACGCGTTCGCCCTGTCGGCCGGGAGCGCGCGGATGACCACCCGCTGCGGGTGCTGCTCGACCTCGATCCGCACCTGCCCCACGAGCGCGCGCGCCTCGGCCTCGTTCCGGCCGCCCGCCTTCCGGTGCGCCAGGATCCGTCCCTCACTCCCGCTCCCGCCCGTCACCGTCACGTCGCCCGACATGTTCGCCAGTTCGACGACGTCGCCGGCGCGCGCGGTGAAGGTGGACGTGAGAGGGTCTCCGGCGACGTACACCCACGCCTCGCGCTGCGCACGCACCGACCGTGTGCGCGCCGCCCTGGCGCGCGCCGCCTCGCGGGCGGCCCTGGTGCGCGCCTCGGCCTGTCCATCCTGCGTCCGGGGCCGGGGGGCCGGACGCGCCGCAGGCGCGGGACGCTCTGCCGCACCATCCCTGCCGGCTGACGGCTGCTGCACCTCGCTCGGTCGCGGCGACGTCTCGAGCGGAACCGCGGCCGTCGATGCCGCTACCGCCATCGAAAACACCGTGCCCAGTACCAGGTTGGTCATGTGGTCATCCCTTGCTCAAGCCGGTGGCGATGGAGGCGGCGCCCGCCTGATTGCCCCTGCGCATCTCGTTCATCAACGCAATGGTGTCCTGCAGCAGCGCGACCTTCCGCCGGAAGGCGTCGAAGAGGCTTTCCTGGACGAGCCGACTCGTGGGCTCCTCGCGCAGTGCCGCGCGACTGTCGTCGATGGCCTCGTCGATGATGCGCAGGTTCTCGCGCAGCGTGGCCATGACCGCCGGGTCGATGGGCGTCTCGCTCTCGCTGGCAACCTGTTCGAGTCCGGTGATCGCGCGTTCGTAGTGCTCGGCCGCCTGCGCGAGCTCCTGCTCGATCGACTCCACGAGCGCCCCCGGCGCCGGCACCTCGGCCGAGGAAGCCGGCGCAGCGGGCGTGTCGAACACGGATCGGTGCAGCCCGAACAGCGACCCGCCGATGACGACCGCGAGCGTCGCCGCCAGCGCCAGCCCGCGCCATCGCAGGGCGCCGGCCCGCGGCGCCTCCGGTGCCTCGGCCGCGGCTCGCCGTTCGAGCGCCGGCTCCAGCCGTGCGGCGATACGCGCCCAGGTCTCGTCGCTCGTGCCGCGACCGGTGATCCGGAGCGCGGCCTCCTGGATTGCACGCGCATCGTCGAACATCCGGCGGCAGGCGGCACACGTGTCCAGGTGAGCCTCGACTGCCGCAGTGACGGTCGTCCCCGGACGGCCCTGAAGCCATCCGTCGAGCCGCTCGCCACACTCCGCACAGGTCACGCTCGCGTCTCCTCCGGCAGGGTCAGCAGGGCCCGCAGCCGCCGACGGGCCTTGTGCACCTGCGACTTCGATGTGCCTTCCGCGATACCGAGCATCGCGGCGATCTCCTTGTGCTCGAACCCCTCGACGTCGTGCAGCAGGAACGCCGCACGGCACCCGTCAGGGAGGCCGCCGATCGCGCGTTCGAGGTCGAGCCTGTCCACGATCCCGAGACCACGACCCGCGGCATCGGACGGATCGGCCACGTCGCCCTCGAGCCACTCCGTCCGCCGCTCGTTGCGCCGCGCGCGGCTGCGGAGCCAGTCGAGGCACACGTTGACGCCCAGCCTGTAGAGCCACGTGCCGAGCGACGACTCGCCGCGGAACGTCCCGAGCTTCCGGAAGGCGGTGAGGAGGATCTCCTGCACCACGTCGTCGGCGGCATCCGCCTCGCCCACCATCCGGTACGCCACCGCATGCAGGCGGCCTCCGTGCGTCCGATAGAGCTCCTCGAACGCCGTGAGATCTCCGGCACGGCAGCGGGCGGCCAGCCGGACGTCGGCGGCGTGACTCGTCACTGGCATCTTCGACGGGGCCCGGAGGGGAAACGTTGCCGGGCTGTCCGGAAGAAGACGAGGCCGCCGCGACGTTGGTTCGATCAGCGCCAGCGCAGCCGGCTGAACCCGCGGATCCGCCGGCCCACGACCACGACGCCCTCGGCCACGAGCAGGCGCGCCTTCTCGGCCTCGTGTCCGCCGTAGCCGCCGAGCGCACCGCCTGCGCCGACGACCCGGTGCGCCGGCACACCGGGGGGGCAGCTCGTGGCCATGATCGCCCCGACGGCGCGCGCCGCGCCCGGACGTCCGGCCGCGGCGGCGACGTCGCCGTAGGTGGCCACCCGCCCGCGCGGGATGGCGCGTACGGCGTTCAGGACGCGCTCGGTGAGATCAGAAGGTGAACGTCGCGCGGACCCGGAACGTGAAGCCGCCAAGGTCGGTCTCTCCGTACGCCTTCGAGACGCCGGCCTCGCCGAGCGCGTCGGGCACCCAGCGGTAGAGGCCGTCGAGTGACGCGCCAAACGTGCGCGTGAACGGCAGCTCGACGCCGCCGAGCACGTGGTAGCTGCCGAACGAGTCGCTGACGTCGTCGCCCGGCTCGGCGAAGTCGGCCGTCTCGCGGTACTGCACGACGCCCAGGCCGCCACCGGCGAAGGGGATCGGCCGGAAGCCCCGTCGGGGTGGCGCGCCCGCGCGGGGCGGGCCGGGCACGAACCGCCAGCCGGCGCTGACGTCCACGGGCGTCACGCTGACGGTCGTCGGGATCCCGAGCGGGAACACCTCGAGGTCGTCGGTGACGAAGACGCGCTCGCCGTCAGCCGAGAAGCGCGACACCTGCACGTCCACGAACAGGTGCCGACCGATGAGCAGGCCGCCTCCGCCGCCATAGGTCGGGCCGCTGCTCGTGTCGAGCACCGCTTCGAAGCTGTCGCTGGCCGTGAAGGACGTGAAGCCCACGTGCCCGGACAGCCGCGCGCGCACCATCGGCTCCGGTCTCGCGATGCGATCCGGGGCCACCCGCACCGGCCTGCGCGGCGGCTGCTCGGCGGCAGTGTCGGCGTCCTGGGCCAGGGCCAGGCCCGGCGCCATCGCAAGGGTGCAGAGCGCCAGTACCGCCGGAATCCATCGCCTCATCGCATGATCCCCAGGCCGCGCAGCGTCGCCGGCGGGTCGATCAGGCCGAACCCGTACTCGTCGTCGCGCACCGCCGTGCCGCGCTTGCGCGCGAAGTGCCGGATGGCGGCCTCGACGGCCGCAGGGTTGGTGATGCCCTGGGAGTAGAGCAGGGCCGCGAAGCCCGCGACGTGCGGCGCCGCCATCGACGTGCCCTGCAGCGGCTCGTCATCCAGCACGTCGAAGCGGGGTGCCTCCTGGCCGAGGCGTGTCGAGCTGAACGTATAGGTCTGCTGCCAGATGAGTCCGTCGCGGCCGCCTTCGTCGCCGTTGCCGCCTGGCGCGACGATCTCGACGTACGAGCCTGTCGACGAGTAGGGCGCACGCACCTGGTCGCGCCCCACGGCGCCTACCGCCATGACGCCGGCGATGTCGCGGGCGTAGGCGGCCGGGTAGTTCTCCGGGTTGCCGTCCTCGTACTCGTTGCCCGCCGCGATGGCGACGAACGCGCCCCGCGACACCGCGTACTCGAGCGCTGACCGCAGGACGGCGTTCGGCTCCGTGCCGCCGAAACTCATGTTGAGGACGCGCGCGCCGTTGTCGGCCGCGTAGCGCACCGCGCGCGCCTCCTCCGACGTCAGGCACACGCCGTTGGACAGCGACGGTGGCAGCGTGGACACACCGTCCTGCGCCAGCGCGAACAGCAGCTCCCACGGGCCGAGGCAGACCTTGAGCGGCATCACGCGCGCGTTGAACGCCATGCCCACGCCGCTCTCGGCGTTGGCGCGCTGCAGCGCGGTGCCGGCGACGTGCGTGCCGTGGCCGTCCATGTCGTACGGCAGGTCGTCCTCGTAGAAGAAGTCGTACGGCGCGACGAGCCGCCCGGGCGTGGCGATGTCGGTGGCCGGCGCGAACGGCACGGCCACCGCCGTCAGCCGGCCCGCGAAGAACCGCGGAAAGACCAGGACGTCGCTGGCCATCGCGAGCCCCGAATCGAGCACCGCGACGACGACGTCGCGGGCGCCTTCGTTGATGGACCAGGCGCGCTCCATGTCGAGCAGCCGCATGTTCCACTGCCGTGCGTAGCCGGGGTCCCCCGGCGTGAACGACATCGCATGGAAGTGGTCCGGCTCCGCGTACTCCACCTCGGGGCGCGCCGCGAGGGCACGCGCCGCCGCACGGGCGTCGGCGTCCACCGGGATGTCGATCATCCGGAAGTCGACGGCGCGCTGCGGCTGACGCAGGCGGCCGGCCGGGAGCGTCGCCGTCACGGCAGCCGTCTGGGCGGCGGTCGGCAGGCCGTCGCGGAACTTCACGAGCACCCGCCCCGGCAGGTGCGTGGCGCCGGTGCGTGCCGCCACACGCAGGGCTTCCAGCAGGTCGGCGCGAATCACCCGGGTGGGCGCCGCCGGCTGCGCGGAAAGCCCGAGCCCGGCACAGGCCACGACCAGCGCGACGATCGTCAACAGCACTCGATGCACGATGCCTCCAGGGCGCAGGGACCGCGGGGCCCGTCCGGGCCCCGCCGCTTTCAGATGCTCGTCAGCAGGTACTGCTTGCGATACGTGCGCGAGATCCACTCGCTCGCCTTGCGGTGCGACGGGAAGCGCATCGTCGCCGGATCGTAGGCGAGCGACTCACCAGGGAAGTGCGACGCGATCGTGCCGAGCAGCACGACCTCGGTCACCAGCTGCGCGTAGTCGAAGCCGGCCGAGCAGGTGGCGCCCTTGCCCACGAGGACGGCGTCGAGGAACTCGCCCCAGTGGTTGCGCTCCTCGAGCGTCGGCATGGCGTGGCGCTCGTACTTGCTGGCGGGATGCAGCGTCGGCTCGCCGATGTGCGGCAGCAGCAGCGCGCCTTCGGTGCCGATGAACACCGAGCCGGACGGCGGACGCTTCCCACCCACCTGGTCGATCACCTCGGCGGGCACCGGCTCCTCGCCGTCGTACCACCAGAAGTCCAGCGTGTCGCCTGCGGTCAGCGGCGTCCCGGGAAAGGTGTACTGGATGCGCGACTGGATCGGCCAGTTGTCGTGGACGCCGGCCGGCCCGAACGACGTGATCTGCGTCGGGATGTGCAGACCGAGCGCGCGCATCGGCGGGCTGAAGATGTGGCAGCCCATGTCGCCGAGCGTCCCCGTGCCGAAGCCGACCCGCTTCCGCCAGTTGCCCGGATGGTAGGCGTCCTGGATGTAGGGGCGCTTCTCGCCGACGCCCAGCCAGCCGTCCCAGTCGAGCGTCTCCGGGATCGGATCCCTGCGGTCGGGCAGCGGGTTGGCGTCGCCCCACGTCTTGTTGCAGAAGGTGTGCACCTCGCGCACCTTGCCGATGACGCCGGTGCGGATCATCGCCTCCGTCGCACGCTGTGTGGGATGCGAGGACGTCTGGATGCCCATCTGCGTGACGAGCTGCCGCTCGCGCGCCACCTGCGCCAGCTTCCGCGTTTCGCGGACCGTCAGCGCCATCGGCTTCTGCAGGTAGACGTGCTTGTCCATCGCCATCGCCGCCAGCGCGATCGGCGCGTGCATGTGGTCGGGCGTCGAGACGTTCACCGAGTCGAGCGTCGGGCCCTCCACGCGCAGCAGCTCGCGCCAGTCCTGGTACACCTTGACGTTGGGGAAGAGCTTCTTGACGCCTTCCGTCCGCGACAGGTCCGTGTCGGCGACGGCCACGAGGTCGAAGGCCGGATGGCTGCTGAAGCCGCGGATGTCCGAGAGCGCCATGCCTGCGGCGCCGAAGCTCGCGTGGCGGATCTTGCGCGCCTGGGCGAACGCGGTGGGGCCGAGCGGAGCGGCCACGGCAGCAACGCCGAGCCCCTGCAGGAACCGGCGGCGTGAAACTGACAACGACATGCACGTAACTCCTGGAGAAGAGGGGAGGACTTCCCGTCGAAAAACCGGGTGCATTGCATCATGAATGACGGCGCTGCACCAGCGGCACGGCGCAGCAGGCGCCGGCCACGACGTTCACGATCGCACTGACGATGAGATAGGGCGCCGGGACGGGCCCGGGCAGCCATCCCGGCAGGTGGAGCAGGTCGAGCACGGCGCGGCCGGCAAACGCGGCCGCGAGCCAGCCCAGGGCGGCCGAGGCGTCGCGCACGAGCGTCATGAGGGCGAGCCCGCACCAGACGACGGCAAACGCCATGTCGAGTCCGGCCCCGGGCACCTCGCCGTGCGCCGCGGAGAGCCCGGCCAGCAGCGCGGCCGAGAACGCGAGCATCACCGCGGCGGCCTGCGCGAGACGCAACTCCGCGACGAGGCGCGAGGGATGCCGGACCGGCACCCTCACCGTCTGGGCGGCCAGCCACGACAGGGCCGCCGTCAGCGTGGCTGCGCCGAGCACCAGCGCACGCGTCGCGTCAGAGCCCATCGCGATGAACGATCCGTCCGCCCACCATCGTGAGGACGGCCCGCGTGCCCGGGATCGCGCCGGCCGGGATCCGCATGATGTCGCGCGAGAGCACCACGAGGTCCGCGAGCGTGCCGGCGCGCAGCATGCCGAGATCCGCTTCGAGATGCGCGGCGTAGGCCGCCTCCGACGTGAAGCTGCGCAGCGCCTGTTCGCGCGTCATCCGCTCGGCCGGCATCCAGCCTCCCTCGGGCTGCCCGTCGGGGCGCTGGCGCGTCACGGCCGCGTAGAAGCCCAGCATGGGGTCCGGGTCCTCCACAGGGAAGTCCGAACCGGCCGCCACGCGCGCCCCCGACTCGAGCAGCGTCTGCCACACGTAGGCGCCGCGCGTCCGCGTCTCGCCGAGGCGCGCGGGCACCCAGCCCATGTCTGACGTCGCGTGCGTGGGCTGCATCGACGCGATGACGTCGAGCGCGGCGAAGCGCGGGATGTCGTCGGGGTGAAGGATCTGCGCGTGCTCGTTGCGCATGCGCAGCTGCCGGCTCGCGGGTACCTCCCGCTGGACGCGCTCGAAGACGTCGAGCAGCGTCCGGTTGGCGCGGTCGCCGATGGCGTGCACCGCCGGTTGATATCCGGCGCGCACGGCCGCCAGCACCTGCTCGTAGAGCTCGCCGGCCGGCGTGACGGCCAGGCCGCTCGTCGACGGGTCGTCGGCATACGGCGCCAGCAGGTGGGCGCCTCGCGAGCCGAGGGCCCCGTCGGCCACGAGCTTCACCGCCCGCACGTTCAGCTGGTGGGTGGCGTAGCCGATGAGCGGCGGCGGCAGGACGCCGTCCTTCAGCGCCGACGCGGGCAGCATCGCGTAGATCCTCGTCGAGAGCGCGCCCTCGTCGGCCATGGCGCGGTAGAGGCGCACGGTCGACAGGGGCACACCAGCGTCGTGCACCGTCGTGATGCCGAGCCGCGCCATCGTTGCGTCGGCCAGCGCCACGCGCCGGCGGATGGCCTCGGGCGTCGGCGGCGGGACGTGCCGCGAGACGAGCGACACGGCGGCATCGACGAGCACGCCGGTGGGGCCGCCGTCGGCGCCGCGGATCACGCGTCCGCCCTCGGGATCGGGCGTGTCGGCCGTGATGCCCGCCGCCTCGATCGCACGCGTGTTGACGAGCGCGGCATGGCCGTCCACGCGCGTCAGGAGCACGGGATGATCGGGCGTGACGGCGTCGAGGTCGGCGGCCGTCGGCCACGCCGCGCCGGGCCACGTGTTCTGATCCCAGCCTCGACCCACGATCCAGGTGCCGGCGGGCGTCTCGGCTGCACGCGCCGCGACGCGCGCCGCGAGCTCGCGCACGTCGCGCGTCCGCCGCAGGTCGAGCACCTCGAGGCTCTGGCCGAGCCCGGCGACGTGGCCGTGCGCGTCGTGCAGTCCCGGCACCACCGCGCGTCCGCCGAGGTCGATGACCGTCGTCTCGGGTCCGCGAGAGGCAAGCACGTCGTCGTCGCTGCCGAGCACCAGCAGCCGGCCGCGACGGATGGCCAGCGCCTGCACCTGCGGACGGCCAGGGTCCACGGTGTAGATCGTCCCGTTCACCAGCACCGTGTCGGCCGGCGAGGCCACGGGCGTCGACCATCCGGCGATGACGAGCCCGGCGATCACGACGCCGGCAAACGGCAGGAGGAGGGCACGGTTCATCAACGGTCCTGCCAGTATACTGACGGCCACTCATGCGGGCGGTCGACATCATTCGCGCCACACGTGACGGCCGGGCGCTCTCCCGTGACGAGATCGGCCTGATGGTGCGCGGCGCCGCCGACGGATCGGTGCCCGACTACCAGCTCTCCGCCTGGCTCATGGCGGTATGGCTGCGCGGGTTGACTGCCGACGAAACCGCGATGCTCACGCACGCGATGGTCGACTCCGGCGTGCGGGTCGACCTGTCGCACGTCCCCGGCACGAAGGTCGACAAGCACAGCACGGGCGGGGTCGGCGACAAGACGTCGCTCGTCATCGCGCCCATGGCCGCCGCCTGTGGCGTGCCGGTGCCGATGATGTCGGGCCGCGGGCTCGGCCACACGGGTGGAACGCTCGACAAGCTGGAGGCGATTCCCGGCTTCCGCACCGCGCTGACGATCGGCGAGTTCCGCGCGCAGGTCGCCGACATCGGGTGCGCCCTCATCGGGCAGACCGACGAGGTGGCGCCGGCTGACCGCCGGCTCTACGCCCTGCGCGACGTGACGGCAACGGTCGAGAGCCTGCCGCTCATCTGCGCGTCCATCCTCAGCAAGAAGATCGCCGAAGGAATCGACGCGCTCGTGCTCGACGTCAAGACGGGCGCAGGCGCGTTCATGCCGGACGAGGCGAAGGCCCGCGAGCTCGCCGAGGCGCTCGTCGCACTCGCCGAAGCCTCGGGCCTCACGTGCGGAGCGCTGCTGACGCCGATGGACGCGCCGCTCGGCCGGGCCGTCGGCAACGCCCTCGAGGTGCGCGAGTGCCTCGACGTCCTGCGGGGTGGCGGCCCGGACGACCTCGTCGCGCTGTGCGTCGAGCTCGCGGCGCTGATGGTGCACCTCGGCGGCCGCGCGGCGTCGGTGGCGGACGGCCGCGAGCTGGTGCGGCAGACCCTGCGTGACGGCTCGGCGCTCGAGGTGTTCCGCCGCGTCGTCGAACGGCAGGGCGGCGATCCGGCCGTCGTCGACGAGCCGGAACGTCTGCCCGCGGCGCCCGACGTCGTGATCGTGGAAGCGCCGGCGGACGGCTTCGTCGCGGCGCTGGACGCCGGTCTGATCGGCCACGCGGCCGTGCAGCTCGGCGCAGGTCGTGCGCGTATCGACGACGTGATCGATCCGTCCGTGGGCGTGATCGTCAGGGCGCCGATCGGAAGCGCCGTCGAGCGGGGAGCCCCGGTCCTCGAGGTGCACGCGCGCGACCGCGCCCGTTGTGACGCGGCATGGCCGCTGCTCACGCGGGCCGTGCAGATCGGCGCGGCGCCTCCGGCCGTCCGTCCGCCCGTCCTGGCACGTTTCGGGGCCGCCGCGTCATGAGCGACGAAACGCCCTCGCCTCCGCCGCCGGCCCCGTCCGCGCCGGTCGTCACGCTCACGCCTGTCGCGTGGCGCGTCGGGTTGCTCGCCGCGACGGTGGTGCTGACCGCTGCGAGCTACGCCGCTGGATCGTGGCTCGGCCTGCGCGTGCAGTCCGGCATCGGCGTGCTGGCCTTCCTGTGCGTCATCGCCGCGTGCTCGACGAACCTGCGTGCGGTGAACTGGCGCACCGTCGGTGCAGGGTTCACGCTGCAGGTGCTGCTGGCCCTCTTCATCCTGAGGCTGGACATCGGCGGCGTCCGGCCCGGCTACGCCCTCTTCAGCGCCATTGCCGGCATGGTGGCGCGCTTCCTCGAGTTCAGCAGCGCCGGCGCGCAGTTCGTGTTCGGCGTGCTCGCCAATCAGCAGGCGATGTCCGAGGTCTTCGGCGGGCCCAACGGGTTCGTCTTTGCCTTCGTCGCGCTGCCGACGGTGATCTTCATCTCGGCCGTGTTCACGGCGCTCTACCACCTCGGCATCCTGCAGTGGGTGGTGCGGCTCATGGCCCGCGCGATGATGCGCCTGCTCGGCACCAGCGGGGCCGAGACGCTGTCGGCGGCAGCCAACGTCTTCATGGGCCAGACCGAAGCGCCCATCATCGTCAAGCCGTACATCCCCCTCATGACGCGCTCGGAGCTGCTCGCGATGATGGTGGGCGGCATGGCCACCATCTCGGGCGGGGTCATGGCCGTGTACATCGCGCTCGGCGCCGACCCCATCGCCATCCTCACGACGAGCGTCATGGCCGCGCCCTGCGGCCTGTACCTGTCGAAGATCCTGCTGCCCGAAACCGGAGAACCCGTCACGCGCGGCGAGGTGCGCGTCGAGGTCGAGACGAAGTCGGCCAACATCGTGGACGCCGTGGCGACGGGCGCCTCCGAAGGCACCTACCTCGCGATCAACATCGCCGCGATGCTGATTGCGTTCCTCGCGTTCATCGCGTTCTTCGACGGCATGCTGTCGCTGGTGCACGACGAGTTGACGCTGGCCCGCGTGTTCGGCTGGGTGTTCAGCCCGGTCGCGGTGCTGATGGGCGTGCGTCCCGCCGACGTGCCGGCGGTTGCCGACCTGCTCGGCACCAAGCTCGTCGCCAACGAGTTCGTCGCCTACGTGAAGCTCACCTCCGAGTACCGGGACCAGATCGACCCGCGTTCGTACAGCCTGGCGACGTTTGCGCTCACCGGCTTTGCCAACTTCGGCTCGATCGGCATCATGCTGGGCGGGCTCGGCGGGATGGCGCCTTCGCGTCGTGGCGATCTGGCGCGCCTCGGCGGACGCGCCCTGCTGGGCGGCTTCGTCGCGACGCTGATCAACGCGTCGCTCGCAGCGATGCTCCTCTGAGGCAGCGACACACGAAGACCACCATGTCGATGCTCACCGATCTCGACGACGCCGTTCGCGTGCTGCGGGCTCAGGCTGGCCCCGCTCCGCCGCTGGCCATCGTGCTCGGCTCCGGACTCGGGCCGTTTGCCGACACGCTCGACTCGCCGCGTGTGCTGCCGTACGAGATGATCCCCCACTGGCCGGCATCCGCCGTGATCGGGCATGCCGGGCGTCTTGTCGTCGGCGTGCACCGCACGGGTACGCGCGTGGCGGCGCTGTCGGGACGCGTGCACCTGTACGAAGGCCATCCGGTGGCCGACGTCGTGTTCGGCGTCCGCGCCATGGCCCGCTGGGGCGTGCGTTACCTCCTGCTGACGAATGCGGCCGGCGGCATCGACCCGGGGTTCGCGACGGGGGCGCTGATGGCCATTGACGACCACATCAACATGACGGGCGTCAACCCGCTCGTCGGACCGCACGACCCACAGCTCGGCGAGCGCTTCCCCGACATGACGACGCTCTATGACCCGGCGCTGCGCGCGGCGCTCGACGCTGCCGCCGAGGACGTCGAGGTGCCGCTGACGCACGGCGTCTACATCGGCGTCCTTGGCCCGAGCTACGAGACGCCGGCCGAGATTCGTGCCTTCCGCGCGCTCGGCGCCAACGCGGTCGGCATGTCGACGGTGCCCGAAGCCATTGCCGCGCGCCACATGGGCCTGCGCGTCGCGGGGCTCTCCTGCATCACCAACCCGGCGGCGGGCGTCGTGGCGGCCCCGCTCCGGCACGACGACGTGATGGACGTCGCGGCAAGGGTGCGCGGCCAGTTCATCGCGCTGCTCGACGCCTTCATCGCGCGCCTGCCGGAGGCGTCGTGAGCGGCACGCCGCTGCCTGGCGACGACGCGCTGATCGCCGCCGCGCGCGAGGCGCGCGCGCGCGCCTACGCGCCCTTCTCCGGCTTTGCCGTCGGCGCGGCGCTTCGCCTCCGCGACGGCAGCATCGTGACGGGCGTCAACGTCGAGAACGCGACCTACGGCCTGACGATGTGCGCGGAGCGCGTGGCGCTCTTCACCGCCGTCGCGCAGGGCGCGCGCCCGGGCGACTTCGCGGGCGTGGCCGTTGCCGGGTCGGCCGGCGACAGGCCGACGCCACCCTGCGGGGCGTGCCGGCAGCTGCTGTGGGAGTTCTGCGGCGACGTGCCCGTGGCGTGCGTGAGCGACGCGGGGGGCGAAGCACGCTACCGGATGAGCGAGCTGCTGCCGGAGCCGTTCGACGGGTCGCTGCTCGGATGACGGGATCGATGAGTGGACGGCTCGGGGAGCCGT